>JADLEU010000021.1 GCA_020845955.1 Anaerolineales bacterium
AGCGCATGCAGGCCAAAGTAGGCCATCCTAGCCACATCTTCGTTGGGCGCAAAGACGCCGATGAGGCCGCATTCCTCGTGCGGCCGGTCGTCCCAGCACGGCGCGGCCCTGGTGTCGCCCGGACGCGACATCTTCATGCCGTCACCTCTCTCTTCGCCACCTCGAACGCCTCTCCGGGATAGATGCCCGCCCGCCGCAAGTTGGCCAGAAGCCGCGGCTCGACGGGGTAGTCGCCTGGCTCAAACGCTTGACCGGTCAGCAGCTCAAAGATCTTGACATATCGCTTGCTGACCTCAACCCACAACTCGGCCGGCATCGCCGGAGCCTCGCCGTCCCCCCGATAGCCATGGGCGGCAAAGGCCAGGCGCACCAACTCCTTGTCGAAGTTCTCGGGCTCCTGGCCGGCCGTCAGCCGTGCCTCGTAAGTGGCCTGCAGCCAATAACGCGACGAATCCGGAGTATGCACCTCGTCAATCAACCGCACCTGCCCGGTCGCGTCACGGCCAAACTCGTACTTGGTGTCGACCAGGATCAGCCCGGACCGCTGCGCAAGGGCCTGCCCTTGCCGGAAGATGGCCAGCGCGGCTGCCTGCACCTGCTCCCAGGTCGGCGCGTCTAGGAGTCCGCGCGCTACCACCTCGGCGCACGTCAGGCGCTCGTCATGGCCGCTCGGGCCGCCCTTGGTGGTCGGCGTGATGATCGGCTGCGGCAACGGCTCGTTCTTGCCGAGGCCGTCTGGCAGGCGATGGCCGTAGATTTCGCGCTCGCCCAGTGCATATCGATGCCATAGCGCGGTTGTGGTCACACCAGTGATGAAGCCCCGCACGACCACTTCGACCGGAATGGGCGTGACTTCCAGCGCCAGCAAGGCATTCGGATCGGGCACGCCAAGCACATGGTTAGGGATCACACCAGCGGTCCGCGCGAACCACCAGGCGGCCAGTTGGTTGAGCACCTGGCCCTTGTACGGCACGCAAGCCAACACGCGGTCAAAAGCCGACAGGCGATCGGTCGTCACGAGCAGCCGCCGCCCGTCGCCCAGCGCGTACCAGTCGCGCACTTTTCCCGCCTGCCGGCCCGGCAGCGGCAGCTGCGTTTCGGCCAGGGCCTGCGGCAGCCGGCCGCGGATGTCGGCCTCGGTTACCATCCCGTCACCTGAGCGGCGTAGCGCACGCCGTTTTCGAACAAGGGTAGTCCCATTTGGCCGGCCTCGCCGCGCATCCAGCGCGGGTGCTGGTAGCGAGAGACGTGATCCTCGGGGTGCGGCATCAGGCCCAGGACGTTGCCGGCCGGGTTGCAGATGCCGGCGATGTCCGCGGTCGAACCATTCGGGTTCTCGGGATAGGCGCCACCCGCCGGTTGGCCGTCCGGCCCAGCATAGACCAGCGCCACTTGCCCAGCCGCCTGCAGCGCCTCTGCCGCTTGGGGGTTCTTGGTGATAAAGCGGCCTTCGCCGTGCGCCACGGGGCAGTAGATCAGCTCATCCAGCCCGGCTGTCCAGAAGCAGCGCGAGGGCACCGCGGCCAGCGTCACCCAGCGGCACTCGAAGCGTCCGGCAGCGTTGAACGTCAAAGTCACGTTGATCGTGTCACGAGCGCCGTTGTCCGCCCATCGCAATAGGCCGGCTTTGACCAGCGCCTGAAAACCATTGCAGATGCCAATGACAGGCCGCCCGCTGGCCACAAACGCGGCAACTTCCTCGGCGAAGTAAGTCCTCAGGTCCAGCGCCAGCAGCTTGCCTGCTCCCAGCGCATCGGCGTGTGAAAACCCGCCAGGCACAACCAGAATGGCATAGTCGTGCATGCGCCGCTGCCCGGCGCGCAGCACATTCAGCGGCACGATTTCCGCATCCGCGCCGGCCTGCCGGAATGCCAGCGCCGCCTCGGCGTCGCGATTAGTGCCAGGCGCGTGCAGGATCAGCGCGCGCGGTCTCAGCGTCGTCATCCGGGCAGCGTGCTCCAGGCCGACACGAGCTCTGCCATGGGAAGCTGTAGACCGCCGCCCCCGGCTCTGATCGCCAGTTGAGACCCGGCGGTCACATGGCCGATGCGCCGAGCAGGCTGGCCGGCCAGGTGCCGCTCAAAAGCGCCGGCATCCTCTGCTCGTACTTCCACCAGCAGGGCGCCGTTGGTCTCGCCGAACAGCGCCACGAGTGGTTCGGCGGCCTCCACGCTCAGGGCCATCCCCAGCCGCCCGCCAATGCACATCTCCGCCGCTGCAACGGCCAGCCCACCCTCGCTGACATCGTGACAGGCCCGGACCAAGCCAGCCCGGATCGCCCCATGCAGGGCCCGGTATAGCCCCGGAGCCCACTCCGCCAGATCGGGCACCTCGCCTGCCTCGGCCAGCGCTGTGTAAGCCGGCATCCCAAGCAGCCCCAGGTGGCCGCCGCCCAGCCGGCCCTGGGGCTCCCCCAACAGGTATAGCAGGTCGCCGGGTGCTTTCAGGTCCGTCGTCACGGACTGGCTCACGTCATCGATCAGACCCAGGGCCGAAATCAACAGCGTGGGCGGGATCGCGTGGCGCCGGCCGTCCGAGCCGGTGTATTCGTTGTTGAGCGAGTCTTTTCCAGAGATGAAGGGCGCGCCATAGTGCAGCGCCGCGTCGCAGCAGCCTCGCACCGCGGCCACCAGCGCGCCCAGCGTCTCTGGCCGCTGAGGATCACCCCAACAGAAATTGTCCAGCAACGCGATGCGCGCCGGGTCGGCCCCTGCTGCGACCGCGTTGCGAATGGCTTCATCGACCACGCTCACGGCCATGCGGTACGCGTCACGCTTGCCATATTCGGGGTTCAAGCCGTTCGCCAGCACGATGCCTCGTGTTCCACCCGTGCCCATCGGCTTCAACACGCAAGCGTCAGCCGGCCCGTCATTGGCCGCGCCGGTCAGCGGTTTCACCACCGTGCCGCCCTGCACCTCATGGTCATAGCTGCGGATCACATCGGCCTTGGAAGCTAGGTTTGGATGCCTAAGCAGCGCCAGCAGCAGGCCGGCGTAGTCCGGCATCGCCGGCAGATCAGCTCCCGGGCCAAGCGGCCCTACGGCCGGCCACACCGCCGTCAGCCGGCGTTGCGGCAAGCCATTGTGCAGAAACTCGTTATCCAGGTCCAGGATGAGCCGCTCGCCCGCGCGGGCGAGCAGGCGGCCCGTGCCCGTGAACTGGCCAATGTCGGTTTGTTCAATGCCAAACGTATCGCACAGCGCCTGCAGTTTCGGCAGCGCCGCCTCCGGCACGGCCAGCACCATTCGCTCCTGCGCCTCCGACAGCCAGATCTCCCATGGCGCCAAGCCCGGGTACTTGAGACGAACGCGGGTGACGTCGACCTCCGCCCCAACCTGGCTGCCCATCTCGCCGACCGCCGACGACAGCCCTCCCGCCCCACAGTCCGTGACGGCATGGTAAAGGCCCGCCTCGCGAGCGCGGGTAACGACCTCGATCAACCCCTTCTCGGTGATGGGGTCGCCAATTTGGACCGAGGCCCCGGCCACCTCGCCTGTTTGCGCATCCATCGGCATGGACGAGAAAGTAGCGCCGCGCAGGCCGTCGCGGCCAGTCCGGCCCCCTAATACCACAACATGATCACCCGCGATCGGTTGGCGAGGGTGCCGGTTTTTCGGCGCCAGGCCAACGCAGCCGCAGAACACCAAGGGGTTAGCCGTATACCCAGAATCGTACCAGATCGCGCCGTTGACGGTCGGCACCCCCAGTTTGTTGCCATAGTCGCCAATCCCGGCCACGACGCCCGACCGCACCCGCCGCGGAGGCAGCACACCCTCCGGCAGGGCCGTGTCCATCCCCAATGCCTGCGGCCCGAAACACAGCACATCGGTCGCCGCGATTGGCTTGGCGCTCACGCCCAGCACGTCGCGCACCACGCCGCCCACGCCGGTGTTGGCGCCCCCGAAGGGCTCAATGGCAGAGGGGTGGTTGTGCGTCTCAACCTTGAACGAGATCTCGAACTCGTCATCAAAATCCACGATACCAGCATTGTCCACAAAGGCCGAGCGCACCCATGGTGCCGCGATCCGGTCCGTCGTGGCCCGAAGGTAAGTGCGCAGCAGCCCATCAACCTCAGACGCCGGTTTGTCGATCTGCTCACCCACTCGGTCTTTGGTCGCGAGGCTGTGATGCCAGGCCGGCCTGTTTCGTGGCAGGGTGATTCTGGCCTTGAAGGTTTTGTGGACGCAGTGCTCGCTCCATGTCTGCGCGATCGTCTCAAACTCGACGTCGGTTGGATCGCGCCCCGCTTCGCGGAAGTATTGCTGGACTGCCTGCATTTCCGCCAGGTCCAGCGCGGCCCGCCGTTCGCGCGACACGGCCAGCAGTTCGGCATCGTCCAACTCGCGCAGCGCAATTACCTCCACGAGCGCCGACGCCTGGCTGACCTCAGGGAAGCTCGGTTCGATTGGGCCAAAGGCATAGCGCTGAATGACGGGGTTGGCCAGCAGTCGCCGCGCCAGGAAGTGCCGCTCGGCATCGGTCAGCACCCCGTGCAGCACAAAACGCTGCCCGGTCGCCGCTCGCCGCACGCTCGCCACCCCTAGCATGTGCGCGCAGCGCGCGATTTCCTCTGCCACCCGATCAGTCACCCCGGGCCGCGGAGCAGTTTCGATGACATGGTGTTGTGCGCCGGCATTGTTAAAGGCAGCGACCCCGTCCCCAAGATGGCTCCGCCAGGCGGAAGTCTGGGCGACGGGGTCGCTAAGGACCTCGACCGACAAGCGGTCGAGGTCAGAGCCAGGGATATCCCCCTCCAAGAAATAAAGCGTATAGCACTCGAGATCGGTAAGCGCCAAGACGCCAAGAGCGTGCGCATCGGCCAGCAGGCTGGCCGCGGCCGGGTTGACTCCATTGCGGGCGCCAATCACAAGGCAATGAATGGGAAGTGCCATGCGCACTACTGACCTTTGGCGGTGTGCTCAGATGGTACGGCACCGGTTAGAACCCGTCAAGCCTAGATCCACGGTAATTGTCCAGAATGCCAGCCCGCGCGAATTGTGCAGTCAGCCCAGCCGCGCCATCGAGAGCCCTGCGCCTCAGCGCCCGGCCGGCTTGCCTTTTGCGCTCAGCCCGTTACTGGCGCCACTCACCAGGCGCTGAAAGGCCACGTCTACTTCTTGGGGACTGATCCCTACTACCGAGATCAGCTTTCGCTCGGACGTTTCGCCGGCGACGATGTCAATCTGGCTGCTCGAAACATTCAGCGCCGTGGCAAGAAAAACCACCAAAGCCTTATTAGCCGCGCCGTCCACGGGCGGAGCGGCAACGCGGATTTTAATGGTGCCGTCCTCCATAACGCCCGCGACCTCGGTTTTACGCGCCCGCGGCATCACTTTTACCGCGATCGCCGCCCCGCGCTTGGCATTTGTGAATTTCACCTCGCGCCTCCATAGTGTCGTAGCCCCGTGCCTGGCTCGCCCCTAGAAGGCGGCCTGGATTAGGACCATGGTTAACTGCCCCAGGATCTGGATGGCGATTATCGCGACCATCGGCGACAGGTCGAGATTACCCGCCGGTGGCAGGATGTTGCGGAACGGCCGCAGGATCGGCTCGGCAAGTTGGTTGAGAAAGCGGCGCACCGGATGCCACGGTTCGAGCGGCGCAAAGGAGATCAGCGCATTGGCGATCAGCAGGATCGTCAGCGCCCCGACGACCATGTTGACCAGTGTCATGAGATAGGCTTCCACACCCCGCTCCTTGTTTATCGCGCCGGGCCGGTGGCTTAGGCGCGCTCGCCAAAGATGGCGCGGCCAACCCGCACCAGGGTCGCGCCTTCGGCAATGGCCGCTTCGAAATCGTCAGTCATTCCCATCGACAGTTCGGCCCAGCATGGTCCCGGCACCAGCACCATCAGACGATCACGCAGCGCCCGCAGCCTCTGAAAGTAGGGTCGAGCATCGTCGGGCGCGGCAACAATCGGCGCCATCGTCATCAAACCACGGATTTCCAGCCCGGGCAGCGCCGCGATCCGCTCGACGATCGGCAGCAGCGCATCGCGCTCGGCCGGCGCCCACGCCGCAAAGCCGCTCTTGGTGGCTTCGCCCGAGATGTTGCACTCTAGGAGCGCAGGCTGGCGCCGCCCGGCCTCGACCGCGGCGTGGCTTAGCCGCTCAGCCAGCTTAAGACTGTCCACCGAGTGAACCAGCGCAAATCCGGCCCTGGCTGCATCGCGCGCCTTCCGGCTCTGGATGTGCCCGATCATGTGCCAGTGCAGCGTCCCCAGGCCTGCCAGGACCGCCATCTTGGGCAGGGCCTCCTCTACCCGGTTTTCGCCGAAGGTCGTTTGCCCCACCTGAGCGGCCGCTGCCACCCAGGCGGCCGGGTGCGTCTTGGTCACTGCCACCAGTCGCACTGTGGCCGGGTCGCGCCCGGCCGCGCGCGCCGCCTGCGCCATCCGCTCGCGTACCGCTTCCAGACGGACCGCCAACCGGGCCGCTAAGCCTGCCTCCGCCTTTAGCGTGCCGGTCATCGGTGCAGCGCCCTAGCGCAGCCCGATCAGCGCGCCAAAGCGTCCAGTTCGTCCGCCATTGGCGCGATGTGAAAAGAAATCCGCCCGGCGGCAGGCCGTGCAGACTTCGCCAACTTCGACTTGCTCGACGCCGGCCGCCCGCAGCGCCTGGGCATTGGCCTGCCAGAGGTCAAGGTGATAAGCGCCGTTCACCCGCTGCAGCAGCGCCTCCGCCTCAGCGAATACCACCCGCGTGGCGGCCACCACCTCGGGCCCAACGGCATAGTGGCACGGCCCAATCGACGGCCCGATGGCCGCGACGATGTCGCTTGGCCGGGTACCGTAGCTCTCGCGCATCGCCTGCACCGCCGCCGCACAGGCCTTCAAGAGCGTGCCGCGCCAGCCGGCGTGCACCACCCCGACCGCTGGGCGGCGTGGATCGTAGAGCAGAATCGGCACACAGTCGGCAAAGCGCAAGAACAGAGTCACACCCGGGCGGTCAGTGATGAGCCCATCGGCCTTGCCCTTGTAATCATGCGGGCCGTTGGGCGTGTCGGCAACGATCACGTCGGCCGAATGCACTTGCCACAGATCCGCCACGGTATCCGGCGCCCGCGCCAGCGCGCGAAATGCGCGGGTGCGGTTCTCGCGCACGTTCTCGCGCGAGTCGCCGGTGCTCACCGACAGATTTAGGCTGGCATACGGCTCAGGGCTGACCCCGCCATGGCGCGCGAAAATGCCGTGCGCCACCGGGCCGACCTCCAGGCTTTCGAATTGAAAGATGTGAATTCCGTTGGCATCAACGACGCGCATGAGCGCAGTGTATCACGGCCATACTCAAAGGTAAATGAACTGCCAGGCCCGCCAACCTCAAGCGCGCCGCACGCGCTCGTCCCCGACACGCCGCGTGATGCCCTGCGCATCCAGGCGCTCTAGCAGCGCCAGGGCATATTTTCGCGACGTCGCGAACAGGTCGCGCGCCTCCGCTACGGTCACTTTTCCGTTGGTGGCCAGGTACGCTAGCAGGCGTTCAGTCATCGTCTGGTAAACTTCTGGCAAGAAAAGGACCTCGGGGGATACGGACACAAGCTGTCCCTGGTCTACCAAGGCCGCCAGCACGTCGTCACCCACCCGGGCCGCGCTGTCCTTGGCCGACGGCGTGTTATAGGGATCGCGCCGGAAGTCCGCCAGGAGGGCGCCAATCGCCGCCCGTTGCGCGGCGGTGAACTGGACCTCGTGGTCTACCCGGCGCACCGCGTTGCCATTAACCACCACCTGCCCGGCCTGGGTGATCCTGGCCATTAGGCTGTTGAACACCTTTGGTGTCCAGCGGGATCGTTGTGTTGCCTCCAGCGCCTGCGCCAGACGGCTCTTCACCTCCTCGCGCGGCATACCGCCGCGCAGGGGGTTTTCGCGGTGATACTGCGCCAGGATTTGTCCCAGTTCGGCCTGGAGCCTTGACCAGGACGCCCGCGAAATCACGAGCGCATCCCCTTCCAGTTCCACCAACTCCCCGCTGGCCTGCAGCTCGGCCAGCACTTGGGCCTTGCGGCTGAGTTCAAGTCCGGCATGCGCCAGCACCTCGCTTAATGGTGCCGGTCCCAGAACCTGGAGCGACTGCAGCACCAACTCGCCAGGCGTGCCCCGAGCCAGCGTTTCCAGCCTGGCCAGCACAGCCGCGTCGCGCCGGCGGTGTCGTCGCCCCGGATGCGTATCGACCACGACGCCTCCCCCGATGGTCGCAGCCGGCGACGGCCGCCGCACAACAAACCGGTCGCCCTTCACGACCACGACTGGCTCAGCCAGCACCAGCTGCGCCCAGCCGGCGGCGCCCGGCGCGAGCGCCTCGTGCTCCAACAGCCGCACGGTGCCCAATACCTCGGCCGCGCCGGTGAACAGCTTAATTTGCGCGTTATGCTTGAGATCCAGGGGAGTGTCGGCCAGGTGGTCCAGGCGCACATCGATCAGCGCCGTCGGCCGTAAGATGCCCGACCGTGTGACGACCTGGCCGCGGCGCAGTTGCCCCACCTCTACACCAGCCAGGTTGATGGCCACTCGGCTGCCAGCCACGGCTTGCTCCAGCTTTGTCTTGTGCGTCTGTAAACCCCGCACGCGCGCCGTCAGCTCGCCGGGCAGCACCGCCACTTCATCGCCGACCGCCAGGCCGCCGTCAATCAGCGTGCCGGTGACTACCGTGCCGAAGCCGGCCTGGCTGAAGACCCGGTCAATTGACAATCGCGGACGCCCGAGGTCGGGCCGAGGCGGCCGATCTGCCAGCACCGCCATCAGAGCCTGCCGCAAGTCGCGCAGCCCGGACCCTGTCCGAGCGGAAACCGGAACGACCGCCGCTGTCTCCAGAGCTGTGCCGCGCAGGATGGCCTCCATGTCGGCTCGCACCAGGCCCAACCACTCCTCGTCAACCAGGTCGGCCTTGGTCAGGGCGATAACACCCGCTGGAATTTTCAGCAGGTCGAGGATGGCCAGGTGTTCGCGCGTCTGCGGCATGACGCCCTCATCGGCAGCCACGACAAAGAGAACGGCATCGATCCCGCCTACGCCGGCCAGCATATTCTCGATGAAGTCGCGGTGACCGGGGACATCAACCACGCCGACCTCCGACCCGTCAGGGAGGGTCAGCCAGGCGAAGCCCAAGTCGATTGTCATCTGGCGCTCGCGCTCTTCCTTGAGGCGGTCGGGGTGAATGCCTGTCAGCGCTTCCACCAGCGTTGATTTGCCGTGGTCGACGTGACCGGCCGTGCCGATAACGTGCATTTCAGTGACAGTTGGGTTGGCCCGGGTCCGGAGGCACTTCGGGCCGGAATAATCAGCGGGTCTTCACGTAAGTGGGATCGTATTCGGCCGCCAGCTCGCGCACAACGTTCAGCAGCGTCTGCATTCGGTTCGCATCCACGGCCTGAAACTGCCGGATCGTGACGCCGATCTCGGCCAACTGCTCTTCCAGCGCGGCCATCCGCTCCACTTGCTTGGTGGTGGCCCGCTCGTGCTCGCGCCACTGCTCGTCGCGCAGCAGCATGTGCGTGGTCCAGCGTTTCTGATCGTCGGCCAAGAATGAGGCCCAGTCCTGGCGAAATCGTTCCTCGGCCAGCCGGTGCACTTCGGCCGATTCGACGACGCGCCGCTCGATGAGGTCCACCATCTGTCGCGCCTCGTCAACGATTCGGCGCATTTCGCGGAAGCTCTCGGAATACTGGTCTATCCGGCGCGCGTAATCCTCCAGATTATGCAGGGTGGCTTCCGTGCGGGTCTTGTGCTCGATCCAGGCTCGGTCGCGCTCGGTCTGTACCACGGCCTGGGCCTCCAGCCACTGCGCCTGCACCGCTTTGCGCTCATTCTCGGCCGTGAACATCTCTGCCAGCCGCGCGTCGGTTCGCCGGACCATGTCCTCGATGATCTCTGCCTTGCTGCGCGTGTCGTCAATTCGCTTGCGCAGGTCAGCCGTCTCAGCCTGCAATTCGACAATGCGCTTTACGTCCTGTCGCCGGCCCTCATCCAGCACGGTGACGGCCCGGTTGCGCTCGTCGACATGCTTGTTGAAATCCGCCACTTTGATTTGCAGCTCGGCAATCTGGCGGTTCACCCGGCCGTCCTCGTCCTTGCGGCCGCCCAGGTCTCGCTCGAGTTTAGGCAGCACTTCCAGGCTGCGACGCAACTCCGCGAGCGACTTGTTGACCGCTTCGCGCTCGATCTTGCGCAGGCGCTCGTTTTCCTTGTCGGCTTCCAGGCGCCGGCGCTCAATTTCCTCCAACTGGCGCGTCATCTCCTTTCGATAGCCATCGAGCAGGTTATCGACCTTGGTGACCCGCTGTAGCGAGCCCGTCACGGCTGCCAGAGCGGTCTCCGTTTCCTGCAGTCGCCGCGCAAAGGCCGCGTTCTCGCCGGCTAGTGCCGCTATCCGCTCTTGCAGGGTCGTGATTTCTTGCTTGTCTTTGCGCCGCTCGTCATCCAGCCATTGGATCGTCTTTGAAGCCTGTTCGATGTCCATGGCCTCTCCTAACTCGTGGCGCGATTATACAACAGGCGGCCCGGCCAGCCGGTATAATGCCGCCATGCGCCCCTTTCCGCAGCGCGTAGGCCTTGACGTCCGGCTGACCTATTACACCGCCGGCGGCATCGCCAAATATATCCGTCATCTGGCCGCCGAGCTGCCGGCTATCGCCCCGGACACACGGCACTATCACTTCTATCGTCGCGGCCATAGCGTAACATATTCGGACCATGCGCGCCGCGTGGACTGCTGGACGCCGGCCCACCACCCGGCCGAGCGCCTGGCGCTGGCCGCGGAAATTGCGCCCTATCGCCTCAATTTGCTTCACTCGCCAGACTTCATCCCTCCCCAGGGCGGATATCACCATTCCGTGATCACAGTCCACGACCTGACCTTCTTGCTCTATCCCCAGTTCCTGACGACCGCCAGCCGGCGCTATTACCATCATCAGATCCGCTGGGCAGTCCGCCGTGCCACTGCCATTTCGGCCGATTCCGCCGCTACCAAGCTGGACCTGGTGGAGCGCCTGGCAGTTCCGCCGGAAAAGATCGCCGTCGTTCACCTGGGCCTCGATGCCGAGTTCGTCCCCACTGCCATGGTTGACGCCGCTTCCGACGCCAGCCGCCTGGACGAATTGGCGCTTTCGCCAGGCTACTTGCTCTTCGTGGGCACCTTCGAGCCACGCAAGAACGTTGGGGGCCTGCTGCGGGCGTATGCCTGCCTGCGCCTGCAGCTGCCCGATGCGCCGCCGCTGGTCCTCGTCGGCCGTGCCGGTTGGCTTTTCGATGAGACGCTAGCCCAGATTGGCGCGCTCAACCTGACCGCCCACGTGCGCCGGTTGGAGGACCTCCCCGCCACCCATCTGCCCGCTGTCTATCGCGCCGCTGGCGCCCTGGTCTTACCCTCTCACTACGAAGGTTTTGGTTTTCCGGTCCTGGAGGCCATGGGCTGTGGCACGCCGGTCGTTATCGCGAACCGCGCCTCCCTGCCCGAGATCGCCGGCGACGCCGCGGTTACGGTCGAACCCGGCGATCCCGAAGCTCTCGCCGCGGCGC
>JADLEU010000022.1 GCA_020845955.1 Anaerolineales bacterium
GCAAACGCGCCCGGCCACAATGCGAGGGCCGGTCAAACATAACGGCGGGCTGGAACGTTCATCCCATACGCAAAGCCGGCCAGTCCTTCTGCAGCGCGCCCGAAGGGCATTGGCATACTAACACAACGGCCTCGGCGACCGCACCCACCAGGGCGTGAGCGGCGTGGTGACGACGTACACCCTGTACCCGGAAGCGGGGTTGACGCAGGTTATGGCCGACGGCACCTATACCTAACTCTACGGCAACGACCCCTTCGGGTCGCGCAGGCGACGGTGACTGAGCCGCACTACTTCCTGGGTGACGCGCTCGGGTCAGTGCGCCAACTGACCGGTGACTCGGGCGAGGTGACGTTGGCGAGAAGCTACCAACCAGTATGCGATGTGCTCACAGCGCTGAGACTGGGACAACCAGCTACAGGCTCACGGACGAGCCGTTTGGCACACAGCTGCAGTATTTGCGGCGGTAAGTTTGTGCAGTGGAAGTTGTCATGGCGTGTAACATGGGCTTTTCAGAAGGCAACTATTCAAGATGGCCTCGAGCCATGCTCCTTGCTTGCCGTCGATCGCTCTGGCTGTAGTTTTGCGCATGGCGTGGAAGTTGGTCGATATTCCTGATTGGGGCTGAATCCCCCGCTGATAGCTATTTAGCTGCCCGGATGTCAAAAGAAATCTTGGAGACATTTGCCCTGCAAAGTGAAGTGTTACTTAGTGGCCGCGTTCTCCGACATACTCTGTGGACACAGCAAGCCCGGGATGCTCCCGCATTTTCGGCCATGAGCCGCCATTCGGTTGGGGAGAGATTGATGGCGTTCAGCCGCCAGCTGCAAGAACCAGATAGTGCTGACGAAGCATTGGCGCGCCGCGCCCGCTCTGAATCGGCAGCTTTTGAGGAGCTATACCGCCGACACGTAGCGCGTGTCCACCGTTATCACCTGGTGCGCACCGGAAATGTCTCCGAGGCGCAGGATTTGACGGCCCAAACCTTCCTTGCTGCTTTCGAAGGCATAGCCGGCTATAGGGGCGAGAGTACGTTTGTGGCCTGGTTGGTTAGCATCGCTCGCCACAAGGTCGCGGACTACTTCCGTGGTCGAAAGCCGGACCTGCCCATAGAAGCAGCGACCAACCTGCCGCAACGCGATCAACTTCCAGAGGATTTCGCCATGGCGAAGGTAAGCGTCACGACAGTGCGGCAGTGCATCGAGGCGCTGACGCCCGACCGCGCAGAGGCGTTGGTGCTGCGGTTCTTTGCTGGGCTGAGTGCCAGAGAAGCCGGCCAAGTGATGGGGCGCAGCGAAGCGGCTGTGAAAATGCTGGTTCACCGTGGGTTACGAGATTTGAAAAAGCAACTGATCATCCTTGGGCAGGAGTAAACGACCATGACCAGCTCTGACGAGCGGCTCAGCGAGGCACTAGATACCTATATTACAGCACACCAGAATGGCTACCCACTCCCTCCTGTCTCATCCGAAGCAATGGAGGAGGCGGCCCTGGCCGGCCAATTGCTTGCCTTGGCTGGCGCCATTCAGACGGACGAAATGCAGTTGCCCGCCTTGTTTGCCCGCCCTGCTTCGCTTTCCAACAACCATAAGCGGCCGGTGCAGGCTTCGCTGCATACTTGGTGGCACGGCCGTCGATTCACGCGGAAGAGTCCAAAGGTGCGCCGGTTCGCAATACCTATGCTTCTGCTCGTCGCGTTAGTGTCTATCGTCCTGGCTAGCCCGGATGCCCGGGCGTTGGCACAAGGCATCCTCCGATTTTTCCAACGCTCTGAAAGCGACATAGTTGAAGTGCGCCTCCCACCAGCCCCCCCGACTACGTTGCCAGCACCGGCCACTGCCTCGGCAACGGTTGACGATTCCATTTCAGCGACGCAAGCGGAGATCGTTCCGGAGGCAACGACTATCGATACTGTGCCTACCTTCGTACCGCCGAGTACAGTGGATGATCGCTTCCCATTGACGCTTGGTGAAGCTGCGGCCGAAGCCGGCTTTCCAATAAAAGTGCCGACGTACCTACCAGATGGATTTGAGTTCCGAGGCGCGCGGTACGATGCGACTCGGCAGGCTGTAGAGCAGTACTTTGTATTCGCAGTCCAGACGACGGGTCCCGTAATGACGGCACAATTCACACTCGTTCAGCAGCCTAACGCGTTCGACAGCCTAATTGGACCCAGCGCGACAATTGAAACCGTCACAATTGGAGGTTCACCCGGCGAATATGTCGCAGGTGGTTGGCTATACAAACCCAGCGGAACCCAAGCTGAGTCAGATGGAACGGTTGTGCAGCAGTTCACTTGGGAACCGACCATGGTGCCGCTGCAAACCCTCAGGTGGGCGGAGGGAGGCTATTACTACGAGATGGCATTCATCGGATCAGATACTCAGGGTGGCTATCTCGTCATGGAAAAGCTTGTTTCCATTGCTTCGAACATGCACTAGGCGCACCGGTGTACCAAGTTGGCCGCGCAATGCGATATGGATGGCCGCGGAGACCCAGAATCAATAGGCGCGACTGAATGGGGTTGGCCGCGCCACCCCGGTCTCTCTCATTGGCCAGAATAGTTTAGGCATGGTACAGGAGCACGCCAAAGCCAGAAGACTTGAACCATGGAAATGGGAGCACGCAGCCGGCGAGCGTGCTCGAACTGCTCACCGGAGCGCCTCATGCCAAGCCCGACGCCCAAACGCAGACTGGCATCATCACTGAGGTTACGGCCGGGCCACGTGCCGATGGCGAGTTCGCGGTCGATGGGACGTGGGGCGCCAGGTCTCATGTACCTGCAAGGCATTGGTGGTCATTTCCAGGACCAATGCCTCCTGAGCGCTCAGGTGTTGGCTGGCCCAGGCGTCTAGGTCAGACATGGCGGCCCCTGCCGGGTCGCCGATCTGTTCGCCGGCAGGGTTGGCGGCTATGGCGATCAGGTCGGGCTTGTGCACGTAGTAGCCGATGACACGAGTGGGGATTGAGGCAACCTTTGGCTTGGGGCTACACTGCGTGGAGCGGGCGCAGCGCGACCGGCCCTGCCCAGGCCAAGCGGATCGGTCTTGGAGCGTGACGATCACACATATATCGGGCTGGACGCTGTCAGCCCAGCGTCTTCCCAGTTGAGTGGAGTCGAGCGGGCAGTCATACACAACGGCGGCCGGCCTCAATGGGCCTCCCATAAACGCAGCCGACCGGCCGTCACGTCATGCATCCCGAGCCCCCGAGCCATTGTGCTCCCCGATGCACCTGGCCCACTATTGCGAAGCGTACTTCGCGATTGTCAAGGTCATACTGGCACGACGCGGTCGGCAACCGGCTGAGCGAGGTGTATTGGTAGGGCGGTGTCAGCTGACGCGCTGGGTTCAGTGCGACAGTTCGCCGATGACACGGGCGAAGTGGCGCTGCCGCGGCTCCATGAACCACATGGCGATGTGCTGAGCAGCAACGGCACAGGGACGACGAACTGGGGTTCACCAGCCCCTCATCGAGCAGACGCAGCACCTCGAGCTCGCAGGCGGTCGGCAGCGGTAGACAGGCGGGGGCAGCTGAGGCGCACCTCGGCGGCCAGCCATAGCGCCGGCATTCCAGCCGCAAGCGCACCTAGCCGCTTGTCTTCCGTCATCCGTCGCTGGCGTCGGTCCGCCGGCCTCCCGCACCCGGAACCGGCTATACTTCCCCCAGCGGCCTCGCGCCGCGCTAGTCCATGAAACGCACCCAGATTCTGCTGGCCGGCCTGCTGCTCGGGCACGTCGTGCTCGGGCTGCTCTTCAACGCCGCGACGCCCATCTTCGAAGCGCCGGACGAGGACGGGCACTACCTGTTCGTGCGCTACCTGCAGCGCTACCGCGAGCTGCCCGTGCAGACGCTGGACATCAACGGCCCGCGCGCCCACCACCCCCCGCTCTATCACATCCTGGGCGCGCTGCTAACGGCCTGGGTGCCGGTGCGCGGCGGCGCTGAGCGCATCGACATGCAGGTCAACCCGCACGCTTACTTCCGCTACGACGACCCCGAGCGCGACAACAAGGCGCACTGGGTGCACTATGGGCCGGAGGAGCGCTGGCCTTACCGCGGCCAGGCGCTGATCATCCACCTGGTGCGGCTGCTGTCACTGGCGTTTTCCACGCTGGGGGTGTGGCTCACCTACCTGGCGGCGCGCGGGCTGCGGCCCGGCCCGGCCGGCGAGGCGCTGGCGCTGCTGGCGGCCGCGCTGGTGGCGCTGCACCCGATGGTGCTGTTCATGAGCGGCGTGCTGCAGAACAACACCACGATGCTGGCGGCCGGCGGCGCGGTGGTGTACGCCCTCAGCCTGGGCGCGCGCCGCGGTTTCCAGTTGCGCGATTGGGCGCTGCTGGGGGTGCTGCTGAGCCTGGGGGTGCTGCTGCAGCTCAGCTCGCTGGTGCTGGCCGCGCCGATCGGGCTGGCCTTGCTCTACGCCGCCTGGTCCGCCGCGCCGCGCCGGCGCCTAGCCACGCTGCTGAGCGGCGGGCTGGCGGTGGCGCTGCCGGTGCTGCTCCTCACCGGCTGGTGGTTCGCCCGCAACCGCCTGCTCTATGGCGACCTGACCGGCAACAGCGTGGTGGCGCAGATGTGGTGCTGCGATCCGATCTCTCCCTGGCCGGCGCTGCGGCTGTTCCTGACCGGGCTACTGGGCCGCTTCGGCCAGGGGCTGATGATCACTTATCCCAACCCAGTCTACTGGCTGGCCGGCGCCGTGGCGCTCTTCGCCCTGGCGGGGTGGGCGCGGCTGGCCCTGGCGCGGCCCGGCTTGCCGGCCGCCTCGCCGAACGCGCCCACCTCCCAGGGCCGGCTGTGGCTGCTGCACTTGGCCACGATCGCGGCGGTGACCGGCGCGCTGATCTTTTACGCCTTGACCGTTGCGCCGGGCTTGCCGGGCCGCTATCTCTTCCCGGCCTTTCCCTCGCTGGCGGTGGTAGCGGCCGGCGGCTGGCTGGGCTGGTTCGCGCCGCGCTGGCGCTGGCCGGGGGCGCTGGCGCTGGCCGGCCTGCTGCTGGCCGCCACGCTCTACGCGCTCTACGGACTGCTCGTGCCCACCTATGGGCTGCCGCGCTCGCCCACCGCGGCCGAGCTGCGCCAGATGGCGTCGCGCGAGGCCAACCTGGGCGACACGGCGCGGCTCTTGGGGGTGACGATCGATCCAGAAAAGGTCCGGCCGGGCGAGGCGCTGCAGGTGACGATTTACTGGCAGCCGCTATCGCGGACGGACGTGCCCTACACCGTTTTCCTGCACCTGTATGGGGAGGACCTGGCGCTGCTGGCCCAGCGCGACACCTATCCCGGCCTGGGCAATTACGCCACCACGGTCTGGGACGTGGGGCGGCCGTTTGTGGACGTGTACCGGCTGCGGGTGCCGCCGGAGACCCCGGCCGGCCCGGCTCGGCTGGTGTTCGGCCTCTACGAGGCCGGCAGCGGCCGACGCCTGCCGGTGACGGGCCCGGCGGCCGGGCCGGACGAGCTGGCCTGGGCCGAGTTGGCGGCGGTGACGATTGGGCCGTAACCGCGATCGCGGCTGCCAGCCGCTCGCAGTGAATGCTGGCAAGCCCCCTCGCCGGGTGATCTTGTTCACTTTCGCTTCGGGAAGCGGCTCAGCACCGTGGCCGGCTCCGGCAGTGTGACCTTCTCGCCGATCTTCAATCCCTTGCGCGGCCTCTCGGGCTTGTCCGAGGCCGACTGGAAGACGAAGAGGGGCGTGCCCTCGGCGGCGTACTTCAGCTCGACGTAGGCCTGGCCCAGTCGGCAGCCCTCGGTGTCGATCGAGCAGCTCGTCACCTGGCCGATGACGCGGCCCCTGTCGTCCACGATCGGGTCGCCATAGTGGGCCATGCGGCCCGACTTGGCGTTAAAGCGGAAGCGGACCACCTCGGCCTGGCGCTGCCGTTCCTGCTCGATGAAGGCGCGCCGGCCCACGAACCAGGGCTTGTGGGTCTTGACGTAGCCCTCGAAGCCCGCGGCGCCCACGCCCAGGTCGAGCGCGCCGGCCAGCTCTTCGCCGTACAGCGGCAGCCCTGCCTCGGTGCGCAGCGAGTCGCGCGCGGCCAGGCCGCAGGGCTTGAGGCCGAAGGGCTCGCCGGCCTTTAGGAGCGCATTCCACAACTCCACCGCGCGGTCGGGATGCACAAAGAGCTCGAAGCCCATCGTCTCGCCGGTGTAGCCAGTGCGCGCCGCCACCAGGTCGAAGCCGCCGATGACGGCGTCGCACAGCCCGGTGCGCTTGAGGGCCCTGACGCGCTGGGCGGTGGCCGCCTCGGCGCCCAGCGCCAGCAGGATGTCGCGCGCCCTGGGGCCTTGCAGGGCGAGGTCGACGCGCCTGTCGGGGCCGGCGCTCGGGTGGCGCAGGTCGCGCAGCGTCACGCCGCCGCGGCCCGGCGCCTTGGCCCACGGCCGCTCGCGGTCCACGCGCGCCTCGCCGCGCAGCACGGCGTTGACCCAGGCCCAGTCCTTGTCGTCGTTGCTGGCGTTGACGACGATCAGATACCGCTCGGACGCGCGGCAGTAGACGAAGCAGTCGTCGATAACGTGGCCGTTGGGCGCCAGAAACTGCGCGTACTGGCTCTGGCCCGGCGCGAGCGTTGAGACTTCGTTAGTCACCACCGCGTCCAGGAAGGCGGCGGCGGTGGGGCCGGCCGCTTCCCACACCCCCATGTGGCTGACGTCGAACAGGCCGGCGGCCTGGCGCGTGGCCAGGTGTTCCTCCAGCACGCCGGTGTACTGCACCGGCATCTCCCACCCGGCGAAGGCCACCATGCGGCCGCCCAGCGCCCTGTGGGCCGCGTTGAGAACCGTGCGCTTGAGCGGGCCGTTGGAGTCGGCCTGCCACTTGAACTCGGGCAGCTCGGGCGGCGTGGAGACCGCCCACTGCGACAGGCCGATGAACCAGGGCTTCTCCATCGCCAGCCCATCGCCGGCGGCCTGGGGCAGCGCGGCGGCGGCGCCGCAGTCGCGCACCACCACCGGGCCGGGCAGCTTGCGCCAGGGGTCGGCGGCGTCGACGGCCACGTAGCCGTCCGATAGGTCGCGCAGCCAGGTGAGGGCCAGCGCGGCGCGCGCCGCGGGCACGGTGAGCGCGTAGTCGCGCCCGGCCGCGCCCACGCGGGCCAGCACGCCCTCCACCTGGCCCGACGGCGTGTACAGCCGCGTGGGCTGGACCGCGGCCGGTCCCAGGCCGTAGACGTCGTTGGTCGTGGCCCAATTCAGGAACTCGGCCGCGCGCTCGCCGCTGACCTGGATCTGGATGAAGGGCGCGTCGGCCACCGGGTCGTCGAGATCGTAGAAGTGGGGATAGCCGTGCCGGGTGGGCTCGTAGTCGATGCCGGCCCGCGCCGCCAGCGCCCGCGCCTTGCGCTTGGCGTCGTGGAAGGCTTCGAAGTCCACCTTGGCGCGGAACAGGTCGCCCTTGCGGCCGGGATATTTGAATGGCTGGCAGGCCTTGAGCACCTGGGCCATCAGCGCGGCCAGCGCATCGACCTCGGCCTCCTTGAAGCCGCGCTGCGTGATCCAGGGCGTGCCCAGGCGCAGCCCGGAGGGGTTGAGGGCCGAGACGTCGCCGGGGATGGTGTTGCGGTTGGTGACGACGCCGGCCAGGTCGAGCACGCGCGCGGCCACGTCGCCCATCAGCGGCGTGCCGTCGGGGCCGACGACCGACTTGCAATCGACGTTGAACAGGTGGCTCTCGGTGCCGCCAAAGGGGATGGCGAAGCCGTGGGCGCGCATCCGGTCGGCAAAGCGAACGGCGTTCTTGACCGTCTGGGCCTGCAGCGCCTTGAACTCGGGCGTGGCAGCCAGCTTAAAGGCGGCCGCCAGCGCGGCGAAGACGTTGACGTGCGGGCCGCCCTGCTCACCCGGGAAGACCGCCCGGTCGATCTTGCGCGCCAGGGCGGGGTCGGTGGTCAGGATGCAGGCGCCGCGCGGGCCGTTGAGCGTCTTGTGGGTGGTGAAGGTGACGACGTGCGCGATGCCCACCGGGTTGGGATAGACGCCGGCGGCCATCAGCCCGGCCACGTGGGCCATGTCGGCCAGCAGGTAGGCGCCGACCGCATCGGCGATCTGGCGGAAACGCTTGAAGTCGGCCGCCCAGGGATAGGACGAGTAGCCGACGATGATCATCTTGGGCTTGTGCTCTTTGGCCAGCCGCTCGACCTCGTCCATGTCGATCTTCTGCGTCACGGGGTCGATGGTGTAGGGGACGATGCGGTAGTACTTGCCCGAGCGGTTGGCGGCCGAGCCGTGGGTCAGGTGCCCCCCGAAGAGCAGGTTCATGCCCATGACGGTGTCGCCCGGGTTCACCAGCGCATGATAGACGGCGTTGTTGGCCGGGGCGCCCGAGAGGGCCTGCACGTTGACGTAGACCTGGTCTGGCCCGAAGCCGTTGGCGGCGAAGATCTCGGCGCAGCGCCGGCGCGCCAGCGCCTCGACGACGTCGGCGTATTCGACGCCCTTGTAGTAGCGCGGGTCGCTGTAGCGGCGGTAGTGTGCCAGGCGCTCTTCGTAGTCGAGCAGCTCGGGCTCGACCATGAAGCGCGTCGCCTCGTCGGGGTAGCCCTCGGCGTAGATGTTCTGGAAGGTGCTACTCAGGGCTTCGCGCACGGCTTCGGGCGCGGCCGACTCGGAGGCGATCAGGATCAGCTTGCGCGCCTGGCGCTCGGCCTCGATCTGCACTAGCTCGTAGACGTCCGGGTCGATGTCGCGCAGCGGGCCGCGGAAAAGGAAATCAGACATGGAAGCTCCTCGAAGGACAAGTGTGTGAGTAGGTCGGTGAGTGGGTGTATGCGTATGGGCGCAAGGGCGAATGGTTGGAATGGGCAGCGCTGGCGCGCTGCCTGGCGCGCCAGCGCAAATCGGAGTGGCGCAAGATGAATTGTAGGCGGTGGGTAGGGCGAAGTCAAGAAACGGAGGGCAGGCGCGGGGGATGACAAACGTCCCGAGTCGCGGCCGCGGTCTTTGGCCGGCAGCCACAGCCAGGCCTGTTCCGGCTCCAGGACGCCGCGCGCCGCTCCCAAGAGCCGCTGGCCGAGGGGGTCCAAGTCCACGTCGTCGCGCTGAAGACGGCCAGTACGGGGATCCTCGAACATCCCCGGGCCACCCGGGTTCTCGGCGTGGCAACACTCCCACCGGAAGACGTCCACCGCCAGGCGCCGGCCGCGCTCGGCGGCGACGGTGTGCGCCGGGATGACCAGCCCCGAGGCAGGAATGTCTTCGCATCCCGCAATTCCCCAATCGTTACGGTACAATACCGCCGTGCCGCGCCGAAGAATGCGTCTCTGCGCCGTTGCGCTGCTGGCCGCGCGCTTGGCCGCCTGCGGCGGCGTGAGCACGCCCAGCCCAACGCCCTTTTCCACGCTGCCGCTCGCCACGGCGAGCCCGGCGGCCAGCCCCGCGCCGGCCACGGCCACCCCCACGGCCGCGCCCTCGGCCACGTTGACCGCCGGCCCAGGTGGGCCGGTGCGCGTCACGCCGCGCCGGCGGCTGGGCCGTGGGCAGGCCTTTCAGACCGCCTGGTCGCCCGATGGCGCCCGGCTGGCCGTGGGCACGTCGCTGGGCGTCTACTTGCTGGAAACCGACAGCCTCGACCCGGTTCAGTTTCTGCCGGCCGATGGGCCGGTGTACGTGGTCGGCTTCAGCCCCGATGGCAGGCTGTTGGCCGGCGGCGGAGTCAGCCGGGAGCCGAGCAGCGCCGACCTGGGACAGGTGTGGGTGTGGAGCCTGGCCAGCGGGCAGATCTCAAACACGCTGGCCGTCGGCTATTGGGTCAACGACCTGGCCCTGACGGCTGTCGGCGCGGCGGGCGGCCGCCAACTGCTGGCCGTGGGCGGGCTGTATCCCACCCCCGAGGCCCAGGTGTGGGACCTGGCGAGCAGCGAGCCGCTGATGACGGCCAGTGCCGGGCTGGGCGCTGCCTCGGTGGGCGCCAGCGTGGCGCTCAGCCCCGACGGCGCGCAGTTGGCCGTGGGGGGCAGCACCGACGGCGTCTTCATCTACAACGCCCGCACGGGCGAGCTCCAGCGGGCGCTGACCGGCCTGGATGCGCCGGTGTACGACCTGGCCTTCAGCCCGGAGGGCATGCGGCTGGCGGCTGGCGGCCCCAACCAGGCGGCGATGTGGGACACGGTCTCCTGGGACCTGGCGCAGCGCCTGCCGGCCGAGAGCCCCGTGTGGCGTGTGGCCTTTAGCGCCGATGGGCAGGCGCTGGCCTACAACAACGGCGGCAGCGTGCAGGTGGCCAGCAGCCTCACCGGGCAGCCGCTGCGCAGCCTGCCGGCCAGCGGCGCGCCGCTGTGCCTCAGCTTCGCGCCCGACGGCGCGCTGCGCGCGGCCGACAACCACCAGGTCTTCGGCCTGGACGCGGCCGGCCTCGCGGTCCCGGCGCGCGCGCTGAGCGGTTTTGGCGAGGCGGTCCAGGGCCTGGCCTTTGGGCCGAATGGGCGGCTGGCAGCCAGCGAGCTGAGCGCGCTGCGCCTGTGGGACACGGGCAGCGCCCGCGCAACGCAGACGTGGCAAGTGGAGGCCCAGGGCCAGCCGGCCATCAGCCCCGATGGGCGCCAGGTGGCTAGCGGCGTGTGCGCCAGGATGGCCGCGGACGGCAGGGCAGACTGCCTTCAGAACGTGGTGCGCGTGTGGGATGCGGACAGTGGCGCCGAAGTGCGCAGCCTGCCGGCGCACACCCGCCCGGTGAGCGCGGTGGCTTACAGCCCGGATGGACGTTGGCTGGCGTCGGCCGGCGCGGATGGCATGGTCTATCTGTGGGAGGCGGCCACCGGCCGGCGGGCGCGGGCCCTGGCCGGGCACACCCAGCCGGTGGCCAGCCTGGCCTTTGCGCCCGACAGCCAGACGCTGGCCAGCGGCGGCCACG
Organism: Anaerolineales bacterium; assembly: GCA_020845955.1. GTDB lineage: Bacteria > Chloroflexota > Anaerolineae > Anaerolineales > UBA6663 > JADLEU01. Next base: position 10,853 of record JADLEU010000022.1, read on the forward strand.
ACAACGTGGTGCGGCTGTGGGATGTGGCCAGCGGCGCGGCCCGCGGCACGCTGAGCGGCAGCAGCGCGGCGGTGCTCTCGCTGGCCTACGCGCCCGATGGCGCGCTGTTGGCGGCCGGCAGCGCCGCGCCCGACAGCCAATTGCGGCTGTGGCGCGCGGCTGACGGCAGCTTGCTGGCGGCGCTGCCCGGCCACCTGGGGAGCGTGCAGGCGCTGGCCTTTCACCCCAGCGGGCGCTGGCTGGCCACCGGCGGCGCCCCCTCGGCCGCCGGTCCCGACGATTTCACGCTGCGCCTGTGGCAGCTCACCGCGGACCGGACGGGCGCCGAGTTGATCCGCGCCTTGCGCCCGCACGCCGGCGCCATTTTTGCCGTGGTGTTCAGCCCCGACGGCCGGCAGATGGCGACGGGGAGCTTTGATGCGACGGTGCAGGTGTGGGAGGTGGACTAGGTCTGGCCGGCCTATTCATCCGGGCTCAAAATTACGAGCAATCGATGAGAACCCTGGTGAGAGGTCATGTTGCCGTCCTGGCCGTGCGACGGTAAGATAGAACAGCAAGACTCGCCGGACTCCAGCAAGCTAGAGAAAAAGTAGAGAATAAGGAGAGGCACATGGCCACGAAGAAGGCGGCGCAGCCGTCCAAGGGTTTCACGGACCAGGAACGCGCCGCGATGAAGGAGCGCGCCAAAGAGCTCAAAGCGGAAGCGCGCGCGCAGCAGGATCGGGCCGAGGGGGAAAAGGCCGTGCTCACCAAGATCGCCGAGATGCCGGAGCCGGACCGCACCCTGGCCAAGCGGGTGCATGCAATCGTCGCGGCCAGCGCTCCAGCCCTCATGCCCAAGACCTGGTACGGGATGCCCGCCTATGCCAACGCCGCCGGCAAGGTCGTCTGCTTCTTCCAGAGCGCGGCGAAATTCGAAGCGCGCTACGCGACGCTCGGCTTCAACGACACGGCAAAGCTTGACGATGGCGCCATGTGGCCGACCGCCTTTGCGCTGAAGTCGTTGACCGCCGCCGAAGAGGCCAGGATCGCCGCGCTCGTGAAGAAGGCGGTAAGCTAAAGGGCAGAGCAATGTCGACCATCCGGTTTGAAACGGCGCCGCTGCAGCTCGGCGGCTGGACCATTCTCAGGCTGCCCAAGAGCGCGAGCGCAAAGCTTCCATCACGGGGCCAGGCCTTGGTCGAGGGAACTATTAATGGGGTCCGCTCCAAAATCGTGCTCGAACCAGACGGCCAGGGAAGTCACTGGTTTCGGATCGACTCTGGCCTGCTCGAAGCCGCCGGCATGGAGGCAGGCAAAACCGCAGCCGTAGCGGTTGCGCCGTCGAAGGAGTGGCCGGAGCCCGAGGTGCCGGCGGATTTGAACAAGGCGCTCGCGTCCGACCCGCAGGCGAAGGCCCTGTGGATGACAATCACACCGATGGCGCGCTGGGACTGGCTCCGCTGGATCCGCGCCACCAGCAGCCAGGAAACGCGCGGCCGGCGCATCCAGGTGGCCATGTCGAAGCTCAGGGCCGGCGCACGCAGGCCCTGCTGCTTCAATCGCAACCTCTGCACCGAGCCCGAGGTCTCCAAGAATGGAGTGCTCATCGAAGCAGCGCAAACAGCGAAGTAGGCCGAGATCTCGCTGTTACGCCTGCCGCAGCGCCTTGACGATCTGCACCAGGCTGGGCCGCTTGCCATAGAGCAGCAAGCCCATGCGGAAGACCTTCGCGCCGGCCCAGAGCACAACCGGGATTGACAGCGCCAGCAGTCCCAGGCTGATGGCCAGGTCAAGGGTCGAGACGTTGGTCAGCGGGAGGCGCAGCATCATGGTGGTTGGCGCGGTGAGGGGGAAGTAGCTGAGCGCGCGCGCGATCGTCCCGTTGGGGCTGGCAAAGATCAGACTGTTGAACATCATCGGAACGGCAGCGCCAAAGGAGAATAGCCCGGCCAGCTGCTGGCTCTCGCGCATGCTGGTGCCCAGCGCCCCGGCCGCCGCCATCAGCGTGCCGTAGAGCAGGTAGCCCAGGATAAAGTACAACGCCGAGAGCGCAAAGACGCGCGGGCTGAGCGCCACGGCCACCCCGGCCGCCACTGCCGCCAGGCCGCCGCTGAGCAAGACGGCCGACCCCAGCCAGACGAGCACCTGGGTCAGCCCCAGCGCGCCCAACCCCAGCACCTTGCCGGTGAGCAGCTCGGTGGCCGAGACCGACGAAAGCACCACTTCGATCACGCGCGTCTCCTTCTCCTCGCTAACGCTGCGCAGCAGGTAGGACGAGGCAGTGAAGATCGAGATAATCAGGAAGATCGACAGGACGTAGGGGATGATGAAGCTGGCAATGGCCGAGCCGATGTCAGTGCTGCCGGTAGGCTGGCCGTCCTCGTTGAGCGTGACGGGCGTAACGTTGACCGGGTCGGCCGCGCGCTCGAGCACCGCCGCGTCCACCTGGCCGGCCAGCAGCCCATGCACCAGCAGTAGCCGCAGCGTGTCGGAGTCGGCAGCGTTGACGGCATCGAAGAGTCCGCCGATCGAGTAGGCGGTGACATCGCCGGTCTCGAGGTAGTCCGGCTCGATCACGACGTAGCCGCTCAAGCTCCCATCCAGCAGCGCCTGGCGCGCGGCCGCCTCGTCTGGGAAGAGCTGGTATTGGCCCCCGAACCCGGCCGGAAGGGGCGTGAACAGGCCCGACTGGTCGACCAGCCCGGTCTGCTGGCTGGCGCGCTCGAACTGGTTCTCGAGGAAGCCCATGGCCTGACCCGAGAAGAAGCCGGCGACGATGAGGCCCAGCAAGCCTAGCGCCGGGATAAGCAGGGTAAAGAAGATGAACCCTGGCCGGCGCAGGTTAACCAGGTATTCGTGCCAGGCAATCGTCAGAATGCTACGGGCGCTCATGGCCGGCCTCCCCGCGCACCACGGTGACAAAGATCTCGTCCAGCGTGGCCGTGGCGCGCTCGAAGCGGTCGAGCGACAGGCCGCGATTGAAGATTTCGCGCAGCAGGTCGCGCGGCTCGGCGCCCGGCGTCAGGGTCACGCGCTGGCGGCCGTCCTCCAGCGCCACACTGGCTACGCCCGGCCAGCCTTCCACCGGCAGCGGTGGGCTGATCTCGATGGCGTTGGGCGAGAACTGCTTCTTGAGGTCGGCCAGCCGGCCGTTGAGCACGGCCCGGCCGTGGTTGATCAGGACGATGCGCTCACACAGCATTTCAACCAGGCTCATCTCGTGGGCCGAGAGCACGATGGTTTTGCCCTGCGCGCGCAGGTCGCGGATGATGCCGCGGATCATCTCGGCGTTGACAGGGTCAAGCCCCTGGAAGGGCTCATCGAGGATGATCAGGTCGGGGTCGTGGATCAGGCTGGCGGCCAACTGCGCCTTCTGCTGCATGCCGCGCGAGAGCTCTTCCACCTTGCGCTTGCCCCAGTCGGCCAATTCGACCCGCTCTAGAAGTTCCTCAGCACGGCGCTGGGCCGCGGCGCGGGCCATGCCTTTGAGCTGGCCCAGGTAGGTGAGGCACTCGCTCACGCGCAGGGCGCGGTAAAGCCCGCGCTCCTCGGGCAGGTAGCCCACGCGCTGGCGCGCGGCGCCGGGCGGCTGGCCCAGCACGCGCACCGTGCCCGCGTCGGGTTTGAAGATGTCCATCAGGATGCGGATGGTGGTGGTCTTGCCGGCGCCGTTGGGACCGAGCAGGCCGAAGATCTCGCCGCGCTCGACCTGGAAGGTCAGGCCGTCGACGGCCACTACCGTGGCATAGGACTTGCGCAGGTCTTCGACGTAGAGGCTGGGCTCATTCATAAGAACCTCACCGCGCGGAGACGACGGGTGTAAGCCCAGCATAGCATATCTGCGGTCCTAGATGAAATCCGTCCAAAGACGGATGTGCAGCCAGGGGCCGATAACGCTGATTAGGCTTGTCCGTCCGCCGACCCTATAATCTCCCCACATGCTTTCTCACCAATTCGCCTGGCACGCGGCCGTGGGCGCGCTGCTGCTGCTGTGCGCGGCCTGCGCGGCGCCCACGGCGGCGCCAGGCCGCCCGACCGTCGCGTCCGCCCAGGCCGCCACCGTCATGTTCACCAGCACCGCAACAGCCACGGCCAGCGCTACACCTCCACCCCTAGACACCCATACCCCCACACCAACCGCTACGCCCAGCGCCACGCTCGCTGCCACCGCCACCTTCACACCAACAGACGCCTTCACCTCCACACAGCCCTTGGTCCCCGTGATCGGCCCGGCTAACGCCGCGCGCGTGGCCGTGGCCGCCGCGTTTGGGCTAAACGCCCGGCTGGATCAGTTGGCGTGGGCGGCCGACAGCCAGCGCCTGGCCGTGGCGGGCGCGCCCGGCGTGCTCATTTACGACACCGCGACCGAGACGGTGACGCGGCCCATCACTACCTCGGCCTGGGCCACCAGCGCCTCATTCAGCCCCGATGGGTTGGCGCTGGCGGCCGGCAGCGTGGACGCGGCCGTGGTGGTCTTTGATCTGGCCACGGGCGATCCGCTGGTAGCGCTAGTGGGACCGGGGGTGCGCGTGGAGCAGGTGCGCTACGCCAGCGCGGCGGTGGTGGCCTCGCTGGGCGCCGACAACGCCGTGCACCTGTGGGACGTTTCCGCGCAAGCCTACCTGGGCAGCCTGGAGGCCGCGCCAGGCCCGGCTCACAGCCTGGACATGAGCCCGAGCGCGCCGCCCGGGCAGCAGTGGCTGATGGCCAGCGGCGATCGGGCGGTGCGGGTGTGGGCGCTGCCGAGTTTGTTGACGGCGACGGTGCCGATCAGCGTGACGCCGGCTATGACGCTGACGCAGTTGGCCCCGGAGGGCGGGGCGGCGCTGAGCGCCGACGGCCGCTGGTTGGCGAGCAGCAATGCGTCGGGCACGATCCAGGTGTGGGACCTGACCACCGGCCAGGCCGTTAAGCGGCTGGCACGCGTGGGGAGCGCGCCGCTGCGGCTGGCCTTTAGCCCCGATGGGCAGATCCTGGCCTCGGCCTACCAGGACGGCCTGGTGCGGCTGTGGTCGCTGCCCGGCACCACCGGCGCGGTGGCGACCCTGAGCGGCCACAGCGACCGGGTCACGGGGTTGGCCTTCAGCCCCGACGGCCGGTCGCTGGCCTCGACCGGGTGGGACGGGACGGTCCGGATCTGGCAGGCGCCAGCAAGCGTACAACCGTAGGAGCGGACCTGCCCCCGCCAACGCAGCGACTTACCACCGCGATGGCGCTGCAGGTAGCCGATGGGCAAGCCGTTCGCGCGCGGCACGCGCGGGCCTAGCAGGCGCTGGCCCAGGGCCTGGCCGCAACGGCCGTCCAGCAGCGGGAGGTGGACGAACCGCAAGCCCTGCCCGTCCTGGCGTGAGCGTAGTCCGTTAGGGCCGTTCGACCGGCCCGCCCACGTAGACCCACAGGTCGAAAAGCGCGTCGAGGTCGCAGACGCAAGTCTCTTCGGCGGTCTCCTGGAAGCCGGCGCTGGTGGCAAAGCCGTAGCGGTAGCGGTCGAAGTAGGCGCGCAGGAAGTCGAAGAAGACGCCGTCGCCCAACTCGCGGCGCAGGGCATCGAAGAAGAGCGTGCCCTTGCCGTAGACGATCAGCCCATAGTCGTCGTCGTAGTCGGCCACCGGCAAGCCGATAGGGCGCGTGGGGTCGCCGGCCCATTCCAGGTAGTCCCAGTTGTCGTCCAGGGCGCGACGCGCGGCCGCGGCGCTGACTGCGTGCTCGGCGTAGAGGATCTCCGTGTATGAGGCGGCGGCCTCGTCCAGCCAGGGCTCCAGCAACTGGTCGTCGCCAATCAGGCTGTAGAACCACTGGTGCCCGACCTCGTGCACATTGGCGGTCTCGTAGCCGCTATCCTCGTCGATGACACCGATCAGGATCAGCCCAGGGTACTCGATACCGCCAAACGCGCCGGGCGCGTCGACGATGTCGAGCTCGGCGAAGGGATAGGGGCCGACGAGAGCCGTCAGCGTTTCCACCTGGGCCGCGGCCTGGTCGAGAACGTTGCCGGCCAGCTCGGCGTGGGTTGGCAGCAGGTAAGCGTTGAGCAGCACCCCATCGGCGTCGCGCTGGCTGACGTCCAATTCGCCGACGACCAGCGCCAGGTCGCGCATGGGGCCGGTGAGGAGCACCTGGCTCTGCGCGCCGCCGCCGAGGGCGGCGTCGACCACCGTGCCCGAGGCCGCGATCTCCATCCCGGCCGGCGCCGTCACGCGCCAGGCATAGAAGGCCGAGTCGCTGTTAGTCGTGTCGCCGCCGCCGGGGGGTGGCTCGACCTGCCAGGCGCCATCGACCAGACGCGGGATGAGGGGGTAGAAAGTCGGGGCGATGAGGACGCCGCGCGTCAGGCCGAAGCGGGCACCGCGCTCTAGCCCCGGCTCGGCCCGCGTGACGAACTCGGCCTCCACTTCGATGGCGGCGCCGGGCGCCAGGGGCTCGGCCAGCGGCAGCCGCGCTGCCAGGTTGCGAAATTCCATCTCAGGCTCGACTGCCTCGCCCCCCACCCGCACCGCACCCAACTCCATCGCGCCCAGGTATTGCAGGCGCTCGTTAGGCCACAGCATCAGGTAAAGCGCTTCCAGCGCGAAGCCTTCACGGTTGGTGTAGCGGATCAGCTCGCGGCCGGTGAGGGTGGCACTGCCGCCGCCGTTGAAGCTCACCGCCACGTCGATGACGTAGCGGCTGGCGTCGGGCAGCGCGGCCACGTCTTGGGCAAACGCGGGGCGCAGCGCCGCCTGGGCGTCGTCGGCCTCGTCGAGCGTGTAGGGCAGGCCGCCGACGGGCGTGGCGACGACTGCCGGCGTGGCGACGACCGGCGTGCCGACCACGTCGGTGGCCAGATCCTCAGGGCCTTCCAGGGTGAAGAAGTCCTCGACGGTGCTGCAGGCCAGCCCGGCGGCGATCAGCAGGGTGAGGGCCAGGGCAAAACGCGCATGGCGCATGGGGGGCGTCCTTTCTACTGCTACCGATGCATTATAGCGGGCCGGAGAGCCTTCCTTCGTCCTTCGGCATATAATGCGCCGTCCGGCGACGCGCGACGGCGAGCCCGTGCCGCGGGGAGAAACCATGACCGAAGCTGAGCAACTGGCTGATTCGCTGCAGGGCTTTTTCGCCGCCGACCGGATGGGCCCGTATCTGCCCTTTGGCCTGGCCACGGACGGCCTGACGGCGCAGCAGGCGGCGGCCGTGCCGGCGCCGCGCTTCAACAGCGTTTGGGCCATCTGCAACCACATCACCTTCTGGCAGGAAGCGATGCTGCGGCTGCTGGAACGCCACGGCGCCGACTGGCGCACGCTGGGCGCGCTGGATCCCAGCGGCTGGCCGCCGCCAGGCAATCCGAACGGCGGCGCGGCCTGGCAGACCAGCCGCGCCCGTGCGCTGGACATCAACGCCCAGTTGGCGTCCTTCCTGCGCCCGCTGGGCCCAGCCGCGCTGGACTCGCCACTGCCCACCTGGGGCATGCCGGTGCGCCAGGCTGCCCACAGCCTGATCGCCCACAACGGCTACCACACCGCCGAGATCATCAGCGTGCGGCACATGCAGGGGTGGTGGCTGGAGGTGACCTAGACC
>JADLEU010000023.1 GCA_020845955.1 Anaerolineales bacterium
AAGCCCCGCAGGGGCGGTGTGGCCAGGGCCACGGCCCCCGTGGGGCTTTGCAGGGTCCGTTGCCTCATCCGTTGACGCCCTTCATCCGTTGATCCGTTGTGCGCGGAGCGCATCCGTTGACACCGTTGACACCCTCTCCGTCACCAACCTCCTATCCGTTGATCCGTTGTGCGCGGAGCGCATCCGTTGACACCGTTGACACCCTCTCCGTCACCAACCTCCTATCCGTTGATCCGTTGTGCGCGGAGCGCATCCGTTGACACCGTTGGCGTCAGGTGAAGCAGAATCGGCCGGCGCACACGCTGGCTGCTTCTGCCTCGCCGCTGCCCCCCAGGGCGGCGACCATGAGAACGTCGTGAGGAACTGTGCGAGCCATTGACTCACATGGGACTCGCGCTACAATTCATTCGAATTTATGTCGTCGCGCTGCAGCGTTGGCGTGCTGCCGTTGTGGAGGGTTGCATGCGGCTCGAAGAAAAGGTTAAGCCCGCGCGCCGGGCGCCGGTCTGGGCGGATGTCCCCGATGACAAGTGGAATGACTGGCGCTGGCAGTTGTCTCACCGGCTCAATTCAGTTGACGAACTCAATCAGGTCATCCACCTGACCGAGAGCGAGCAGCGCGCCCTGCAAGCCAGCGGGCTGTTTCGCGTTGATATTACGCCGTATTTCGCCTCGCTGATGGATCCCGACGACCTGCGCGACCCCATCCGCCGGCAGGTCATCCCCACCGACGCCGAGTTGGTGCCGTTTACGTCTATGATGGAAGACTCGCTGGCCGAGGACAAGCACTCGCCCGTGCCCGGCCTGGTGCACCGCTACCCCGATCGGGTGCTGATGCTGGTGACGACCCAGTGCGCCTCGTACTGCCGCTACTGCACCCGCTCGCGCATCGTCGGCGACCCCTCGGCGCAGTTCTCGCGCACCGACTATGACGCCCAGATCGACTACCTGGCGCGCACCCCCCAGGTGCGCGACGTGCTCCTGTCTGGCGGCGACCCGCTGGTGCTGGCGCCCAAGCTGCTCGAGAACCTGATCTCCCGCTTGCGGGCCATCCCCCACATCGAGATCGTCCGCATCGGCTCGCGCGTGCCCGTCTTCATGCCGCAGCGCGTCGATCAGGACCTGTGTGACATGCTGGCCCGCTATCACCCGGTGTGGCTCAACATCCACGTCAACCATCCTAACGAGATCACGCAGGAACTGGCCGCGGCCTGTGACCGCCTCACCCGCGCCGGCGTGCCCCTCGGCAACCAATCGGTGCTGCTGGCCGGCGTGAATGATTCGGTCCACATCCAGCGTGAGCTGGTGCACAAGCTCGTTATGCTCCGCGTCCGGCCCTACTATCTCTACCAGTGTGACCTGGTGGAAGGCGCCGGCCACTTTCGCACCACCGTCAGCAAAGGCCTCGAGATCATGGAGGGGCTGCGCGGCCACACCTCGGGTTTTGCCGTGCCCACCTACGTCATCGATGCCCCAGGCGGTGGCGGAAAAATCCCCGTCACCCCCAATTACGTCGTCTCGGCCGCCCCGGGCAAAGTGGTGCTGCGCAATTTCGAGGGCTTTATCACGACCTACAGCGAGCCGCTGGACTACGACCCCACGGCCGTCAAGCACCTGGAAGATCACGCCGCGCGCCGGCCCGAGCCGGGCCAGAGCGGTGTCCTTGATCTGCTCCAGGGTGAGCGCCTGGCCATCGAGCCGGAAGGGTTCGCCGAAACCCACGTGCGCGGCGGCGCCCGCCAGCACCGGCTCAATGCCGACCAGCACAAGTGGCAGCCCCTCGGCATTGGCGCGGGCCGAGCCCCGGCCGGCGATAGCCCGGCCAACGGCGGCGACTCGGCCGCCAACCCCGACCAACCCCAGCCAGGCACGATCACGGTCATCAATGGAGAAGTCATCTCGTGACCCTCGCCACGACCAACAATAATCCGGACGAGGCTGACCCGCTGATGCTGGGCGGGCTCACCGCCGCCGGCGCTGCCAGAGAGCCCGCCCTCAGTGTCGCCCCGCTGCGGGTCGCGGTGCTGCACAATTCCACGCCACCGGCGCGTTCGGCCAACGGGGCGCGCCCCAAGGATGCCCTGGCAGAGCTGGACACGCCGCGCAACGTCCAGGATTACGTCGCTGCCCTTCGCGCCCTGGGCCACTCGGTGGTTGCCTGGGAAGGCAATGCCGACTTGCCCCAGCGCCTGGCCGAGCACCCGGTGGACATTTGCTTCAATACCTGCGAGGGTCTGCGGGGCGACTCGCGCGAGGCCCAAGTGCCCGCTCTGCTGGAAATGCTGGGCGTGCCCTATACGGCCTCCAAGGTCTTGGCGCTGGCCGTCACCCTCGACAAGGCCATGACCAAACGTGTCCTGGCCTGCCATGGGCTGCCCACGCCGCATTTCCAGGAGTTTCGGCACCCCAACCAACGCCTCGACCCGGCCTTACAGGCGCGGCTGGCCGGAGGCGGGGCGCTTTTTGTCAAGCCCAACCGCGAGGGGACCGGCATCGGCATCCACGGCGATGCGGTCGCGCGCGGCGAACCGGCGCTGCGCGAGCGGGTGGCCTACCTGCTGGACACCTATCACCAGACGGTCCTGGTAGAGGAGTATATTGAAGGCCGGGATGTGACCTGCGGCCTGGTCGGCAACGTGACGCCCGAAGGCGGCGCGGAAAGCCTGCATCTCTTCCCGATCTCCGAGGTCAATCACGCCGCTTACGCTCCAGACGTGGAACCGTACTACTCGTACAAGCTCAAGGTAGAACTGGCCGATCAGTACGCCTATTTCTGCCCGGCCCCGCTGCCAGAGGCGATTGCGGCCGAAGTGCGCCGCCTGACCGTTGAGACCTTCCGGGCGTGCGGCTGCCTCGACCTGGCCCGCGTCGATTTCCGCCTCGACCGGCATCGCCAGCTTCAACCCATGATCCTCGAGATCAATGCCCTGCCGGGTTTAGCCTGGAACAGCGATCTGACCCTGTGTGCCCAGGCCGATGGCTGGACTCACGATGAACTGATCCAATCCATCTTCCTGGCCGGCGTCGCGCGCTGCGGGCTTGGGCTGCCGGTTCCGGCGGCGGCCCTGCCGGTTGCGGGCTGAGCCGGCCGCTCGCGGCGCCTGCCCACGAAGGGGTCATCCATGACTGGCTTCAAAGTCGCTGTGCTCGCCAACCTCAAGAAGAATGCGCCCAAATCCGCTGGCCTGGCGGAAGACCATTGGGACGACCTGGACTCCGAGACGACGGTTGCCGCCCTGGTCGGCGCCATCGAAGCCGGCGGTCATCGCTGTGTCTTCCACGAAGGCAACGCCGACCTCTACGACCGGCTGCGTGAGGACCGGCCTGACATCTGCTTCAACATCTGCGAGGGCCACTTCGGCGACGGGCGCGAGGCCCAGGTGCCGGCCCTCCTGGAAATGCTGCGCATTCCCTACACTGGCTCCAAGGTATTGGCCCTGGCCCTGGCGCTCGACAAGCCCATGACCAAGCGCGTCCTCACCTGGCACGACCTGCCCACGCCTGCCTTCCAGACTTTTGAAAACCGCGACGAGGCCCTGGACGACGATATGCTCTTTCCTCTCTTCGTCAAGCCCTCGCGCGAGGGCACCGGCATGGGCGTCAGCGCCCGGTCCATCGTCCGGACGGAGGCCGAGCTGCGCGAACAGCTGGACTATATCGTCAACCGCTACAATCAGACTGCCCTGGTCGAGCGCTTTATTTCGGGGCGCGAAATCACCCTGGGCCTGGTCGGCAACATTTCCGGCGTGGCCGCCCGGCGTCTGCCCTCCCGCTTCTACAATTCGGGCCGGCGCGATTACTCCGAGGCCGGCCTGGCCGCGCTCAAGGCCGGCGGCATGACCTTTATGCCGCCCATGGAGGTCGACCTGGCGCCGTACAAAGAGACTGACGCCGTCTACTCGAACCGCCTCAAGACCGATCTGGCCGATCAGGTCGGCTACATGGTGCCGGCCCCGCTGCCCGGGCCCCTGGTGCGTGAACTGAATTGGCTGACCGCGGCCGTGTTTCGCGTTATTGGCTGCCACGACGTCGCCCGGGTCGACTTCCGCCTCGACGAGCACGACAATTTCAAGCCCTATATTCTGGAGATCAACCCCTTGCCGGGCCTGGCGCCCGAGATCAGCGACCTGGTGATCGAGGCCAATGCGATCGGCATCAGCCACACCGAGCTGGTCAATATGATCCTCGAAGCTGCCATTATGCGTTACGGCTTGACAACCGGCCGGGCGATCTCGCTGCCGCGATGACGACCGCTGCCGGGGAGGCGGCGGGGCGCCTGGCCGCGCCGGAGGTGGGCGCCTCGCGCCCGGCTGAGCGGGCCGCGATCCTGGCCGTGGCGCAGAACACCGGCGTCTTCACGCCCGAAGAGGTCGCCACCGTGGCGGAGCTGTTCGACGGCTACCTGGCCGGCTCCCAGCAGAGCGGCTACAACTTTCTCACCGCCCGCGCCGTGGCCACCGGCGCCGTGCTCGGCTTCGCCTGTTGGGGCCCGACCTCGCTCTCCCGCGGCGCCGCCGACCTGTACTGGATTGCCGCCGATCCGGCCGCGCAAGGGCAGGGCGTGGCGGCTGCCCTGTTTCGGGCCGTCGAAGACGCGCTGCGCACCGCTGGGCGCTGGCTGCTGGTCATCTGGACCAGCAGCCGCCCTGAGTATGCGCCCGCGCGCGCGTTCTATCTGCGCATGGGCGCCGAGTTGGCGATGCAGCTGAACGACTTCTACGACCGGGGTGATGACCTGTGTGTCTTCGTGTGCCGCTGGTAACCGTGCCGCTCGCCGGGTGAACTGGAGGCGCGCGCTGGCCGCGCGCGACGATCGTTAAGGTTAGCGCTCGCGCGCTGCGGCAGTCTTAAAAGAGTCGTTTATATGATTCTTTTAAGCCTACTCTATTGACTGGCATAACAGTTATGGTACTATGCGCTATGTTGAGTTGGACCACCATATCTAGGTAAGAGGAGGCATACGACTCTCCATATAGGTGGCGCCTGACATCGGCAACCTGTTGGGAGGTGACTAAAATGGGAACGACAACCAGACAGGCTGAGCGCGCCGCACCGGCCTCTACCCGGCTAGGCTACCAAGCCGTTATCCTCTACAGCGTCTTTAGTGACTGGACGCCAGATGACACCCAGGTCTCCGATGAGGCTGTCGCGCGCATGCGGCGCGGTCTCAACAGCTTGGGAATGGAAGTTGCGCCCGTCGCCGTCAGGCGCGATGTGGCCGGCGCCCTCAAACCATTTGATCCCCGTGACTTCGTGATCTTCAACTGGTGCGAGGGCCTGGATGGCGATCCGAATGCCTACGACGCGGTGCCTCCCATCCTCGAAGAGTTCGGTTTTGCCTACACCGGCTCGGCGGCCTGGTCGCTGCACGTAACGCAGCATAAAGGCCTGACCAAGCAGATTCTGCTGGAAAGCAAGATCCCCACGCCGGTCTCCAAAGTGTACGACCGCGCGGTGCTCAACGGCTGGCGCCGCTATCCGGCCATCGTCAAGCCGGCCAACGAGCACTGCTCGTTCGGCATCACGCGCGACTCGGTCGTCGATTCGGCCCAGCAGCTCAAGGATCGAGTGCAATACGTGCTCGACACCTGGAAGGGCCCGGCCCTGGTCGAGGACTTCATCGACGGGATCGAGTACAACGTCTCGGTCTGGGGCAACGGCCAGCTCAGCGTGCTCCCCCTGGCTGCCATCGACTACTCCATCTTTGCCGATTACCACGACCGCCTCTGCTCCTTCGACGCCAAGTGGAACCCCGAGTCAGACGCGTATCGCCTCACCGGCGTCCAATGCCCGGCGCCGGTCGAGCCCGTGCTGCGCCGCCGCATCGAGCGCGTGGCCATGAAGGCTTATCAGGCCCTGCGCCTGCGTGACTACGGCCGCATTGATATCCGCGTGCGCAACGGCGTTCCCTATGTGCTTGACGTCAACGCCAACCCCGATTTCACCATGGAAGGCGGGCTGGCGCGCTCGGCCCGCGTGGCCGGCTACGACTATGGCCGCCTGACGGCCCGCATCCTCAGCCTTGCGTCCGAGCGCCGCCCCGGCCTGACCTGATCTCACCGGCCGCCGCCGTTCGTCCTGACCCGGGCCGCCTCGACGAGGCGGCCCGTTTCGTCTGCCCGTGCTCGCCCAGGCCAAAGAGCGTAACGCCGCCCTGAACCCGGCCTATGGCTTGGGCCGGCGTGCGGCCAGGCCGGCCTCTTCGAGGGCGGCATCACCACGGCCTGGGCGGCCCAGTTTCAGCCAGACCTTGACCCGGCCGCCATCAGCTCCCCGGCTGTTGGCTTCCTGCCGCGCCCGCCTCTCGATACCCTCATCGGGCGTTGCCGGCTGGTTTCCCAGGCCATGGCCGTGTCAGCGAAGCGTGTTTCGAGATCGTTCCGGCCGGCCTAACATCGTGGAAACCATGTTATGTTGCTCTGAGGCAGTGCCTGACCGTTGTATAATAATTATGTGTCGGCCTGGGAACGAATCGGCCGGCACTGCCGTCGTATCCATGAGCCTGGCCTGCGCCGGGCGCGTCGCCCCCTGCCTGCAGCGTGAGTTGGGGCTTCGCGGCCTCCCACTATCCCCAGGTGCCCTTGCGGGGGCACAGGAGCTCCCATGTCGCGTCAACGCTATTCCAAAGTCTGGACTGCGCTCAGCGTCCTGGTTGTCGCCTCCTTATCCTGCACGATCTTTGGTCCCGCGCCGACCGCTACCCCGCCACCGGCCGCGTTTACCTCCACGCCCAGCGCCAGCCCGACCCCCCTGCCGCCGATACCGCCGCGCGTCATCGACTATTCTCCCGTGCGCGGCGACGAGCTGCCTCCCGACGGCGATATTACCGTCTATTTTGACGGGCCCATGGATCGCTCATCGGTCGAAGCCGCCTTCAGCCTCCGGCCGGCGGTGACCGGCGTCTTCGATTGGCCCGATCCAGCCACGGTGCAGTTCAAGCCGGCCGCCGCGCTGGAACGCGCGGCGCGCTACGTGGTCACCATTGCCGATACGGCCCGCAACGCCGCCGGCCTGGCGCTGCCCGAGCCGGTTTCCTTCCCTGCTGAGACGGTCGGCTTTCTCGAAGTGACCCAGGTGCTGCCCGCCCCCGACGCGGTGGCGGTCGAAGTGGGCGCGGCGATCACCGTCATGTTCAACCGCCCGGTGGTGCCGCTCACGGCCCTGGAAGATCAGTCGGGGCTGCCCAACCCACTCGTCCTTGAGCCGGCCGTCGGTGGGGCGGGCGCCTGGCTCAACACCAGCATATTTGTCTTTCGGCCCGACCCCCAGACCGGCCTGGCCGGCGGGCAGACCTACACCGGGCGCGTGCCAGCTGGCCTGGGCGATACGACCGGCGGCATCCTCCAGGATGATTTTGTCTGGCAGTTCACCGTTCAGGCCCCCGCAGTAGTCGGCTCTGAGCCGTTCTTCAATCAGACCGATGTGCCGCTCTCCCAGCCCATCAGCGTCACCTTCAACCAGCCCATGGATGTTGCCTCGGTTCAGCAGGCCTTCCACCTGCAGGGGGCCGATGGCGCCGATCTGCCCGGCGACCTTCGCTGGTCGGAAGACGGTCTGACGGCGGGCTTCTACCCGGCCAACAACCTGCCGCTCGACAGCGACATACAGGTCACCCTTGACGCCTCGGCGGCCTCGGCCGGCGGCGGCGCCACCCTGCCTGGTCCGTACACGGTCTCCTTCCGCACCGTACGCGCCCCCGCGATTCTGTCGACCGACCCGTTCGACGGGTCGCAGTCTGCCGACCACCACGCCGGGTTCCGCATCTACTTCAGCTCGCCCATGGATGTCACCACGCTCGAGCCCAATATCGACGTCGTGCCGGCGCCCACCGAGGTCTTTACGTATTGGAACGATTACGACTTTAGCTTCTACCTCGGCTGGAACCTGCTGCCCTCCACCGACTACCAGGTGACGCTCGGCGCCGGCATGCGCGATCCTTATGGCAATCAGCTGCCCACTGGCCAGGTGATCAACTTCCGCACGGCGCCCTTCGCGCCGGAGGCCTACTTCAACACCGCCGGCCTGGTCGGCACGTACAACGCTTACGCCGAGACGGTCCTGTATCTCTCCACGCTCAATGTCGCCTCGGCTCAGTTGTCGCTCTATCGGCTGGCCGTCGACCGTTTTGCTGCCCTCACCGGGCCTAACAGCTACGACGCCTTCCAGAACTACGTCCCCGCCGCCGCCGACGAGGTCCGTTCCTGGTCCGTCGACGTCCAGGAGGCCCTCAACGAGCGCATCCTGACGCGCGTGCCCATCGCCTCGCCGGAGGGCGGCGCCCTGGAGCCGGGGCTGTATTTCCTCAGCATGACGGCGCCCGGCATCTCCGGCCAGCAATACCACCTGATGGTGGTCTCCAGCGCCAACCTTTCGCTCAAACTGGCGCTCAAGGAAGCCCTGGTTTGGGCCACCGACCTGAATTCGGGCGAGCCGTTGGCCGGGATGCCGCTGACGATCTTCGACGAGAATTTCGAGTCGATTGCTACGGGCCAGACCGACGAGGCCGGCGTTTTCCTGACCGCGATCCCCGACCGGCCCGATCTGTGGACTCAGGTCTACGTGGTCTCTCAAGGCCAGACGGGCCCCACGGGTTTTGCAGTCGGCATGTCCGATTGGACCACGGGGATCGATCCGTGGGAGTTTGGACTGAGTACCCAGTACTTCCAACAGGATCTGGTGGCCTACCTGTATACTGACCGGCCCATGTACCGGCCGGGACAGGTCGTCTTCTTCAAGGGCGTGCTGCGCCAGGAGGACGACGCCCGCTTCAGCCTGCCCACGTCCGGCCCGGTCGATGTGCAGATCACCAACGACCAGGGCGAGCGGGTCTACAGCGACACGCTCGCGCTCAACGATTTTGGCACGCTCTCGGGAGAGTTCCGGTTGGCCGATGAGGCCGGGTTGGGCTTCTACAATCTCTCCGTGTCCCGCGGCGAGCGCTACTTTGGCGGCCTGTCGTTCAGCGTGGCCGAATACCGCCGGCCGGAATTCCAGGTCGCCGTCGCCTCGCCCGTCACCCAGACCGTCCAGGGCGGCACCATCCCGGTCACGGTCGATGCCAGCTTCTACTTCGGCGGCCCGGTCTCCAATGCCAGCGTGCACTGGTCGGTGCTGTCTGCCGACTACGTCTTCCCCTTCCAGGGACAGGGCTACTACGACTTCTACGACTATGATTGGTCGGCCGGCGGCACTGGCCCGGTCTACGGCACCTTTGGGCGCCTGATCTCAGAGAGCGATGGCCAGACAGACGCCCGCGGCCAGGCCACGCTTGACGTCCCGGCCGACCTGTCTGACTCAAGCCTGTCCCAGCTCTACACCATCGAGGCCACCGTCACCGACGTCAACGGCCAGCAGGTTTCAGGGCGGGTCGAGGTGATTGTTCACCAGGGCAACTTCTACGTCGGCGTGCGCCCGGCGCAATACGTGGGCCAGGCTGGCCAACCGCTTGGCGTCGAACTGCTGACCGTCGACTGGAACAGCGATCCGCTGCCCAACCAGCCGCTGCGCGTGGTGTACAACGAACACCAGTGGAACTGCGCCCTCGAGCTCGATCCGGAGACCGGCGCCAACGTCTGGACGTGCAACGTCGAAGACACCGAGATCGCCAGCCAGGACATCACCACTGGCGCTGACGGGCAGGCCACCGGCGCCTTTACCCCGCCCAAGGGCGGCGTCTACCAGGTCAAGGTGACAGGCGCCGATTCGGGCGGGCGCCGGGTCACGGCCTCGACCATCGTCTGGGTCGCGTCGGAGGAGTACGTCGCCTGGCGCCAGGAGAACAACGACCGCCTCAACCTGGTCGCCGACAAGAAATCCTACCGGCCCGGTGACACGGCGGAAATCCTGATCCCCTCGCCCTTCCAGGGCGAGGCGACGGCGCTCATCACTGTCGAGCGCGGCCGCATCATCGAGCACGAAGTGGTCCGCCTGACCGAAAACAGCAGCATCTACCGTCTGCCGATCACCGAATACTACGCGCCCGACGTGTTCTTTTCGGTCGTGTTGATCAAAGGCGTAGACGAGAACAACCCCGCGCCGGCCTTCAAGCTGGGCACGGCCAAGCTTACCGTCAGCCCCGAACAGCAGGAGTTGCAGGTGACGCTCACACCAAGCAAAGATCGCGCCGGCCCGCGCGATACGGTCACCTACCAGATCAAGGCCACCGACTATGGCGGCCGGCCCGTACAGGCCGAGTTCTCCGTCAGCCTGGTCGATTTGGCAGTGCTCTCGCTCTCGGCGCCAAACTCTGGCCCCATCCTGACCGCCTTCTACGGCGAGCGCGGGCTGGGCGTGCGCACGGCCGTGGGCCTGACCCTGGGCGTTGACCGCCTCAACGTCGCCGCCGACGAGGCCAAGGGCGGCGGCGGCGGCGCCGAGGCCGGCTTTGACGAAGTGCGCGGCAACTTCCTCGATACCGCCTACTGGCAGGCCGTCATCAACACCGACGCCAATGGCGAGGCCAGCTTTGAGGTCACCTTGCCCGACAATCTGACCACCTGGCGCCTCGATGTCCGCGGCCTGACGGCCGACACGCTGGTCGGCCAGAGCACCGTCGACATCGTTTCCACCCGCGACCTGCTCATCCGCCCGCTGACGCCGCGCTTCTTCGTCGTCGGCGACCAGGCTCAGGTCTCGGCGGTGGTCAACAACAACACCGCCGCCGCCATTGAGGCCGTCGTGAGCCTGCAGGCCGCCGGCGTCACGCTCAACTCGCCGGCCGCGCAGAACGTCACCGTGCCGGCCAACGACCGGGTGGAGGTCACCTGGCAGGTCACCGCCGAGGACGCCGACGCTGCCGACCTGACCTTTGCCGTGGCGGGTGGGGGGCTGAGCGACGCATCCAAGCCCACCCTCGGCCAGCCGCCCGGCCAGCTGCTTCCCATCTACAACTACTCGGCGCCCGAGACGGTCGGCACCGCCGGCCAGCTCGAGACGGCCGATTCGCGCCTGGAGGCCATCAGCCTGCCTCGCCGCTACGACGTCACCCAGGGCGATCTCGACATTCGCCTGGATCCCTCGCTGGCCGCCAGCCTGACCGGCGCCCTCGACTACCTCGAGCATTTCCCCTACGAGTGCACCGAGCAGACCGTCTCGCGCTTCCTGCCCAATGTGCTGACCTTTCGCGCGCTGCACGACCTGGGCCTGACCGATCCAGCGCTGGAAACCCGGCTCACCGAACTGGTCAACGAGGGCCTGCAGCAGCTCTACGCCCGCCAGCACGTCGACGGCGGCTGGGGCTGGTTTACCACCGATGCCTCCGACAGCTTCCTGACCGCCTACGTGCTCTTTGGCCTGATCAAGGCCCAGCAGGCCGGCTTCACGGTCAGTGACGGCATCGTCGCCAGCGCTGCCTCCTTCCTCCAGGAACGCCTGGTGCGGCCCAACTCCACCGCCGACGACTGGGAGCTGAACCGCCAGGCCTTCATCCTTTACGCCCTGGCGGAGGCCGGCCGCGGTAACACCAGCGCCACCGTGCAGCTCTTTGACGCCCGGCAGCGCCTCGACACCTACGCGCGCGCCTACCTGGCCCTGGCGTTCCACCTGATCGACTCTGGCGACACCACCCGGGTGCAGACCCTGCTGTCTGACATCAACACGGCCGCCATCCTCTCGGCCACCGGCGCCCATTGGGAGGAAGAAGAGCGCGATTGGTGGAATATGAACACCAACACCCGTTCCACCGCCATCGTGCTCGAGGCCCTGGTGCGGCTCGACCCGGCCAACGACCTCATCCCCAACGTGGTGCGCTGGCTGATGGTCGCGCGCCGCGGTGACGCCTGGGAGACCACCCAGGAGACCGCCTGGTCCCTCATCAGCCTGACCGATTGGATGGCGGCCAGCGGCGAGCTGCGGGGGCGCTACGACTACACCCTGACCCTCAACGGCGCGGAGCTGGCCGCCGGCCAGGTCACGCCCGACAACGTCCAGGAGGCCGTTACGCTGCAGGTCGCCGTGGCCGACCTGCTCCATGACCAGGCGAACCGGCTGGTCGTCAGCCGTGGCGCCGGCGAGGGCCGACTGTACTACACGGCGCACCTCAACGTTTACCTGCCGGTTGAGGAAGTGCGCGCCATCAACCGCGGCGTCATTGTCGCCCGCGAGTATCGCCTCAAGACCAACGACTGCGGGGGCGCCGGCCAGCCCGAATGTCCCGTCATCACCGAGGCCCAGGCTGGCCAGGACATCCAGGTCACGGTCACCCTGATCGCTCCTAACGACCTGTACTACGTGGTGCTGGAAGACCCGATCCCGGCCGGCGCCGAGCCTGTTGACACCAGCCTGCTCACGACGTCCGTCGTCGGCCAGCCGCCGGAGTTGAGCGCCAGCGACCCGCTCTACTACGGCTGGGGTTGGTGGTGGTTCTCCAATACCGACCTGCGCGACGAAAAGGTGGTGCTGTTCGCCACCTACTTGCCCAAGGGCACCTACGAGTACACCTACACCCTGCACGCCTCGCTCCCGGGCGTCTATAAGGTCATCCCCACTCAGGCGCGCGAGTTCTATTTCCCCGAGGTCTTCGGACGCGGCGACGGCACGCTCTTCACCATCCGGCCTTAGCCGTTCACACGCCGGGGGGAGAGCGGGACCGGCAATTCCGGCCCCGCTCTCCCCCCGGCCCAAACGCAAGCGCTGATGCTCCGTTCACGAGCCATTCCGATTGGATCCGCCAACGGCTGGGCCGGGCCACCGGCCGCGCCCCGCAGCCACCACCAGCCTATCACCTGGGCCGGCGCGGTCCCATAGATCGCGGCCGCCTCAGCCCGCGTCGCTGGGTAAACGGCTTTGTGGTAAAAAGACTTCACAATCCATTCCAGCCCCAGGAGCCTGCCATGCAATACCTCAACCTCGGCCACACCGGCCTCAAAGTCTCCCGCCTGTGCCTCGGCATGATGACCTATGGCCAGCACCCCACGCGCCCCTGGGCCCTGTCCGAAGAAGACAGCCGCCCCTTCGTCCGCCGCGCGCTGGAAGCCGGCATCAACTTCTTCGACACGGCCGACGCCTATGGTCACGGCGCCAGCGAAGAGGTCACCGGCCGCGCCCTGCGCGATTTCGCCCGGCGTGAGGAGGTCGTCATCGCCACCAAGGTCTTCTTCTCCTGGAACGACAAGCCCAACCAGGGCGGCCTGTCGCGCAAACACATCCTGGACTCCATCGACGGCTCCCTGCGGCGCCTGGGCACCGACTACGTTGATCTGTACCAGATCCACCGCTGGGACCCGCAGACGCCGATCGCCGAGACCCTGGAAGCCCTTAACGACATTGTGCGCGCCGGCAAGGCGCGCTACCTGGGCGCTTCCAGCATGGATGCCTGGCAGTTCGCCCAGGCCCTCTACCTAGCCGAACGCCGCGGCTGGACCCGCTTTGTCTCCATGCAGAACCACTACAACCTCACCTACCGCGAGGAGGAGCGCGAGATGCTGCCCCTCTGCCGGGCCGAGGGCATCGGCGTCCTCCCCTGGAGCCCGCTCGCGCGCGGCTTCCTGACCCGCCGGCCGGTGCGCAACCCGGCCGAGGCAGGCCCCACGACCCGCTCCCGCACCGACCGGTTCGCCCACCAGTTGTACAGCCGCGAGAACGACTACACCATGGCGGATCGCGTGGCCGACCTGGCCGAGCGGCGCGGGGTGCCCATGGCCCAGATTGCCCTGGCCTGGCTGCTCCACCAGCCGGGCATTACCGCGCCCATCATCGGCGCCAGCCAGCCCCACCACCTGGACGACGCCCTCGCGGCGCTGACCCTGGAGTTGCCGGACGAAGAGCGGCGCTGGCTTGAGGAAGCCTACGAGCCCCACCCTGTGCTCGGCCACTGAGCTGAACCAGTCCCAGGAATCAAAACCGGGAAGCCAAGCGGCTTCCCGGTCCATTCTTGCCGTGTCAGGCGCTAGATCGGCGCCAATTCGTTCACCCGCTCTGGCTCGCGCGTCGCGGCGGCCGGCAAATGGTCTTCCATCGTCACCTGGCCGCGCAGGAACGCGCCTTCTTCGGTGGCGAATGCGGTGGTGACCAGGTCGCCCCACAGCCGCCCGGTCGCCAGGATCTCGATCTTGCCGGCGATGATATCGCCCTTCACGCTCCCGCCGACCGACACGGTCCCGGCGCGGATGTCGGCCGTCACCTTAGCGCCGTCGGCCACCACCAGCGCCCCCTGGATATCGATCGTGCCGTCGAAGCTGCCTTCGATGCGCACCCCACCGGCGCCGGTCAGCGTCCCTCGTAAGCTGATCCCCGGGCCGATAACGCTCTCCAGCTTGCTGCCGTGGCCGTTCCCATTGCCGCTCTTGACGGGCGCCGGGCGCGCCGCGGCGTGCCCATTCCTGGTCCCCAGGCCAAACCAGCCCCCGACCTTGCTTTGGCCATGGCCGTTCTGGCCGTTCCCCTTGCCGGCCGGCTCTGCCGGTTGGCCCCCGCTGGCCGCGCCGGCGCCGGCGTGAGCATTGCCATTGCCGTGCTTGTGGCCGTTGCCGTTGCCATTTCCATTCCCATTCCCATTTCCATTGCCATGAGAGCCGTCCGTTGGCGCAGGTTTAAACGTAAACATCCGACCTCCATCGGGGGCCGACCCCAATTCCACCCCCGAAATTGATTGCCGTTCAGCCTGCTTGCGAAGAGTGTATCAGGTTAGAGCGCCTTGTCAATGTGACCCCCCGAACAACCGTTCTAGGTTGCTTCAAACTGTCCGCGAGCCTCGGTGATAGCCGCTTGTTCCTCCTGGCCCAGCGCCTGCTTCGACGACCACCGGCTCAGCGGTTTGGCGTTGAACCCGCCGCGCACGCTGCTCGACAGCACAAACCCGTCTCCGCGCGCGTTACACACCGCCAACGAAAACGCTTGTGCCCCCGCTCCGTCGGGATAGCGCACCAGTCCAAAACACTGCAGCGTGCGCCCCAGCGTCGCCTGCATGTGCGGCGCGGCCTCGGCCAGCGCGCTCACGCGCTCGTTCAGGGCCGCCAGCGCCGCCGGGTCCGGGCCGGCGCCGCCAGATGTCTCGGATTCGCCGTCGTCTTGGGCCGCGAAGGAATTGTAAGCCAGCCAGGCCAACGCCACCAGCACCAGCGCCGTGGTCAACCCCCATAGATAGAAACCGAAATCGTTCCAAAGCTGCAGCATGTGTGTTGACTCCCATGGGTCTTGGCCGGATGGAGGCGGCAGCCGGTGGCGCCTCCGGCCGTGTCTGGGCGCAGCGCGCGCCGGGTGTGCTGCTGGGCCGAGCCGAGGCAGGGCGCAAGCGCGGGCCACGCTCACGCCGCGCGCCGTGGGCTGAACGGGTCCCCGCCCCCAAGCTGGATCAGGCCGTGGTCGGAGCGTGCCGGGGTCCCATCGGGTCCAAAGTGATCCAGCCAATCACACTCGAGCGGCCCAACCCTTCACGGCAGGCCAGCCCGCCACGGGCTCCGCCGCCCGCACGCCATTGAGGATCGCCTGCGCCATCACTTCGGCTGCAAAGGCCCCGATCACGTTTACATCCAGCGCCAGGTCGCCAGCGCTCAGGGCGAAGATTGTATCACCATCGAACATCGTATGGGCTGGGCGGATCACACGCGCCAGCCCATCGTGGGACATTTGTGCTACCTTGTTCGCCTCTTCCTTGGTGAGGCCGGCGTTCGTCGCGACGACGCCGACGACGGTGTGGCTGCCGGCCGAATTGGGCATGGCTTGCCCGGGCTGGCCCGAGCTGGCCGCCGCCCAGGTCCGCATCACGGCCAGGGCATCTGCAAAGCGCGCCGGGTCAGCCGGCTGCCGGCAGCCGGCCAGGATCGCCCCCTGTTCGTCGAGGATGTCTCCAAAAGCATTCACGGCCGCCACGGCGCCCACCACCACACCCTGGCCCAGCTCGACGCTGGCCGTGCCCAGGCCCCCCTTCATGCCGTACTGCGGCCCCAGCGCCTTGCCCACCGTGCAGCCCATGCCCGCCCCCGCGTTGCCTTCTGGTGGGCGGGCGTCCGACGCCGCCAGGCAGGCGCGATAGCCCATGGCCGCGTCGGGCCGCACATCTGCCCGGCCGATGCCCAGGTCAAACAGGATGGCCGAGGGCACGATCGGCACCCGGGCCATGCGCATCTCGAAGCCAAAGCCGTGCTCTTCCAGCCAGCGCATCGCCCCGGAGGCGGCATCCAGCCCGAAGGCCGAGCCCCCCGCCAACATCACGGCGTGGGCCTTCTGCACCAGGTGTACCGGCCGCAGCGCGTCCACCTGCCGCGTGCCTGGCGCGCCTCCGCGCTGGTCCACGCCCCCGACCGCCCCCTGTGGGCACAGGACCACCGTGCAGCCCGTCAGCGCCTGGGTGTCGTCGGCGTGCCCCACCAGGATGCCCGGCACATCCGTAATGGCATTCTGCCAGGCCCGCATCGTCAGCAGCCCTTGACCGCCAGCAGCTTCTCCACTCGGCTTAGCACCACGGCCGCGACCTGCGCCTTAGTCATTAGGGGCAACTCCTCTACCCCGCCAGCGCTGTCGATCAGCGTCACCCGGTTTGTGTCCACGCTGAACCCCGCATCCTTCGCCGAGATATCGTTGGCGGCGATCAGGTCTAGCCGTTTCAGCAGCACCTTCTCCTGGGCGTTCTCGCGCAGATGTTGGCTCTCGGCGGCAAAGCCCACCACCACGGCCGGCCGGTGCTCTGGCGACCGGACGCGCGCTTCGGCCACCGCCGACAGGATGTCCACCGTCTTTTCCAACTGGATTTCGGGCACGGCGCTCTTTTTCAGCTTGTGCTCGGCTACGCGGGCGGGCCGGAAGTCGGCCACGGCCGCGGCCATCAGCAGCACGTCGGCCTCGGCGCACGCCGCCAGCACGGCCTCCGCCATCTGCCCGGTCGTTTGCACCGAAACCACGCCGGCCCCGACCGGGACGGGCAGGGCGGTCGGTCCCGTCACCAGGGTCACCTGCGCGCCGCGGTCCAACGCGGCCTGGGCCAGCGCGTAGCCCTGCTTGCCCGACGACCGGTTGCTGATGAAGCGCACCGGGTCCAGGGGCTCCTGGGTCCCCCCGGCCGAGACCACCACGCGGCGCCCAGCCAGCGGGCCGCCCCGCGCCAGCGCCAGCCGCACGTGCCCGAGCAGCGCGTCTGGCTCCAGCAGACGCCCGCGCCCCATCAGGCCCGACGCCATGCGCCCCTCGGCCGGTCCCAGGATGGTGACGCCCCGCGCCTCCAGCGTGCGCAGATTCGCCTGCGTTGCCGGGTGCTCAAACATGGCGCCATCCATGGCCGGCGCCACCAGCACCGGGCAGCGTGTCGCCAGCGCCGTCACCGTCAGCAGGTTATCCGCCAGCCCCTGAGCCATTTTGGCGATCGTCTCGGCCGTGGCCGGCGCGATCAACAGCAGGTCGGCGCGCTCGCCCAGGCTGACGTGCGCCACGTGCGTCTCGGCGCTGGCGGCCCACATGTCGGTGCGCGCCGGCCGCCCCGTCACTGATTGGAACGTCAACGGCGTCACAAACCGGGCGGCTGCCTCGGTCAAGATCACGTCCACTAGCGCGCCGGCCTGGGCCAGCGTGCTGGCCAGATCGGCCGTCTTGTAGGCCGCGATCGAGCCGGTTACGCCCAGCACGATTTTCTTGTTTTCGAGCAGCGCAATCGGATCGATTGGGGTCCTCACTTGTGGTTCAGTTCCCAAATGATCTTCAGCCCATCCAGCGTCAGCCAGGGCGCGATGATGTCGATGCAGCTCGTCTCCTGCGCGATCAGGCTGGCCAACCCGCCGGTGGCGATGACCTTCATCTTGGGTCCCAGTTCCGCCCGAAAGCGCGTCACCATCCCCTCCACCAATCCCACGTACCCGAACATCAGCCCCGACTGCAGCGCGTGGACCGTGTTGCGGCCGATGGCCGCCGGGGGGCGCTGCAGATCCACCTTGGGCAGCTTGGCCGTGCGCTGAAACAAGGCGTCGGCCGCGATGGTGATCCCCGGCGCGAGCGCGCCCCCCAGATAGTCGCCTTCGGCCGAGATCGCGTCAAACGTCGTGGCGGTGCCGAGATCCACCACGCACGCCGGCCCGCCGTACAGCTTCTGCACTGCCGCCGCGTCCACCACCCGGTCGGCGCCCACCTGCTTGGGGTCGTCGTACTTGACGCGCACGCCTGTCTTGACCCCCGCGTCCACCACGAAGGGCGCGCGGCCCAGGTAGGCCTGGCAGGCCTGCTCGAACGTGCTCGTCAGCGGCGGCACCACCGACGCCAGCGCAATGCTGCCCACCTGGGCCGGGGTCAGCCCGGCGTGCTGGAACAGGCTGATCAGCATGATGCCGTACTCGTCCGCCATGCGCTGGTGGTCGGTCGCCAGCCGCCAGCGTGGTCCCAGTTGGTCGCCGGCGTACAGCCCCAGGGTGATGTTTGTGTTTCCGATGTCAATCGCCAGCAGCATGTCTAGCCTGTTTCTGCCTTTCGCGTCAGGACGACGTTGTCGATCAGCCGCGTCTTCCCGATCCGCACGGCCATCGACAGCAGCGCGCCGCTCGTCACCCGGTTCAGCTCGTCCAGGGTCTCGGGGTCGGCGACCGACACATACTCCTCGCGCGCCAGGGGCTCGCTGGCCAGGGTCGACGACATCAGCGCCCGCAGCAGCTCCGCGTCGCGCTCGCCGGCCGCGTAGGCCTCTTCGGCGGACGTCAGCGCCCGGTGCAGCACCGTGGCCGCCTGTCGCTCCTGTGGGCTGAGATAGGCATTGCGGCTGCTCAGCGCCAGCCCATCCGGTTCGCGCACCGTCGGGCACACGACCACCTCCACCGGGAAGTTCAGGTCTTGCGCCATCCGCCGGATGACGACCACCTGTTGAGCGTCCTTTTGCCCAAAATAGGCCCGCTCCGGCGTAAAGGCGTTGAACAGCTTGGCCACCACCGTGGCCACCCCCCGAAAGTGGCCTGGGCGCTGTTTGCCCTCCAGTGGCGCGGTGACGTTCTCCACCGTCACCCAGGTCTGGAACCCGGCCGGGTACATCTCCTCCACCGTGGGGGTCCACACCAGGTCGACCCCCAGGCGCTCGAGCTGCCGCAGGTCCGCCTCCAGGTCGCGTGGGTAGCGTTCCAAGTCCTCGGACGGCCCGAACTGGGTGGGGTTGACAAAGACGCTCACGCCCACATGCTCGCACTCGGCGCGCGCCCGCTCCACTAACGATAGGTGTCCCTGGTGCAGATACCCCATGGTCGGCACCAATCCAAATTTGCCCGGCAGCGGCTTGCGCGCCTGGCGCAGATCGGAAAGCAGCGTGATGGTTTGCATGGTGTGGGTTCGTTCAATTGGGCGAGGCGGCCAGGGCTCGGACCAGCTGCCACAGGATCGTGTTGACGGGCGCCGGCACGCCCAGGCGGGCCGCCTCGCGGGCGACCGCGCCGTTGATGGCGTCGATCTCGGTCGGTGCGCCGCGGAGTATATCCTGAAACATCGACGAGCGATTGATGGCGGTCCGCTCGGCCACGCGCCGCGCCTGGCCGGCCGGGTCGCCGGCCGGCAGGCGGATGCCCTTGGCGCGCGCCACGGCTGCGCATTCTTCCGCCGCCTGCGCCATCAGTTGCGCGGCTTCCGGCCGCCGGAGCAATTCGCCGTTTGGCGCCCGCAGCAGCGCCGTCAGCGCGTTGATGCCGCAGTTCACCACCAGTTTGCCCCACAGCCGGCCGCTGGCTTCGTCCGGCGGCACCGTGTGCGTCTCGAAGCCGGCCTGGCGCAGGATTTCCGCTACCCATTCGGGCGCGGCGACGTGCGTCACCCCTTCGCCGCCAGGCCGTACCCGCCCCGGACCGAGCAGCGTGGCGCCCTGCGTCGTCACCCCCAGCCGGGCGCGCGGCCCCAATTGCTCCAGGTTGCCCAGGCCGTTCTGCAGCGTCAGGGCCAGCCCATCCGGCGCCAGGTAGCGCGCCAGATCCGCGGCCACGCGCGCCGTCTGCCAGGCCTTGACTAACACCAGCGCCAGGCGGGCCGGCGCGGCGGCCTCGCCCTGGGCGACGGCTGCCACCCGCACCGGCGGGTTTGGGCCCTCTCCCTCCACGCGAATGCCGCCGGCTCGCAGCGCCCTCAGGCCCTCCGGCCAGGCGCCCACCAGCGTAACTTCGCCCGCCCCGGCTAGGCGCGCCCCCATCAGGCAGGCCATGGCCCCGGTGCCGAAAATCGTGATCGCCATCACCGCGTGCCGGTCGCTGGCCGCCGCCGGTCAGCGTCCTTTTCGCGCGGGCTGCGCTGGCGTCCTCAGGCCTTGCGCCCGACGCCCCATTGTTCTTCGGCTTCCAGCGCCGCCAGCAGCGCGCGGAATTCCTCGTCGTCCATCTGATGCGCGTGCTCGGGCGCCGGAAAGCGCTGCGTCTTCACATCCTCAATATAGGCCCCAAAGGCCCGTGCCATCTCGACGTGCAGCGTGGCGTACTGCTTCACGAACCTCGGCGTAAACCGGTCGAACAGGCCCAGCAGGTCGTGTGTCACCAGCACCTGCCCGTCCGTGCTGGCCCCGGCGCCGATCCCGATCGTCGGGATCGGCAGCCGCTGGGAGATCAGCTCGGCCAGCCGGTCGGGGATGGCCTCCAGCACGAGTGCATAGCAGCCCGCTTCTTCCAAGATGTGCGCGTCAATCACCAATTGCCGGGCAGCCTCGGCCGACTTACCTTGGGTCTTGAAACCGCCGAGCTGGTGAACGCTCTGCGGCGTCAGCCCGATGTGGCCCATCACGGGGATCCCGGCCGCCACAATCGCCTCGATCGTGCTGGCCACGTGCCGGCCGCCTTCCAGCTTGACGGCGTCCATCCCGCCTTCCTGCAGCAGGCGCCCGGCATTGCGCAGCGCCTCGGCCGTCGAGATCTGGTACGACATGAACGGCATGTCGCCAATCAGGTGAGCGTTCTTCGCGCCGCGCGCCACTGCCTTGCAGTGGTGCAGCATATCCTCCATCGTGACGGGCAGGGTGGTTTCGTACCCCAACACCACCATGCCCAGCGAATCGCCCACCAGAATCGCGTCGACCCCCGCCCGGTCCATGGCCAGCGCGGTCGGGTAGTCGTAGGCCGTCAGCATCGTGATCGGCTCGCCGCGCTCCTTCTTGGCGCGCAGGCTGTGGGTGGTGACCTTCTTGCGAGTCGGGGAGGGGGTGGCAGACATGGCTATCTTCTCCTTTTTGAGTAAGATGCCCGGCTCCCGTGCGGCGGGAGAGGCGAAGGAAATAGGTTGTTTCCGCCGTCTCGGTCTGTGCGGATCTGAGCGGCACGCACATTATAGCGCCAATTCGTGCGTCGTGGCAGCGCCGAGTTCGGTATAATGCGGCGGCGGCCTACACGGCCGGCAACTCGATCACTGCCTCATGGGAGGGCGTGCATGGCGCCTGTGAAATTGATCTCCTGGAACGTCAACGGCATCCGCGCGGCTGAGAAGAAGGGTTTTCTCGACTGGCTGGCTGGCTGCGGCGGCGACGTCGTCGCCATCCAGGAGACCAAGGCCCAGCCCGAGCAGCTTTCGCCCGCGCTCTTGGCGCCACCCGGTTATCACGCGCTGTGGAGCTCGGCCGTCAAGAAGGGCTACAGCGGCGTCGCCCTCTACTCGCGCCAGCCGCCGCGCCAGTCCCTCTCCGGCCTGTCTGACGAGCGCTTCGCCTCCGACGGCCGCACCATCATCGCGGATTTCCCGGACTTCGTTCTCTTCAACATCTACTTCCCCAACGGCGGCCGCGGCCCCGAGTGGGTGGCGCACAAGCTGGCGTTCTATCGGCGCTTTCTGGAAGTGGCCGGCGCGTACATGGCCGCCGGCCGGCCGGTCGTCGCCACCGGCGACGTCAACACGGCCTACGCCGAGATCGACCTGGCCCGTCCCAAGGAGAACGTCAAGCGCTCCGGCTTTATGCCCGAGGAGCGCCAGGCCCTGGGCGAGTTCTTCGCCGCCGGGCTGGTCGATACCTTTCGCTACAAGTATCCGGAGGCCGTCAAGTATACCTGGTGGGACCAGGTCACCCGCTCGCGCGAGCGCAACGTCGGCTGGCGGCTGGACTACTTCTTCGTCTCGCCCGAGCTGAAAGACCGCATCCTTGAGGCCGGCATCCACGACGACGTCATGGGCTCGGACCACTGCCCGGTGAGCCTAACGCTCGATCTGTAGCCCGCGTCACGCGCGAACAGGCGCCGGCCGGCGTTAGGTTGGCGCCACGGCTGCGTTGGAGCGGCGCCTGGCGCAAGGGCCGGTCCTATCCGGCCCCGGCACGCTGCCCGGCGAGCCGGCTACGCGCCCGCGGCCGCGGCCTCGGCCTGGCGCGCGAAGACCGCGCCCGTGACAATGATGATCAGGTGCACGACGATGAACCCGATGTAGCCGGCCGCGTCGTAGCCGCGCGCAATCAGGTAGATGTCGTCCAGCACGCCGTGCACCAACTCCAGCCAGATGAGGAGCCAGACGGCGCTCAGGTAGCGGCGCGGGTTGCGCGAGGCCCACAGCATGAAGGTCCCGATGCCCAATAACTCGAAGGCGAAGGGCGACCAGCCATCCACGAAGGCCATGGTCGTGTCGGGTGTGACCGCAAACGGCATGGTCATCATTCCGGTCATCGCGCTCGGGTTGAGCAGGACGACGTACAGGTTCATCACCGCCAACAGCAGGTAAAACCCGCCGACAATCCGAAACCACCAGGTGAGCTTTTTCATCGGGATGTCTCCTTGTGCTTCCGTTCCGGCGGGCTACTCGACCGGCGCGGACAGGTAGGCGTACAGCGCCGCCAGGTCATGGTCGTCCATGGCGGCGGCGTTCTGCCAGGGCATCGTGGCCGGGAAGGGGTTGTTGCCGGGCCGCCCCGCCGACCAGACCGCAGACGGCCAGGGCGCGGGGCAGGCCGGCCGGGCGTTGCCGGTAGGCCACGAAGCCAAAGACAAGCGCCGGGAGGAAGTAGACGGCCCAGCTCCCCACGACGACCAGTGCTCCGGTTTGAGGACCGGTCAGCAAAATACCGCCCGCCTCGACGAGGCACACTCTCGCCGTCGCCAGGCTCAGCCCAGGCGCCTGGTCTTTAAACAGGCGCTGGAGGGCACAGGTAAACACCACCAGCAGCAGGGCGGCGACGGTCACGAGGCCAGCCAGCGCGTAAGATCCAAAGCTGAGGATGAGACCCAAAAGCGCGGCCAGGCCGCCGAGGCGGTACACAGATTGGCCAGACATTTGCCTCTCCTTTCGAGGCGTGAGCTCACGGCAGGCTGCAGGGCGCAAGGCAATGGCTGCGTCAGGGCTTACTCCTGCATGGGCTTCGCCTCCGTCAGGTTGCCGGTCCAGCCGCGCAGAAAAGCCGGCAACTCATCGATGCTCCGAAACCCCTTGCGCTCGCCCGTACGCGGGTTCTCCAGGCTGCAGCGCCACCCAGACTCGGACCCGGCTTCTTCCCACAGGCTGAGAATGAACGTGTAGTAACGCAACGGTCGTTCGGGCATGGTTGGCGGCATGTGATGGCTGTGCTTTCCTA
This sequence comes from Anaerolineales bacterium, assembly GCA_020845955.1. Lineage (GTDB taxonomy): Bacteria > Chloroflexota > Anaerolineae > Anaerolineales > UBA6663 > JADLEU01. The sequence goes on from JADLEU010000023.1 coordinate 23,411, forward strand.
CCGCCAGCTTACCCAAACGCCATTTAGAGATCGTTTGCTGGCGTGGGCATGAGCGCCGACCGTCAGCTTCGGCTCTTGGGCGGCCTGCAGATCATTCAGTCTGGCGCCGCCCTGTCGGGCTTTGTGTCCACCAAGGCACCGGCTGTGTTAGCCTACCTGGCCGTGACCCGGCGCCCCCACCCGCGCGAGGCCCTGCCGCCGGCTGCTGGCGGCGGAGCTCAGCGTGCCGCCCTCACCCGAGACGACGGCGCTGTACGAGCGCATCCGGTCGGCCAGGTGCCGTGTTCACCTGCCTTTGGCGGTCACACCGTTCGTGGGCCGCCTGGGTGCGCCACCTGAGCTGCAGCGAAATGCCGACGAGATCGCCCGCAACCTGAATTTCCTGGCAACCACCCAGCACAGCCTGCCGGCGCGCCACCGCAGCCTGCACGCCGCGTTCGAACACTCGTGGACCCTGCTCAGCCGCCAGGAGCGCGCCGCCTTCGCCCGGCTAGCGGTCTTCGGGGGGGGCTGCGACCGCGAGGCGGCCCTGGCCGTGACGACAGCGCCTGGCCGGTGCTGGCGGCGCTGTGTGAGAAGGCATTGGTCCGCCGCGACTCGACCGGCCGGTATGGCTGCACGAGCTGCCGCGAAAGTTTGCCCTGGGGAAGCTACAGGCAGACGGGTCGGCGCAGCGCGAAGCGCACACGCGACACCGGGGCTACTACCTGGGGCTGCTTAGCGCGCAGCAGACGGCCCTGAACGATGCCCGGCAGACCGAGGCCCGCCAGCGGCTGAAGGCGGACCCCGGCAACTTGCGGTTCGCCTGGAACGAGGCGGTGGATCAGCAGCAGGTTGACCAGCTGGCGCCGGCCCTGGAAAGCCCGCGCCTTTTTCTCGAGCACACCGGCTGGTATTCGGAAGCCGTCGCGCTGTTTGGCGCCGCGGCCGATGTGGAGCAGGCACATACCCGGGCCGGCAGCCCCCTGCTGGGACGGCTGCTGGCGCGGGTGACCTGGTTCCAACACCGGCTGGACGACTTCCCGGCCGCCGAGGCCTTGATCAGCCGAGGCCTGGCGATTCTGCCCCGCGCCGAGCCGCGCCTGCCATTTGTGGACCCCGGCGCCGCGGTTCTTGCAGCATTGCGATTTGACCTGCCAGGACGGCTTCCGCCGTGGGACAAATGGGTGTGTAATAGGCGCCTGGCGCCGGCCGCCCGCTCGCCCGGCGTCTCGTCTCAGCCCGATTGCTGCTGCCTGGAGCCGCGATGGCCGAACCCGCCTTTCAAGACTTCTACCCCGACGACCTGAGTTACTGCTATGGCTGCGGCCGGCTCAACGAGCAGGGCCTGCAGATCAAGAGCTACTGGGACGGCGATGAGACCGTCGCCACCTTCCTACCTCGGCCCTATCACATGGCCATCCCTGGCTACGTCTACGGCGGGCTGATCGCGTCGCTGCTGGACTGCCATGGCACCGGCACCGCCGCCGCGGCCGCGTATCGCGCGGCCGGCCGCGCGATGGGCAGCGAGCCGGCTCTGCGTTTTGTTACGGCTTCGCTGCACGTCGACTACCTGCGCCCCACCCCGCTGGGCGTGCCGCTGGAGGTTCGCGGCCGGGTATCCGAGATCAAGGGCCGCAAGATCGTCGTCAGCGCTACCCTGTCGGCTGAAGGCCAGGTCTGTGCCAAAGGCGAGATCGTCGCGGTCCAGATGCCCGACCACATGCGGCCAGCCCAGGGGCCAGGCGCGCCGGCGGGCTGATCCCCTGGGCGGGGCCTGCCTTCTCCAGCCGTGCGCCCCGTCCGCGGCGGGCCGGCCTGGCTGGCGGTCCTTGAACCTGGCGGCTATCGGGCTGAGTAATCAAATAGACTCTTGACTTGCCAACCCTGGTCATCTGCGCCAGAATGGGCCTTGGGCGGAACCTGGGAGCTGTGGCGGATGCAAGCCCCCGAAAGCTGGCCAGCACAAGTCCATACCCCCCCTAAACCGGCTGACACCGCCGGGCTCTCCGCTGCCTTCGCGCAGCTGGCGACTGAATCCTACCAGCCGTTCCAAACCATTCTCGACCAAATCCCCCAGCTGATCGATTGCGAGGCAAGCGCGGTGCTGCTCCTCGCCGGCCATAAGCTCGAGGTGGCCGTCAGCCGGGGCTTCGCCGGCTCGGCCGCCCTCAAAAACCTTCGCCTTGACCCGCCAGCCGCGCCTGATTTGGAGCGCCTGATCCTCGCCGGCCAACCGCTCATTGTGGCCGACGCCTCCGCCGACGGCCCGTTACAGCCTTTGGCCCGCGCCCACGCCCTTCACGCCTGTATCATGGCTCCCCTACAGTATGGCGGCCGCTCGGCGGGCTGCCTGTTGGTTTTCCGGCACTCCTCGGGCGCCTTTGGCGACCGCGACGCCCTGTCGGCCATGGCGGTAGCCAACCAATTGGCCATGGCCATCGAGAACGCGCGCCTGTACGTCGAAACGCAGCGCCGCGCGCAGCAGCTGGAGGCCGCCAGCGAAGTCAGCCGCCGGGTGACGTCGATCCTCGACCTGAACCAGCTCCTGGCTCAGATCGTCGGCCTGATCCGGGAAACCCTGGCCCATGATCACGTCGACCTGTTCCTGGTGGAAGGTCATACCAACGAGGTGGTCCTGCGCGAGGTCAGCGGCCAGGCCGACGAGGCGCTGCGGCGCCTGGGTTTGCGGCTGAAGATTGGCGAGCAAGGCATTATCGGCTGGGTGGCGGCGACCGGCGAGCCGCTCCTGTGCAACGATGTCAGCCAGGAGCCGCGCTACCTGCCGCACGAGCTCGTGAGCGCCACCCAATCCGAGCTGGCCGTGCCCCTGCGGGTCGGCGACGTGGTCGTCGGCGTCCTCGACGTGCAGAGCAATCGGCGTGGCGCCTTTCATCCCGATGATCTCACGGCGCTGCAAATCCTGGCCGACCAAGTCGCCACGGCGATCGAGAACGCCCACCTGTTCCAGGAAACCCGGCGCCAGGTCGAGACCATGCGCGTGCTGCACGACATCTCGCTGACCATTACGACGCGGCTGGCTGCCGGCGACGTGCTGCCGGTCATCCTTCAGCAGGCCGCGCGCCTCCTGGGGGCGCAAGCCAGCAGCCTGGCCATCCTGGACCCAGACAGCCAGGTGGTGCGCATGCGCGCCATCCACAACCTCCCCCAGGAAATCGCTGGCGCTGTTCTCAAGCTGGGCGAAGGGGTGGCCGGGCAGGTCGTCGCCACGGGCGAAGCCCAGATCGTCAACGACTACCAGCACTCGCGGCTGCGCAGCCCGGTCTTCAAGACCTCGCCCTTCGATGCCGTCCTGGGCGTGCCGCTGCGCTGGGAAGACCAAGTCTTCGGCGCCTTGAGCGTGGTCGATCGCGCGGCCCGGCGGCCCTTTATCCAGGATGACGTGCAGGTGCTGCGGCTGTTTGCCGACCTGGCCAGCATCGCCCTCAAAAAGGCCGAGCTGTACGCCCAGTTGCGGCGGGCCGGCGAGGAGCTGGAGCAGAAAGTAGCCAGGCGCACTGAACAACTCTCCCGCGCCCAGACCGAGTTGGCCCGCAAAGCCGACGAACTGCAGCGGGTGCTGGCCATCACCGTCCGGGTCCAAGAAGAGGAGCGCAGCCGGATTGCGCGCGACCTGCACGACAATTCCAATCAGCTGCTGGCAGGCACGCTTTACGAGCTGCAAGCCGCGCAGGAAAGCCTGATCAGCCAGCACCCCCAGATGGCGGTCCAGAAGCTGGAGACCGCCAAGGGGCTGCTGCGCCGGATTGAAGCCGAGAATCGCCAAATCATTGCCGGGCTGCGGCCGCCCGTGTTGGATGCGCAGGGCCTGGTGCCGGCGCTGAACTGGCAGGCCACCAACCTTCAGCGCCACCACACCATAAACTGTGTCTTTCGCGTGGCTGGCCAGCCGGCCCGGCTGCGGCCAGAAGCGGAACTGGCCGTTTTTCGGATCGTGCAGGAAGCGCTGAACAACGTCGTCACGCATGCCCAGGCCCGCTTGGTCCGCGTTAGGCTCGAGTTCCAGCCGCGGCAGTTGCGCGTGACGATCGAGGATGACGGCGTTGGGTTCGACGCTGCCATCATGCCGCAGGAACCGTCGCACGGCATCGGCCTGATTGGCATTCAAGAGCGCGCTCAGAGCGTCGGCGGCCGGCTGCAGATCACCTCTCAGCCCGCTCAGGGGACGCGGATTCTGCTGGAAGTGCCGTTGCCGCCCGAGGCCGGCGCTCCGGGGCAGCCCACCGGCCGAGCCGCCCTCGTCGATTCGGCCTGAATTGGAG
>JADLEU010000024.1 GCA_020845955.1 Anaerolineales bacterium
AATTGAGCCGGTGTTTCAAAGCACATGGTCAGATCTTTGGAAAATGAAAACCCGCGAGACCGCGGGTTTTCTCGGTGTTTTCCTATGGGCCGCCGGCGACTTGAACGCCGAACCAAATGCTTAAAAGGTACCTGTACACCGATTGCAAGCACCTGTCCATGAATGGGTCATTCGTGTACAGGTGCTTGGTGAATCGGGGCCCTTGTTTGGCACTAATCACCTGTTATTCAGTTTTCGAAAGGAACGCGATTTTCTCCTTGTTTTCCCGCAGATTCGTGCGTTGACGTGGATTCACAATAACGCAAGTCGGGCGCGAAGTCAACGCCCGCGAAAAGCACCTGTGCGACTAAGGAACGGCTTGGATGCGACTGGGCCAGGCGCGTGCGCTCCCAAAGGAAGGTGCCACACGGCAGGTCCACTTGCCGCGCCGGCCGCACAGGGCCGGGACACCCATGGATTGATTGGCATTGACGCTTGTTCACAGGCCAGTACAATCCAACGCTATGAACCCAGAGCAGCTTGGCGCTTTGCTATCCAGCGGTGAGAGCTTCACCGTCGAGTTCAAGAGCGACACGGGGCCGCTCCCAGACGGGGAACTCGTTGAAGCCGTTGTGTGTCTGGCAAACTCCCAAGGCGGGATGCTGATCATTGGCGTTGAGGACGATGGCCGGGTGACCGGTCTTCACGCCAGGCACCGCACGCAACCTGGGCACCTGGCTGCATTTGTTTCCAGCCGAACCGTTCCACCTGTCAGTGTCCCGGCAGAGTTCGTATCAGTCCCCCAGGGCGTCGTCGCCGTACTGACCGTTCCACCTGCGCCAAGCATTGTGGCAACCAGCGATGGAAAAATCCTGACCCGATACCTGGACAGCCAGGGCCAGCCAGGCTGCCGCCCACTCTACCCACACGAGATCGTCAGTCGGGCAGCGGATCGCGGGCAGGCTGATTACACCGCGCTCCCAGTGGCCGAAACGACCTGGGCCGATCTCGACCTACTGGAATTTGCCCGCCTGCGCCGCATGATTGAGGAGAATCACGGCGACGCAGCTCTCTTGGACCTCGGCGACGAACAAATGGCGAGCGCGTTAGGCCTGACGCGCCAGGAGCAACGCGGTTCGGCTCCGACCGTGGCGGGTCTATTACTCCTTGGCAAGGAAGCGGCCCTAAGTGAATACCTCCCTGCGCACGAGGTCGCCTTCCAGGTCTTGCGCGGCAGCGATGTCGCCGTCAATGACTTTCACCGCTGGCCGTTGTTGCGCACGCTGGAGTGGATTCTGGAAGCCTTCCAGGTGCGCAACGAAGAACGCGAACTGAACCTAGGCATGTTCCGAGTTGGCGTGCCGGCCTACGACCGGCGCGGCTTCCGCGAAGCGGTCAACAACGCCCTCATCCATCGCGACTATACCCGCCTCGGTGCCATTCACGTGCAGATGCACGAGGACCACGTTCGTGTCAGCAACCCGGGTGGGTTTGTGGAAGGCGTGACGCCGGATAACTTGTTGGTGACCGAGCCCCGGCCGCGCAATCCGCGCCTGGCGGACGTCTTCAAGCGGATCGGGCTGGTCGAGCGGATTGGGCGTGGTGTAGCAATCATCTACAGCGGCCAGTTGCGGAATGGCCGGCTCCCGCCCAGTTATGGCCTGAGCAGTGCCGCCAGCGTCAGTGTCGTCTTGCCGGGCGGGCCAGCCGACCTGGACTTTGTGCAGTTGGTGGTTGCAGAGGAGAACCGGCGCCAGCGCTCATTTACGTTGAGCGAGTTGCTCATCCTGGCGCACTTATGGCGAGAGCGCACGATCGATACGGCCACGGCTGCCAGGCTCATCCAGCGGTCTGATGCTGAGGCTCGTGCCAGCCTGCAGGGTCTGGTGGAGGCCGGGCTGGTCGAGCGGCGAGGTGAAGGCCAAGCGCGTACGTACTTGCTCAGTGCCAGTGTTTACCGGCTGCTGGGGCGCCCCGAGGCCTATGTCCGCGCGCGGGGCTTCGAGCCAGAGCAAATGAAGCAGATGATCGTGCAGTACGCCCAGGCACACGGCCAGATCTCCCGCAAAGACGTCATGGAGCTTTGCCGTGTCGACGCGCCACGCGCCTACCGCTTGCTGCGAAGCCTGGTGGATGAGGGCAAACTCAAGCGAGGGCCACGGGGGACTGGCCGCGGGGCCACTTACGTTGTCACTCAGAAACGACAATAAACGCACGGCGTGCGTTTAAACGCACGGCGTGCGTTTAGGCTTTGACCCGGCACCTGGACTTTGACCCGAGTCCCGGTAAGTGAACATGGAACGAGACACCGTCCTGAAATGGCTATCCAAGCAGCCGGCCTCCAAGTGGCTGGAACTGCTGGGCTTTGCCTACGACGAAATGAACCAGCGCCAACGCGAAGCCGTATTCGGCGAGGCCGTCGTAAGTGCTGACCCGCCGGCTCAGGCAGACGGCAAAAGGCTGTTGCGCACAATCAGGCGATTCCAGCAGGACTCGTTGGCCAACCGGTTCTATGCACCCTTCAATATCACATCCAAGAATTGGATGCATGTTCCAAAGGAAACCAAGACATGGTTCGAGCGGCTGGGACACTTTCTCACCCAGAGTACAGAGTTGACGCGGCAGGGCCAGCATGTCGACGCGGTGACTTGCTTTGGCCTGCTCTACGAGTTGATCGCCGCCATGGAAACAGGCGAGGAGATCGTCTTTGCCGACGAGTTAGGGAGTTGGATGATCCCGGTCGATGAAAACATGGTGATTGGAGCCTATCTGAAGTCACTGGCGGTCATCTCAACGCCTGACCGCTATACGCAGATTGCGATACCGCTCATCAAGCGCGATGCCCGACAGAGCTTCAGTGACAAGGTGTATGGAACCGCCCTGCGCGCTGCGACGGCACAACAGAAGACGCACCTGTTGGCTGAAATTGAGCGCCAGCAAATTGAAACCGGTCCACCTACCCGTGCGCGACGGCGGCCCCGCCGCCCACCTTCCACCCCTCATAAACGAGACCTGGACCGCCGGTGACAAAGGGGACTGCCATGAGTGAGCGAATCGACAAGGACCAACTGATTGCGCGCATCACCCAGCGCACGGGCAACAGTGCCAAAACGGTGGAGAAAATCGTGGATGCGGCGCTAGATGAGCTCTATCTGGCCTTCAAGCAGGGTGAATCAGTCACGCTGCGCAACTTCGGCAGTTTCTATGTACGGCCCGAACGAATGAGCTGGGTATTCAAGTTCAACCCAGCTCAACGCCTACGAGCGCTGTTCGGCTGGACATCCACATACAAAGGCGAGTTATGAGCCACGCCGTATCGTGAGGCGCTGCGGCACGTTTTGGGTCCCGGTCCATCACAGTTCTTTTCCAAAGGACAGCTGAGCAGTCGGTGGCTTGGTCTCCGGCAGCACCACTTCGTAACCTATCGCTTTGTACCCCGTTCGCCGCCGGCTGTACATCTTGGCCAACATGGGAACATCAAAGTCCACGTAGTCGTAGATGATCACTTCTCGCTTGGCGGCGTTCAGCCGGTGCAGTCGGCCCGCATATTGGGTCAGGGTCCCCCGCCACGAGATTGGCAGGGCGAGAAATAACGTATCCAGCCGCTCGTCGTCAAACCCTTCACCCAGGTAGCGGCCCGTGGCGACGATAACGCGCGGCTGGTCGGCCGGCAACCCGGCAATGCGCTCGGCCAGAACCGCGCGCTGCTTTTTGCCCATCCCACCCGCCATCACCACGACGTTCTGTACCTTCTGAGAAAGCAAAGCCGCGAGTGTCTCCAGATGCTCACGCCGCTCAGTGAGTAGCACAGGGCACCGCTGGGCCTCCACGGCGGCAATCACGTCTTTAGCGATCAGATGATTGCGCTCGTGATCCTCGGCGAGCAGGGCGTACACTTCTTGGATCGGCGGCAAAGCCGTGCTCTGTAGGTAGGCGGGGAACTGAAACGCCGTGGGCCGAATCACCACCCGGTGATCAAAGGGGCGCTTGGCCGCCTGCTGGCGATCATCGGCCCGATACCGCATCGGACCACACTGCATGAAAATGATGGGGTGGTGTCCGTCCTTGCGCGCCACCGTCGCAGATAGCCCCGTGATGTACTTGGCTTTGCTCTGCCTGACGACCTGCTCAAAACTGACGGCAGAAATGTGGTGGCATTCATCCACAACCAGGTGGCCATACTCACCCACAATATCGTCCACGATGCCTTTCCGGCCCAGGCTCTGCACCATGGCTACATCAAGCTTCCCCGTCGGCCGGCGTTTTCCGCCCCCGACCTGACCAATCTCTTTCGAGGGCAGGTCCAAAAATCGGCTTAGCGCCCCAACCCACTGGTCCAGTAGTTGCCGCCGGTGGACGATGACCAGTGTGTTGACCTTTCGCGCGGCGATCAGGTAGGCGGCCACCACCGTCTTGCCAAAGGCGGTCGAAGCGGCCAGAACACCAGTTTCGTGTTGCAGCAGCGCATCGGCCGCTTGCCGCTGGTCCGCGCCCAACACACCGTGAAACCCAAGATCCAGTGAAGCACCCGGTAAGCGCTCGTCGGCGAGGGTTACGCTGATCTCGAGAGATGAGAACAGAGCCAGCACTTCGTCGAGGCAGCCCCGCGGGAGGCCCAGGTGTTTTGGGAAATCCTCGCAGCAACTGATGATGCGCGGCTTACCATAGGTGGACAGGCGCATGGCCTGCGCCTGATAGAAGTCTGGGTTCTGAAACGCCGCCAGGCGGATGAGACGATTGCGCAGGGAAGGCGTCAAAACAGCTTTGGGTACGTAAAGCTGGTTGCCAAGTACCAGGTCGATTTGTTCTGGCAACGGACCAACAATGGGCGGATCCTTACGCCGTCGGGATGGCGGTGCCATCCATGGCTTGTCATCAGCCTCGTCAGTGACCGGCAGCCGGACGCCCCAGAGCTCGCCGAGCTTGTCTGCCTCAGTGGCTAACGCCTCGATATCGGCACCGCTCATGCGATGGATAGAGGCCAGGAAGGCCCACTGGTCAGGGTGCGGGCTGTCGTTGTCATCCAGGAACAGGCTGTTGCCCTGGGCACGCGGCTTCTTCTGCAGCGGCAAGGCGATCAGATTGCCAAAGCCCTTGGTGGGGAGTGTGTCCTGGCTAGGGAAGAAGCGGTCGTAGGAGTCCAAACCAATCTCTGGCCTCCGCTCCATGGTCTGTGAGAGCAGGAAGGCCCCGACCTTCCGCGCCCGGGCAGCCGGCACCGGTTCGGCGAAGAAGATCCAGACATGGCCGCCGTTGCCCGAGCGCGATCGCTCCAAGACGGCGGGGACATGGAAGTGGCGGCAGGTCTCTAGAAACGCTCGGGTATCTTCGGGCCAGGAAGCCTTGTCGAAATCCGCTGCCAGGAACCAGCAGGTCTCATCCGACAGCATGGGATAGACGCCGATGGTGAAGTCGCGGCCCGACCGATCCTGCGCATCGGCGCCCAACAGATGATTTCGCACGACATCATCCGTGAGTGGCAGCAGTTCCCGATCCGCTGGGTTATCGGTCCAGGGATTTCGGCACGCGGGCTGATAGCCTGTCTTTCCGGTCTTCAGGCTCTCGAAGCGTCTGGGGTAGACATCTTCGCGGCCCCGAAACAAGCTTCGAAAAAGACTGATCTTTGTGTCTTGGGACGATTCATTGGTGACGGTAGACTGGGCACTCAGCCCCTGCAACTTGCCTTCCGGGGGCACAAGCGCGCCACGTTCCTGCTGCAAGTCACGGATCAAGTTCAGCAACTCAGACTGACGCGAGGCCAAGTGGGTGAATTCCGCTTGTGCTTCCCCCAGAAGTCGTTCGATCTCGTCCAGGCTTCGCATGGCAGCCGATGTCTTTGGAGACTGCCAACTGACGCCGTCACCGTCGTCGGCGTTCCACGTGAGCCCGCCGTGGGGCCTTGTTGCGCTGAGCCGTGAAGCGGCCGAGTACGCCCAGGAACTCGCCCTCCAGTGTGTCCGGCCCGGTCCGGCGGATCCATCCAGCGCCGTCCACCGGATCCATCTCATCCATGCCTGCAGAGGCAAAGATGAACACCGTTTCGTTCCCAAACGTCCGCAGAGCCCCATCCAGGCTGCCGGTAGACAGCCCGATCGCATACTCGCCGCGCCCGTCTTCAGTAACGGCCCGTGTGATTGTCAGGCAGGGCGGTTCTTCACCAAGGTCAAAGTAATCCTCGTCCAACTCATCCATTTGGACGATGTCCCAACGCCCGCTCAGGGTCGTCGGTGCGCGCTTGGGCTGCTTGCGGGGATGGCTCATATCTCACCTTCAGGTTGTTGACTGCAATCCGGCTTGATCGCGCACACCGATTCAGCCATATCATAATTGGGCTTCCTTGCTCAGACAACTGACTACTCACGGGCCTGCACGTATCCTTTTCGTTCCCATGCGGGTCCTCGGCAGCGGCTCCTCAGCAGCTGGTGCACAGTCGTGAGAACCATGGCACGGACAGGTGCTTTTCGCACGCACGTAGAGCTGGGTCGCCACTTCGGGACGGGGATGGCCCAAAGCAGGCGCTGAAGAGCGCCTGTTCGCCCTCGATGAATCAGAAAACCCGCCGGATGAGCGGGCTTTCCTTTCTGTTCCTTATGGGCCGCGCAGGACTCGAACCCGCAACCCTGTGCTTAAAAGGCACCTGCTCTGCCATTGAGCTAGCGGCCCGAACTCAACGATTGTATCACGCGCTCGGCAGGCGTCAACGCACGCCCGCGCGGCCCAGCAATTCTCAATTTGGAACAAGGCGCTTCCGTCGCTCTATGCAGGGGATGAGGGATGCGGTACGCTGGGCCGCATTATGTATGAAGCTCTCAGCATGCCTCGCCTGCTCAAGCAGATGGAA
>JADLEU010000025.1 GCA_020845955.1 Anaerolineales bacterium
CCAGTGGTATCGGCAATGAGGATGCGGCTATCTTCGCCACTACCGTTTCGACAAAGCCGTACTTGAGCGGTCGCGGAATCTTGTTCGTCACTGGCGGCAGGGACTTCAGATAACTGGCAATGGCAAGTGCATCCTCCTGCTTGAACGAGTGTAACCAAGCCCACGGCATCCCAAAGAAGTTGAGGTTGCGCTCCTTCCCCTGCCCGTTGCGGATCGCATTCGCAATCTCCTCCTCCGACCAATTTCCGAGTCCGGTTTCCGGATCGCCGGTCAAATTGGGGGAAACAAACGTCCCTTGCGGCCCCGCTGGAATCGCCATCCCGCCCGCCAGATAGTAGTCATCCCCGGAATAGATCATGCCCGCATTCACTTGCGTATGGCACAAACCGCACATCTCCGCACGGACGAGGTACTCGCCGCGCTTGACCGGCTCCTCGGCAAAACCAGGACCGTCGAGCGTCATGCCGGATTCCCAGGGCGCAGTGCGAGCCAGCGAAAGCACATAATTGACCACGTCCCAGCGCGCTTCGGGGGAGAGCGTCTTTTCGTAAGAGGGCATCGGTCCAGGCGCGAGTCCTGTCGTCAGGCGCAGGTAAATTTGCTCCGGCTCGCTCCCGCCGCGGAACGTCCACGGTGCGGTCAGGTCGCGGGAATTGACGGGGTAGCCGCGTTGGTCGGTGAATTTCATCCGTGAGCGGCCATCCTGCCCGTGGCAGGCGGTACACCCCGCCGAGGCGAATGCCTCCGCGCCGCGGGCGAGGCTCGCCGCATCGGGCGTTACTCGTTCGGGGATGGCAATTGCTTTCGGGGTCACGCCCCCCGTGACACTTGGTGAGAGTGATTTGACGTAGGCGGCCACCTCGCGGATTTCCTCGTCGGTCAAAATGTCACCCCAGTATGGCATCCCGCTCGCGTTTAGGCCGTTCGTGATCGTGCCGATCAAGTCAGCGTCCGTGGGCAGCTGTCCGTCCGGGGTGGACTTGAATTTGAACAGGCCGAGTGTGAAATCGGTGGGGCGCGGGATCATGGAGGGGGCGCCAGGACCATTGCCGCGGCCTTCCGGCCCGTGGCAAATGGCACAGCGCTCGGCGAAAATTCGCTGGCCGGGAGTGCTCGCTGTGGGCAGTTCGCCGCTGCCGGGGGGCCAGACGATCGCTTCATAAGGTGCGTCTTGCCAGGGTCCCGCAGGTGTGGCGTAACCCACGCGGGCATACAACGAGCGCCCCGCATCGAGGACGAGCAGGGCGAGCAGGGTGACGAAGAAGATACGTTTGCGGGATTGAGTGAACCAGTGCCAAAAGTTATTCATGAGATTGCTCCTCCAGAGTAACTACTCAGCCCAGTTAGGCACGAGACATGCAATCAGTTAGGGCAGATGCTAACCCGTGACGAAATCCTGGTGGTCTACGCCGCTGGCCCCGAGGCGGTGGTGGCGCTGGTCGAGCAATTGCTGGCCGCCCACCAGGCGCACGTGGCGGAACTGACCGCGCGCCTGGAGCGCCTGGAAGCTCAAATCGGGAAGGATAGCCATAACAGCCACAAACCGCCGTCCAGTGACGGGCCGGCCAAGTTGCCGCGCCAGCGCAGCCAGCGTAAGCGCAGCGGCAAGAAAAGTGGTGGGCAAGTGGGCCATGTGGGCGTGACCCTGCGGCCCGTCGCGCAGCCCAATGCGGTCGTGCCGCATGCGGCCAGCGTCTGCGGACAATGCGGCGCCGACCTGGCGGCGGCCCCGGTGGTGAACCGGGAGTGCCGCCAAGTGCTGGATCTGCCCCCCAGCCGGCCGCAGGTGACCGAACATCAGGTGCTGCACCAGTGTTGCCCGCAGTGCCAGGCCATCTCCAGCGGCCAGTTTCCCGCCGAAGTGACCCAGCCGATCCAGTACGGGCCGGAAGTCAAGGCGCTGGCGGTGTATCTGCAAGAGTACCAGCTGCTCCCCTTTGAGCGCACCCAGGAATTTTTCAAGGACGTCTGCCAGCTGTCCTGGTCGGAAGGGACCCTGGCGCAGGTCCGCGAAACCTGCGCCGAACGGCTGGAACCGGTCGAAAACGCGATCAAAGCCGCCCTGGGCCAGGCCCCGGTCCTGAATTGCGACGAGACGGGCTTGCGGGTGGCCGGCCACACCAACTGGCTGCACGTGCTGGCGACCGCCAGCTTGACCTACTTCGCCCAGCACGCCAAACGCGGCCGGGAAGCCATGACGGCCATCGGCGTGTTGCCCAACTTCACGGGCACGGCCGTGCACGATGGGCTGGGAGCGTATTTCCGCTATGGCTGCCAGCATGCGCTGTGTAAGGTCCATCTGCTGCGCGAACTGACCGCCGTGAGTGAAGGCACTCGCCAGCGGTGGCCCCAGCGCCTGGCGGACTGGCTGCTCAAGATCAAAGCCAGAGTCGCCCGCGCGTTGGCCGCCGGTCACGTCCACTTGTCCCAGCGCCAAATCAAGGCCTTCACCCGCCAGTATGAAAAACTGATCCACACCGGACTGCGCTCCAATCCGCCCCCCAGTCGCACCGGAAGGCGGGGCCGCCCTCGCCAAGGCCCAATCCGCAGCCTGCTGGTGCGACTGAAAAAACATCAGGCGGCCGTCTTGGCCTTCATGCACGATTTCCGCGTCCCGTTCGACAATAACCAGGCCGAGCGCGACCTGCGCATGGCCAAGGTCCGCCAGAAAATCAGCGGCGGTTTTCGCTCGCCGCACGGGGCCGACCTCGTCTGCCGCATCCGCGGTTACATTTCGACCATGCGCAAGCAAGGCCACTCCCCCTTGACCGCGCTCCGCAGCGTTTTTGCCGGTCAAATCCTCATGCCGCGCCTGACCGCTGAGTAGTTACTATCAACTCCATTATTGCATTCTAGCGCGCCAGCCCGCTCACCTCTACTCGCTAAGTAGCAGGTTTATTAAGCATGTGAGCCTATCTGATTAGATAGGCTCACTTGATAAAGCAGTCAGGCGTGCCGGCCTGTGCCTCAGACCAGATTGTTCTTGGCCGCAACGACCAATGCCTCGGAGCGCGTCCGCACGCCCAGTTTTCGGCAAATGTTCTCGACGTGAAATTTGGCGGTGGCGGGACTGACCACCAGTTTAGCCGCCATTTCCGGCATATTCATTCCCTCCGCCATCAATACCAGCACCTGCAGTTCGCGATCGGTCAGGTGATAATCTACGGCCGGCTGGGGCGGCGACACCAGTTGGGCGCCGACCTCACTCGAGAAGACCATCTTTCCTTGAAAGGTGGCGCGGATGGTCTCGGCCAGATCCTGCGCCAGCGAACTCTTGGTGAGATAACCCACGGCCCCATTGCGAAGCATGGCATAGACGCTCTCATGATCCTGGAAACTCGACAAGACTAATATCTTCATGGCTGGAAAGCGCTCATGCAATACTTTCGTAGCTTCAATCCCATCCATGACGGGCATGACAACATCCATAAGTGTGACGTCAGGCTGATACTGCTCGCACAGGGCAATCCCCTCCTGCCCATTTGCGCCCTGTCCAACCAGTTTGATCCCTGCCGTCTCGCCCAAGATCGCGTGAACAATCCTGTGCATTTGAGCATGGTCATCAACCAGGACGACGCGGATGGGGTTTTCAGCAGTCATCGGCTGTGGCATGATGAAGTTCCAGCCTCTCACCCTGAATTCTACAGCAAACTCAGATCGGGCGCGGCAATGATGGCCCGGGCGCGATCACGGAGGTCCCACTGGCTGTAGATGTTGGAAGGGTTGCCTTTATCGTGCCCGGGTTGCTGGCCAATCGATTGGCGACCTCCTCATTGGAGAGCCGCCGCCCCAGTCGAGGGCGGCGCGACAATCGGCCAGTTTTCAGATGCGGGCGGGCTGACCACCCGAATCCAGGGCAGTGCTACAGCCCGCTCAACGCGGCGGAGTAAGGCGACTACCGTTGTGACTGATTGTCACGGTATCACGAATTCTCGACCGCCGTCAGGGGCACGACCTCCAGGATAGAGAGTACCAACCCAGCTAGAACGCAAAGTTTGGGGCGCATGGGACCATTCGTCCTCTGGCCTGTCATGACTCAAGTCGGCACAACGCCCTTTATCCACGGGCATATATCGACTATACTTATGCTCGACAGCACCGAGGTGCATGCTGGTTTTGGTCTGAACAACTGAATACAAGCATGGTCTGACCCCATAACAGATCAGGCGAAGGAGGCAGCCGGTTATGGTCTGGGCACCAGGCAGACGACCAAGGGATCGGTCGTCCAAAAGCAGGTGCGCAGCGATGTACGTTGGTCGTGACTGGCCCTGAACTCGCCCAAGGGACTATTGGGCACAGTCGAGTGCTCATAAGCCCTTGGTTGATGGTTCAAATCCATTCCTCGCCACCTAACGAATGCCTGAAAAACAAGGCAAACGCGCCACTCCAACGGGAGTGGCGCATTGCTGTCCACTGGCAAGCTAAGGTCCCAGAATTCCCCTACTCACCTTCTGACTTGAACTGGAGAAAGCCAGATCATATCAGGCCATGAGTGTGGTACCCCTCCCCAGCGGGACCATGCCAGGCCATGGCTGAGGTGTCCCCGGTCTAACTCTACACAGAGTTTGGTGCCCTGGCGGCGCAATTGCCGCGGATCTTCAAGGTCACGTCTGGCGCCATCATGAGTTCAACCAAGTGTATGGCGTCAGCGACCGAGTTCGGGCGACGGGCGTACCTGACGACTAACGGTCAATGGTGGATATGCTGGTCGCGTTATAGCGCGCCCCGGCAATTTTCTCAGGTGCCAGTGCCGCGTCGAACGCACTCATCTGGGCGGCGTCCAGCGCCACCGAGGCGGCGGCTACGTTCTCCTCCAGATACGTGACTCGCTTTGTGCCTGGGATTGGCACGATGTCCGGTCCCTTCTGAAGTAACCAAGCAAGTGCGACCTGTCCGGGCTTAGCGCCCAACGTCCGAGCTACCTGCCTCACCGCTTCCGCCGCCCGCAGATTAGCGTCAAAGTTCTCACCCTGGAAGCGCGGGTCATTCGTGCGCCGGTGGTCGCCCTCGGGGTACCGAGTTCGCGCAGGACAGGGGGGATTTTGGCTTCCAGGTTCCGCTCCCACAACGAATACTCGCTTTGGAGCGCGGCGACGGGATGAACGGCGTGAGCGCGCCGGATATTGGCGATGCCGGCTTCGGACAGACCGAAGTCGCGTACCTTCCCCTCGCGCACTAACTCGCCCACCGTGCCCGCGACTTCCTCCATCGGCACCGCTGGGTCAACGCGGTGCTGGTAGAGCAGGTTGCCGAGGTGGTCGGTCTGCAGACGCCGCAGCGAACCCTCCACGACCTGGCGAATGGTCGCGGGCCGGCTGTCGAGGCCCGTCACCTTGCCGTTCTCAATGCGCCAGCCGAATTTCGTGGCGAGGGTGGCCCGGTTACGCCGGCCCTGGAGTGCTCGGCCCAGCAACTCCTCGTTGCGATAGGGTCCGTAGACCTCGGCCGTGTCGAAAAAGGTACAGTCAAGTTCAAGCGCACGGTGAATCGTGGCGATGGACTCGCGCTCGTCACGGTCTTCCGGGGCGCCGTAGGCCGCGCTCATGCTCATACAGCCAAGCCCCATCGCCGAGACGTCGAGCTGGCCGCCAAGTTTTCGCTGTTGCATAGTGCTGTTCCTTTCTGGACGGGCTGAGTTCAGGTCGTCATGCTTGTCGAGGCCCGATTACGGCAATCCGCCAGTGCCACATGGGCTGCTCGGCCGGCGCTGCGACCGTCGTCAGTTCAGCGAGGCAGGTTCAGTTGGCCCATGCGGAGCGCTGCAACGACACCGCCGTCGATCAGCAGGTCGCTGCCCGTCACAAAGCCCGCTTCCGGCCCCAGGAGATAGGCGGCGGCCGCCGCAACCTCTTCAGGCGTTCCCACCCGTTTGGCGGCCGAGGCGGCGATCATCGCCTGGTAACCCTGACTGGCCGGCGAAGCCAGCTCATGCTGCGCCATAGGCGTGAGGATGACGCCCGAACTGATGGTGTTGAGGCCGGCGCCACGTTCGGCCCAGCGGAGGCTTTCGGCCTGAACCCGCAGGTGATTGGCGCGCGTTCTCCGGCCAGGCGGCGTCTTCTTTGCAGCGGAATACACTGAGACCGGCGCGATCGCCGGCTTCGACAGCGTCCATGCCGCCACGCGGGACGAGGCTTGGCGGCGGGAGTATCACCGCATCCATCAGCTCTTTGTCAAGGGCAAACAGGCGCTTGGGCGCGGCGACGACACCGTGGGCGTGCGCGTTCCGCTGCTGGCAACGGAGGCCGGTCTGGACGTGTACGACGTGCGCCTCAACGATCGCGCCATGCACGTCTTCCCGCCCTATCGCCACGCGAAGCAGCGCCAGCACTTGGAGTTGGCGACGATCGCCCATGCGATCAACGCGGATGACAAGTGGCTGCAGCGCACCATTGAAGCCGTCGTGGCGGGCGGAGGCACCGAGGCGGAGGCACACTGGTATCACGCTGCCAATGACAGCGCCGGTATCCTGCCGGCCATCGAGGACGGCCGCTTCGCGGCGACGAGCTCGTTCGCGTTGTACCTGACGTTCGCGCGCAAGCCGTAGCGTATTGGTCTGGCGCGACCGGCTACCAAGAACGGCCTGCGCGTTGAGCAGTCCGTCCTGTATCGAACGCTTATCAGCGAATGGCCGGACACCGGATCGAGGCGTACGTGCTCCAGCACGGGCAGAAAGGCGGTTGCGAGCCGGCGCTGCGGAGTGCCTCTCAAGACAGGGGCACCAGGGCGGCCCGCGCACGGCGAGCATCTGGCGCCGCGCGCAAGGCCTCAAATAACGGCAGAGCCTGCTGGAAGTACGCCCGCGCCCGGCCCGTCGCCCCTTGGGCCACGGCCAACTCGCCAAGCTCAGACAGGGTGCGCCCGATTTGCCAGCGAGTATCGAGTGCCTGGAACAGGGTCAAGGCCTGGCTCAGACGGTCGGCGGCCTCGGGGTACTCCCCGGCCAGGCGGTGGGCCACGCCCCACCCACGGTGGACGATCGCCCGATAGAGCC
>JADLEU010000026.1 GCA_020845955.1 Anaerolineales bacterium
ACCGCGATCAGAATATCATCCGGGTTATCATACTTGGCAGCGTTCATTGCCGACTTAATATCGCGCGTAAACAGATGGGCGTGTCCTCCACCTTCGGTCTCGCGCGTCTTGATCGGAACAAGGATACGTCGTACTCGCCTCCCTTCATTGTCAAGAAGGTTGGCACTCACGTCGAAAGTCTCCTTGCCAACTAGCACTCCCCTTTCCGCAACCTCCACGCCTGCATACATACCGTAGTTGCCGTGTGCATCAAAATAGGATTGAATAGCAGCCGATATCGCCGTTCGGACAATGACCTCCTTTTCATGGCCGCGAATGCTACGTCGGGATCCTTCCAAGCGATCAAGAATGACCTCCCTGACTGCTTGCCACGCAAAGGTTTTCACGTTACCACGATATTTGTGGATGAGCGCCGCCAACACCTCGGCCTCGGCCTCAATGCGCTGCCGCACCGAATGCCTAACCACTCGCTGTACTAACGGACCGAGTCTTTGCTGGGGTGCGTCGCGAATAAGCCACGAAAACATATAGTAACATGCCTTAAGGTGTGGGTAATTTCGGCCAACCCCATCAAGCAGCAAGGGCAAGTTGGGTTCTGCTTCCGCAGCGTAGCAATCCAGGATCGCAGCGCGGATTTCGCTCTTGCTAGCTGTCAACAGGATCTCGTCGAGCGTGAGCCGTGAATTCAAGCGCTTCTGAAAGCGGGCTTCCAACCAATCATAGAATGGCCTGGCTTGGTCGGCGAGTTTCGACAGTTCAGCCAGTCTGGCGTGCGTAATATCGACGCCAGATACGATCAGCCGCTTCACACAATTCTAGCTCCAAGGTTGAAGGCGTAATGACATTTCTCAGCGTTGCGCGCTCGATCGCCTAAGAGGCAACGCTTGTGCTCGGGAAACAGCCCGTTGGGTGTCAATACCTGCTACCTATCACCATTTGCAGCAGCGCCGTCCTCGGGACCGCTGCCATTGGCGCTCAGGGCCACCGCGTCGGGCGCGGGCGGGCCCGCGCCATCGCCCGGCTCGACGGCGGCCGGGGCCAGGTCCTTGGCCGCCAGGCGGGCAACCGAGGCCACCGTGTCACCCTCCTTGAGATTGATCAGGCGCGTGCCCATCGTCGCGCGCCCGGCCTGGCGAATGTGCTTGACCTTGAGGCGCAGGGCTTGCCCGGCCGTGGTGATGACGGTGATCTCGTCGTCGGGGTGAACCACGCGCGCGGCCACGATGGCGCCGGTAATGGGCAGGCTGCGCTGGGCGATGGTGGCGACGCCGCCCGTGGCGCGGCCCTTGGGCGCGTACTCGACCAGCGGAGTGCGCTTGCCGAAGCCGTTGCGCGTGACGACCAGCAAGTCGCAGGCTTCGTCGAAAACGTCCACGCTGGTCACGAAGTCGCCGTCATCCAGGCGGATGGCGGTGACGCCCGCGGCCTGGCGGCCCATGGCGCGCACGGCGCGCTCCGAGTAGCGCAAGGCCTGGCCCTGTTCGGTGATCAGGATGATCTCGCGCGTGCCATCGGTGAGTTTCGCCCACCCCAGCACGTCGCCCTCTTCCAGGTTGGCGGCGATCAGCCCAGAGGGCCGCACGGCGGCGAACTCGCTCAGGGCCACGCGCTTGATGCGGCCGTGGCGCGTGACCATCACGCAGTAACTGGAGTCGTCGAAGTTGGGCACCGGCAACGCGGCCGTAATGGCCTCGCCGCTGGAGATCGACAGGACATTCGTCAGCGGCACGCCTTTGTCGGCCCGGCCGGCGTCGGGGAGCTGGTAGACCTTCTCGGAGTAGACCTTGCCTTTGTCCGAAAAGAACAGGATCGTGTCGAGCGAGCGCGCCGGGAGCAAGTAGAGCACCTCGTCTTCGCCGCGCAGGCTTTGGCCGGTGACCCCGCGGCCGCCGCGCCCCTGGGTGCGGTATTCCTTGGCCGCCACGCGCTTGACGTAACCGCGCGCCGTCACCGAGATCAGCACGGCCTCGTCGGGCACCAGGTCTTCGTCGCGCAGGTCCTCGGCCGCGTCGTGGACGATGCGCGTGCGGCGCTCGTCGCCGAATTTCGTCACCAGGTCGCGCATGTCGTCCTGGATGAGGGCCAGGATCTTCTTGGGGTTGGCCAGCAAGTCCTCGTAGTGGGCGATGGTCTTGAGCAACTCGGCGTGTTCTTCCTGGATCTTCTGGCGTTCCAGTGCGGCCAGCCGGCGCAACTGCAGATCGAGGATGGCCTGGGCTTGGGCCTCGGTCAGCCTGAAGCGCGTCATCAAGTTCGCGCGGGCCGCGTCGGCGTCGGCCGACTCGCGGATCGTGCGGATGACGGCCTCCAGGTTGGCCAGGGCAATCAGCAAGCCTTCCAGGACGTGGGCGCGGGCGCGGGCGCGCGCCAGGTCGTGCTCCACCCGGCGGGTGATGACGACGCGGCGGTGCTCGATGTAGATCTGCAGAGCGCGCTTGAGGGTCAGTGTGCGCGGCTCGCTGCGGCCGGACTCGTCGGCCACCAGGGCCAGGAGCTGCACGCCAAAGGTGCTCTGCAGCGCGGTGTACTTGAAGAGCTGGTTGAGGACCTTGCGGGGCTGGGCGCCGCGCTTGAGCTCGATGATGATCGACATGCCGCGCCGGTCCGACTCGTCGCGCAGGTCGGAGATCTGGTCCAGACGGTCTTCGCGCACCAGGTCGGCGATGCGCTCGATGAGGGCCGCCTTGTTAACCTGGAAAGGAATCTCCGTGACGACGATGCGGCTGCGGTTGCCGCCCATTTCTTCGATGTGGGCCGCCGCGCGCATGACGATCCGCCCGCGGCCGGTGGCGTAGGCCGAGAGGATGCCTTCCGACCCAATGATCAGCCCCCCGGTGGGGAAATCGGGCCCCTTGACGAAGCGCATCAACTCTTCGACCGTGACGTCGTCGATCGTGTCGTAGTGGTCAATCAGGTAGCGGATGGCATCGGACAACTCGCCCAGGTTGTGCGGGGGGATGTTGGTGGCCATGCCCACGGCGATGCCGCTGGTGCCGTTGAGCAGCAGGTTGGGCAGCTTGGCCGGCAGGACCTCCGGCTCCTGAAGCGAGCCGTCGAAGTTATCGATGAAGGTCACAGTGTTTTTGTCGATGTCCAGCAGCATCTCTTCAGCCGTGCGCGCCAGCCGGGCCTCGGTATAGCGCATGGCCGCCGGGGGGTCGCCGTCAACCGAGCCGAAGTTGCCCTGGCCGTCAACCAGCATATAGCGCATCGAGAAGTCCTGTGCCATGCGCGCCATGGCATCGTAGACGGCCGTATCGCCGTGCGGGTGATACTTGCCGAGCACCTCGCCGACGATGCGGGCGGACTTCTTGTGCGGGCCGCTGGCGCGCAGCCCCATGTCGTGCATGGCGTACAGGATGCGCCGGTGGACCGGTTTCAGGCCGTCGCGGGCGTCTGGCAGGGCGCGCGCCACGATCACGCTCATGGCGTAGTCCAAGTAGGCGTCCCGCATCTGCAACTCGATGTCAACCGACCGGATCTGTCCGATTTCCATACAAACCTTTCTATGCGAGGCAGCGTGCTGACTGCCCGCGAATGCCCAATTATACCGTCGGCCTTCCTTTAATGCGACGACGAGCGTTGACAATCACTTCCCCTGATGGTACAAAAAGCGCCGCCGAACCAGCCCATTACCGGGAGAAGGAACTCTCATGAAGCGCTTAGGTCGCATCCTCGGGGTCAGTGCCGCCGTCATCGTGCTGTTGGCCGTGGCCGCCGCTGGGTTTGGGGTTTATACGGCGCGCCGGTCGTTTCCGCCGGCCAGCGGAACGATCCGCGTGCCTGGTCTGCGCGCTGAAGCCCAGGTCTACCGGGATGCCTACGGCGTTCCCCACCTTTACGCCAGCAACGTCCACGATCTCTTCCTGGCCCAAGGATACGTGCACGCCCAGGACCGTTTCTACCAGATGGACTTCTGGCGCCACCAGACGGCTGGGCGCCTCTCAGAGCTGTATGGCGAGGCCACGTTGGACGTGGATCGCTTCCTGCGCACCATGGGCTGGCGCCGCCTGGCCGAACAGGAGTATGCCAGGTCCGACCTCGCCAGCCAGGAGATCCTGGAGGCCTATGCCCAGGGTGTGAACGCCTACCTGGCAGGGCGCTCGGCCGCCGAACTGAGCCTGGAGTACGCCATCCTGGGGCTGACCGGCCTGAGCGGCTACACGCCCGAGCCGTGGGCGCCGGCTGACACCCTGGCCTGGGGTAAGGCCATGGCCTGGGACCTGGGCGGCAACCTGGACATGGAAATCGCGCGCGCGATACTGATCCCAGCCATCGGCCTGGAGAAGACCGACGAGTACTTCCCGCCCGCTTATCCCGACGCGCACCCCCTGATTCTGCCGGCCTCGGCGCTCAGCCAACTGCCGTTGGCGCCGCTGCGCGCGCGGTTAGCGGCGCTGGACGAATTGCGCGGCGAGCGCCAAACGGGCATCGGCTCGAACAGTTGGGTGATCGCGGGCAGCCGCACCACGACCGGCCAGCCGCTGCTCGCCAACGACCCGCACCTGGGCATCCGCATCCCGTCCATCTGGTACGAGATTGGGCTGCACTGCCAGCCGGTCAACATCGAGTGCCCGTATGACGTGCGCGGCTTCTCGTTTGCCGGCGTGCCGGCCGTCATCATCGGCCACAACGCCCGCATCGCCTGGGGCTTCACCAACGTCGGACCAGATGTGCAAGATCTGTTCGTCGAAAAACTCAATCCGGCCAATCCCAACCAGTATGAGGTCAATGGCCAGTGGGTCGATTTGACCGTGACCAAAGAGACGCTACAAGTGCTGGGCGGCGAGCCCGAATCCCTGCCCATTCGCAGCACGCGCCACGGGCCGATCATCACCGACGTGTATGGTCTGCAAGACTTTGCCGGCCAGGCCGCTCTGGACGCGGCCAACCAATATGCCCTGGCGCTGCGCTGGACGGCGCTGGAGCCCAACCGGCTGTTCCAGAGCGTGTTCGAGCTCAACCGGGCGCAGGACTTCAATGAGTTCCGCGCCGCCCTGCGGAATTTCGCCGCGCCGGCGCAGAACATCGTTTACGCCGACGTCGACGGCAATATCGGCTATCAAATGCCGGGCATCATCCCGATCCGCGCCAGCGGCGACGGCCGCCTGCCCGTGCCAGGCTGGACCGACGAGCACGAGTGGACCGGCTATATCCCCTTCGAGCAGTTGCCCTTCGCCTATAACCCAACCGAGGGCTACATCGTGACGGCCAACAACGCCGTCGTCGGACCGGAGTACCCCTACTTGATCTCACTGGATTGGGACAAAGGCTATCGCGCGCGGCGCATCGTCGACCTGATCGAAGCGCAGCCGAAGATTTCGCCCGAATACGTGCAGCAAATGCAGGGGGACAACCTCAACCTGGGAGCGCAGGAAATCCTGCCGCACCTGCTGAAGCTGACTTTTGACGACGCCAGGCTCAGCGCGGCCAGCGAGCAGCTCCGCGGCTGGGACTATCAAATGGGGCTGGACTCGCAGCCGGCCGCCCTGTATATGAGCTTCTTCAATTCCCTGGTGGCGGCCACCTTTCACGACGAGGTGCCGGAGGACTACTGGCCCCACGGCGGCAGCGACACCTGGCAGGTGTTGAGCCGGCTGGTGGGCGAGCCGGACAACGCCTGGTGGGATGATGGGGGTACCCCGGCCGTCGAGACGCGCGACGACGTGCTGCACCGGGCCTTTGCCGAGGGCTACGCCGCGCTGCAAGCGCGGCTGGGCCAGGACCCTGGCCGCTGGACCTGGAGCCGGCTGCACACGGCGACCTTCGTCAACGAGACGGTCGGCCGCTCTGGGATTTCCCAGATTGACGGCCTGTTCAATCGCGGTCCATTCGAGGCGGCCGGCGGCTCGTCGATCGTCAACGCCACCAGCTTCGACCTGGCGCGCGATGACGGCAAGGAGCCCGGCGACGCGTTTGGCGTCACCAGCCTGCCGTCAATGCGCATGATCGTGGACCTGGGCAGTTTGAGCAATTCGCTGACCGTGCACACCACCGGCCAGTCGGGACACGCCTATCACCCCCACTATATCGACTTCGCCGGTCCCTGGCGATTAATCGAGTATCACCCTATGCTGTGGGATCGCGCGGCCATCGAGGCCGAGGTGGAGGGCTTGCTACGGCTGACGCCGTAGGGCGGTGCGCGGGTCTGAGCGGGCAGACGCGCAGGTGAGCGCGCAGGCACGGAGGCGGGGCTGGGTCGTATGGTTGGCGTGGCTGGCGGCATGCGGGGGACTGCCGGTTCCGGCCGCTTCGCCTACGCCGGGCGCTGAGCCCCCCGCGACCGTGTTCGCCTCGGTCCCCACGATCCCGCCAACCCGATCCGCGCTGGCTACGCCCACGCCCCTGGCTCAGCCGGCGCCCACGCGGGCGCCGCTCTTGACTGTCTGCCTGGCAACTGAGCCGCGGTCGCTGTTCCCCTACGCACGCCCGGAGGCAGGACGCGCGCACATCCTGGCGGCGCTGAGCGATGGGCCAATCGATGCCGCCAGTTATGGCTACGCGCCGGTGCTGCTCGAAACCTTGCCCAGCCTGGCTCAGGGCGACGCCGCGCTGAATTGGGCCCTGGTGCTGCCCGGCGAAATGGTCGTCGACTACCTCGGCCGAGTGCGGCCGCTGGCCGAAGGCGTCATCACCTTGACGCCGCAGGGCGAGCTGCAGACCTACCACGGAAATGCGCCGGCGAGCCTGCCGCAGATGGTCGTCACCTTCCGGCTGCGCTCCGGCGTCACCTGGAGCGACGGCACCCCGCTGGCCGCGGCCGACTCGGTCTTTGCTTTTGAGGTGGGCCGAAGTCCCGAGGTCACTGACCCGCGGCGGGCCACGGCCGAGCGCACCCTGCGCTACCGGGCCACCAGCGACACCAGCCTGGTGTGGACCGGGCTGCCGGGCTATCTTGACCCGCTGTATTTCACGAACTTCTGGCCGCCGCTGCCTCGCCACCGTTACGGGGGCCTCAGCCCGGGCGAAATCGCCGACAGCCCCGAAGCAAACCGCGCTCCGCTGAGCTGGGGCCCCTTCATGGTTACAGGGTGGGCCGAGGGCCAGCAGCTTGAGCTGGCACGCAATCCCAACTACTGGCGGGCGGGCGAGGGCCTGCCGCTGGTCGAGCGGCTGGTCTATCGCTTCGTGGAGGCCCCGGCCGACCTGACCGCGGCGCTGCGCTCCGGCGAGTGTGATCTGGCGCCGTCGGGGCCAGGATTGGCGGAATTGGCCGCCGAGCTATCACCGGCCGACGCCCTCCAGGCGTATGTCTCGGCCAGCACTGCCCTCGAGATGTTGCTGTTCGCCATTCAACCCGCGCCCGGCTACCAGCGGCCGGCTGGCGCCGCCGTCCTGGCCGAGGCGGCGCTGCGGCAGGCCGTGGCCCAGTGTCTCGACCGATCAGCCCTGGCGCCCGCGCTGGCCGTCCCCGCGGCGGCCAGCTACTTGCCCGCCAGCCACCCGCTGGCGGCGGCGCCTCCCGCAGACGTTAGGTTCGACCCGGCCCAGGGGCGAGCGCTGTTGGCCGAGGCGGGCTGGGTGGACAGCGATGGCGATGGCATTCTCGATCGCGACGGGCAGCCGCTGGCGCTCGGTCTGGCCGGCGGTCCGGTGGGCAACACGGCGCGCGAGGCGCTGTTGGCGGCGGTGCAGGCGCAGCTTCAGACCAACTGCGGGCTGGCGGCGACCACCCGGCTGCTCACGAGCGGCGAGCTGCTGGCCGATTGGCCGGACGGTGTGGTGTTTGGCCGGCGCTTCGACCTGGCGCTGTTCGGGTGGCGTGTGGGTGCCGCGCCGCCCTGCAGCCTCTTTTTGAGCGAACAGGTGCCGAGCGACGAGAACCCGGCCGGCGCCAACGCGGGGGGCTACGCCTCCGCCGGCTTCGACCACGCCTGCCGCCGCGCCCTCGCGGCGCTGGAGGGCCCCTTCGCCGTGGCCGAGCATGCTGCCGCCCAGAACTACTTCGCCAGTGACCTGCCGGCCCTACCCCTCTTCTTTTGGCCGCGCGCCGGCCTGGCGCGGCCAGAGGTCGCGGGCTACACGGTGGATCCCACGTCCGATTCGGAACTGTGGAATATCGAGTCGGTCACCACCACACCATCCGCCCGCACGCCTCCAGCGTCACCCAGCACACATCGCCAGAGGATCGCGGCGCGCCAGCCAGGGTAAAAGCCACCGGGTGCGCGCCAGGCGCCTGGCGCGGGCAAGGCTCGGCCAAGCAGCGCGTCGACGCGCCCGGTGAAAACCAGTAGCACGACCAGGCGGTTGTCCTAATCAGCGCCGGCCCGCACCTGGGCAAGATCCACTGCCCGCAACAGCGCGAGCAGCTCGGGCCGATCGAGGGTTGGCGTGGCAGCGAGCAACCGCTGGCCCGCCCATGCTCGGCCAACCGGCGCGCACGAACACGCTGCCGGCGGCAGCCAGGAACGCCGCCGCGGCCAAGCCGGCCCACAACCAGCGGCGAGGCGGCCGGCGCTGCCGGGTATGGCGAGAAAGGATACCGCTAAAGCCCAGATCAGCTAAAGCCCAGATCAGCCCATGGTCGGCTGCACAAGAGGACAGAGATCACCCTTGGAGGGCGATGTTGGTCACCGCCGCGGCCCGGTGAGTTCGCCTAGACTTGGAATGGAGGCCCGCCGCCAAGGCGTTGGGCCGCCGCCGCGCCGCCAGCAGCCGGCCGGCAGGAGACGCGCGGCCCGACTGAGCTTCTGACGATTCGGCCGATCAACTGCCAGCCAAACCGGAGGCCGCCATGCCCGCCAAACCAGCCCCGACCAAGCTTGATCTGCGCAAGGCGTTGAAGCAGCTTTATGCCCCGTCTGCCAAACAGCCCGTATTGGTCGAGGTGCCCGACTTCAGCTTCATGATCATCGACGGCCAGATGGAGCCCGGCGCATTGCCGGGCGCCTCGCCGGGCTTCGCCCAGGCCATGGCCGCGCTATACGGCGCGGCTTACACGCTCAAGTTCATTTCCAAGCGGCGCCCAAGGGATCCCATCGATTACCCAGTGATGCCGCTGGAGGGCTTGTGGTGGACCGAGGGCGAGTTCGACCTGCGGCGCCCGGGCAACTGGCGCTATACGCTGCTGATGCTGCAGCCCGACCATATCACGGCTGAGATGCTTGCCACGGCGCAGGCACAACTGCGCGCGAAAAGTGACAATCCCGCGATCGGCCGGCTGCGGCTGGAGCGCTTCAAAGAGGGGCTGTCCGTCCAGATCATGCACGTCGGACCGTATGCCGACGAGCCGGCATCGCTCGACCGGATGCGCGCCTACGCGCGCGAGCAAGGCTATGTCTTCCACGGCAAACACCACGAGATCTACCTGGGCGACCCGCGGCGCGCGAAGCCCGAGCGGCTAAAGACCATCCTGCGGCACCCCGTGGAAAGGTGATAGGATTCCCCCATGCTGCCCCGACTCCTCCCCCTGCTGCTGTGGGCGCTGTGGACCGCGGCGCTGCCCCCGGCGCCGGCGCGCCCGGCCGCCGCGGCCAAGTCAGCCCGCGCCGAGCGCTACGACGTGGATGTGACCATTCAGCCGGATGGCTCGCTGTTGGCGACTGAGACCGTCGTGTTTGCCTACACCGGGGGGCCTTTCACCTACGTCACGCGCGACATCCCCGCCGGTCGCACGGACGGCCTGACCGGTTTCGAGGCCTACATGGACGGCACGCGCCTGCCGGAGGGCGGCCAGACCGGGCAGGTCGAAATCGAGGGCCGCGACCCGGTGCACGTCGTCTGGCACTTTGCGCCAACCTCCGAGTCGGTTCACGAATTCACCCTCACCTACCAGGCGCTGGGCGTCGTCCAGAAGACCGCTGCCGCCGACATCCTCACCTGGCAGGCGTTGCCCGACGAATACGACTACGCGATCGGCTCCAGCACGATTACGCTCACCTATCCGTCCGCGGCCAGGCTGCTCGCCGCGCCTACCACGGAGGGCGTGCCAGCCAGCGTGCAGACCGGCGATGAGCAGGTGGTCATTACGGCGCGCGACCTCACCCCGGACACGACCCTGATCGTCGATCTGCGCTTTGCGCCGGGCAGCCTCACCACCGCTACGCCGGCCTGGCAGGCGCGGGCTGAAGCGCACGCCGCGCGCACGCGGCAGAACGCCCCGTTCTTGCTGGGCCTGGCCGCGCTGCTGCTCTTCGGCGGCGGCTTGCTGGTCTTTCTAGCCTGGCACCAGCGACAACCGGCGCCCGCACCTGACAGCGGCCCGCGCGCCACACCGCCGGGTGATCTGCCGCCGGCCCTGGTCGGCGCCCTGAGCTCAGCCTCCGGCGAGCCGGGCACTGCCGCGGCGCTGGGGACACTGTTCGACCTGGCGGAGCGAGGCGTGGTGGCCATCGAGCAGCGGACGGGGGGGAGTTGGTTCCAATCGAAGCAATTCATCGTCACGCTGCAGGAGCGGCCAGCCGGCCTGCGCTCGCACGAGCAAGTACTGACCGAATACCTGTTTGGGCCGGGCGCCGCGCCCGGGGCAACCGGCCCGCTGACCGAGCAAATGCGCAAGCTGATCAACCGCTGGCGGACCTTTGCCGGGCCGGTCAAGGTCGAGCTGCAGCAGGCCGGCTGGCTTGACGTGGATCGCCAGCGGCGGCGCGGCCTCTGGACGGCCAGCGCGAAGCTGCTGCTGCTTGCCAGCTTTGGGCTGCTGGCCGGCGCGCTGGCACTGCGCGGGGCGCTGGGCGATGCCGTCTTCGCTGTGCCCGCCGCGCTGCTGCTGTTGAGCATCTTTGCGCTGATCCTGGCGGAACACGTCTCGCCCCTATCCGACCTTGGGCTGAGCGAGGCCGAACGCTGGAAGCGCTTTGGCCAATACCTCACCGGCGTCACCCGCGGCCGCGAAGCAATCACGCGGCCCGACCTCTTCGAGCGTTACCTGGCTTACGCCGCCGGGTTGGGCTTGGCGGCCGGCTGGCTTCGGTTCTTCCAGAAGCGAGGGGAAGTGGCCATCCCCGGCTGGTTCCAGCCGCTGGCGGCCGACGACGGAGCCAGCTTCGCGGCAATGATCGCGGCCACCTCGGCCAGCGCCGGCAGCGGCGCGGCCGGGGCTGGCGGCGCCGCCGCGGCAGGAGGCGGCGCCAGCGGCACGGGATAGGCGCGGGGTGAATCCAGCCGGCGCTGGGCCGGCGCCCTAAATCCCCGTCAGTTCGAGCGGCACACCCACCACCTGGGCGGGGCGGGTGTCCACCGTGCCGGAGAGGTCGTATGCCAGGGCGCCGGAGATGCGCACCGGCACCAGCTCGCCGGGCGGGACCTCGCCTTCGACAATGACCAGGCCGTCGATCTCGGGCGCATCGCGATAGCTCCGCCCCAGGCTAAGCCCGTCGCCGTTACCCTCGATCAGCACCGGCAAGACGCGCCCCACCTGGGCCTGGTTCTTCTCCAGCGAAATGTGCTGCTGCAGCGCCATCAGCCGCTCGCGGCGCTCGGCCTTGACGGCCTCGGGCACCGGGTCACCCAGCCCGGCCGACTCGGTGCCAGGCTCGTACGAGAAGGTGAACACGCCCAGCCGCTCGAAGCGCAGCTCGGACACAAAATCGAGCAGCGCCTGAAATTCCTCTTCGGTCTCGCCGGGGTAACCGACGATAAAGGTGGAGCGGATCGCCAGGTCGGGCATGGCGGCGCGCATGCGGCCGAGGATGCGGCGCACCCAGTCGATGTTGGCCGGGCGGCGCATGCGGCGCAGCGTCGCGGGATGGCCGTGCTGCAGTGGCATGTCGAGATAATGCAGGATCTGCGGATGAGCGGCCATGGTGTCGATCTGGCGCTCGGTGACGTAGCCGGGAAAGGCATACATCACGCGCAGCCAGTCGATGCCCGGCGCGGCCTCGACCAAGGCCTCCAGCAGTTGCGCTAACCCGTCCTTCATCCCCAGGTCGCGGCCGTAGTCGGTCGTGTCCTGCGCGATCAGGATCAGCTCGCGCGCGCCGGCCGCCTCCAGCCGGCGCGCCTCGTCCAGGATATGCGCCAACGGGCGGGAGACGGCCGTGCCCTTGATCAAGGGAATGGCGCAAAAGGCGCACGGGCGCCGGCAGCCGTCGGCAATCTTGAGATAGGCGCTCTTGCCCTGCACGGCCGCGCGCAGCACGGCCTGTTCTCCGGCGCCCGTCAGCGGATCCGCGCCGACCACGGCGGCATCGCCCGGCAAGTGGTAGAGGGGTTCGGGATGCGGGCCGGCGCGCAGGCGCTGCACCAGGTCGACGATGTCCATCCAGCGGCGCGTGCCGATGATGCCGTCCAGGCCGGGCACCTGCCGGGCCACCTCGGCGCCGTAGCGCTGCGTCAGGCAGCCGGCGGCAACGAGCAGTTGGCCGCGCTTCTTGCGCGCGGCCAGGTCGTTGAGCACGTCGAGCGACTCCTGTTTGGCCGGGCCGATAAAACCGCAGGTATTGACGATCAACACCTCGGCCTGGCGCGGGTCGGCCGTCGCCTCAAAACCCGCGGCGCACAAGAGTTGTGCCATGCCTTGCGAGTCGACCGTATTCTTTGAGCACCCCAGGCTGACGAGGTGAAAACGCTTCGCTTTGACTTTGGACATTCCGTTCTTCGCTTCTAGTTCCCGGGCGTGGGCGTGACGGCCAGGGTGGGCGTGGGCGTGGGGGTTATCATCCCCTCCAGCGTCCACAGCCGCACCACCACTTCGCCCAAATCGCCCAACACTCCCTGATCGACACCGTTCCAGACCACGCGCGTGCCCAGGCCGTTGCCCGTGATGACTTCGACCATGCCGGCGCCGATGAACTCACGCGCCTCGCCCGGGGGCATCAGGCCGGCAAAGACCTCCCTGCCATCCACCTTCACGCCCACCCAGGAGCGCAACTCGACGCGCACCTCGACGTTGACGCCAGTGTAGGCCGCCGCCGGGGTGGCCAGCGCCGCCGTGGCGGTGGCGGCCGGCGCGTGGGTGGCCGTGGCGCTGGGCAGTGCCGCGTTGGTCCCGGCTAATGCGCCGGCCGCGGGCAAGGTCGGCGTGGCCGCAAAGGTCGGCGCCAATTGCCAGGCGCCCCACGCCAGCAGCGCCCCAAGCAGCAGGGTAATGACGGCCGCCACCAACAAGTCGGTCGTGATCCAACGCCGGCGCCGCACCTGGGGCATGCCGCGCGCATCCACAGCCGGCGCGCCCTTGCGGCGCCCACCGGCGGCGCGCGGCCTTCCAGGCTGGCTGCTGGCGCGCGCCCGCGCGGATGCCGTGAGTGGTTGCCCGCCATCCGGCGCGGCTGAGGGTTGCGCCGGCGGCCTGCTGGGGCGCACACTGGGCGGGGGCGCGACCGGGGCGCGGTTGGCCGGCCGCGCCGGGCGCTTTTTGTCGGCCGCCTCGTAGCGGCCGAGCACCTCCTGAATATCCAGATCGAGGTATTCGGCGTAGTTCTTGACAAAACCGCGGGCCTGGGCCAGCGAGGGCAAGGCAGCAAAGTCATCGGCCTCAAGGGCGGCCAGGTGCCGCGCGCGAATCCGCGTCACGCTCTCAACGTCTTCGAGCGTTTGGCCCTTGGCCTCGCGCGCAGCGCGCAGCAGTTGCCCGACGGTCTCGCTCATGTTCGAACTATAAGGACCAGGCCATCGGGGGGCAAGCGCTGCGCCGATGGCCTGGAAAGGGACAACCCTCAGCCGTGACAATGCGCCCCGAGCGGCAGGCGCCAGGTTCACACCGTCGCGCGAACTCGGCCGATTAGGCGCCTTCGGATTCAGCCTGAGCGTCGTCAGCAGGCGCTTCTGCCAGCTCGGCCGGGGATTCAACCATGGCCTCAGCCTCAAGCGGGGCCTTGGCCTCGACTTCGGCCGAGGCTTCGGCCGCCGCCTTCTTCAGCGCCTCGCCTTCACGGTGGATCAGGACGCGCACGTGGGCGATCAAGTCAGCCGTTAAGCGCACCGGCACCTTGTATTCGCCCAGCTCGCGCAGCGGCTGGTGGCCCACGGTGCGGCGGTCGAGCTCCAGCCCGGTGGCTTTCTTGATCTCTTCGGTAATCTGGGCGGGGGTGACCGAGCCATACAGCTTGCCGGTCTCCCCGGCCTTGACCGGGAAGGTCAGACTGGTGGCGTTCAACTTTTCGGCGACGCCCGCCAGCTCGGCATTCAGCTTGGCGCGGGTGATGGCGGCGTTCTGGCGCAGGGTCTCGGCCTGCTTGACGGCGGTCGAGGTGGCCAGGGTGGCCAGGCGCTGCGGGATGAGATAATTGCGCGCGTAGCCGTCCGCGACCTTTTTCACGTCACCGGCGTGGCCCAGCTTGTATACGTCTTTAAGCAACAGCACTTTCATGGAGGTCGAGCCCTTTCTAACTCGAAGCGGGTGGCGGGCGAAGGGTACAACGCCCTGGTTATCGGACAGACATTCTAGCAGACGAGGAACTTTCCCTCAAGGCAAGCCCGCCGGCCTCAGCCACGGTGCTGCTTCTCCATCAGCAGCCCGGCCTCACCCTTGGCGTAATATCGGTTCAACACCGAAACCGGCTCGTAGCCAAACTTGCGGTACAGGGCGATCGCGGCCGCGTTCGAACGGCGCACGGTGAGCTTCAAGCGAGGCGTCGTCAGGCGCGCTTCGGCGGCTGCCAGCAGCCGCGCGCCGATGCCGCGGCGTTGGAAGTCGGGATGCACGCCCAGCGTCGCGATCCAGGCGAAGCCCTTGCTGGGGCGCGGGTCGCCCATGACAAAGCCCACCAGCCGGCCGCCGCAGACCGCCTTGAGCCGCACGGTCGGGCTTGCCAGGGCGAAGAAGATGTCCACCAGACTCCAGGCGTCTGGCCCGAAGCAAGCGTGCTCCAAGGCCCACACGGCGGGCAGGTCGCGCAGGCTGGCGGGCACAATCTCGTCAGTGATCGTCATTGGCGCCCTGGCACGGCAGCCAGCGAGCGCTGCCGCGCACCGCCCATCATACCACTCGGGAGCAGCCAGGTGGCCCGTGGGCCAGCCACGCGCAGCGCGATGGCGCGCTCTGCCCGGCCGGGTGCCCACGATGTATCCCAGGCGTCCAGCGCCAGGTCGTCACGCCGCGCAGGCTGTTGGCCAATACTGGCAGCCTCACCCCAGCCCGCTGCCGGCCGCCCGGCGCCGCCGCGCCATGTTGGCGGCCACCAGCACCCCAACGACGATGAGGCCTAACGCCAACCCAACCACCGGGCCTGCTAAGAGCACGATCAGCGAGGCGTACGAGCTGGCGCTGTACTCCCAGACCCACACCGTGCCGTCGGACAGGACCGCGTAGCGCGCTTCCAGGCCCAGCTCGACGAAGTCCAGGGAGACGTACAGCTGATCGACCGTCTCGCCTGGCGGCGGCGGCACTGTGCCCGTAAAAAACGAGCGCTCGAAATCCGCGTCTGAGGAGACCTCATAGGGCGGCTCAGCCGCGGCCCAACACCCGGCGCCAGCTGCGCGTCCATGATGGCTGCAAACATACACGCCGCCGTCGGCCGCCTCTGCGTAGACGACATTGGGATCCGCCGTTACCAGGGCCACGGCCCCCGCGGGCGGGCTGCTCAGTGAGCGCCAGCGCGAGAAGCGGCCATCGCCGCCGAGGTTGAGGTAAACCACGCTCCCCCCCAGGCCCAGGCAGGGCGAGCACAACAGGATGATCAGCACCGTGATGGCCA
>JADLEU010000027.1 GCA_020845955.1 Anaerolineales bacterium
CAGGACGGTAAAGAGCACGCTTTGCCCCGAGTGGGCGATCACGCCGAACCAGGCGCTGCGGAAGCGGCGGCTCGGCAGGGCGTAGAGAAAGAGGCCGTCAAGGGCCGAGCTCAGCATCCCCCACGGCTGGTGCAGGTGATAGAGGCCGAACAGCAGGCCGTTGGCCGCCCAGTCCAGCCTGCCAAAGACGCCCGCCATGCGCGGCAGCAGAACGCCGCGGAACAGGAGCTCTTCGCCCAGCACGGTGTTCAAGACCGCGTTGACGACGTACAACGCCAGCAGGCCCCAATTGCCCACCAGCCCGGCGCGGAACTCGGGCGAGGCGAAGGCCCCGCTGAGTGACCAGCCTTCCGGCTCGGCCACAAACGGGAACAGACCCACCCACAGCGCTTCCACCCTCCCAACCGCCAGCATCTGGTAGGCGGCGGTGAGCCCGACGACGGGGATGAGCCACCACCACAGCCGCCCGCGGACTTCTCCGGTTTGCGGCGAGCGGGGCCCGCCCAGCCACAGGCGCTGGCGGAAATCGCTCCAGCTCAGGCGGCCGGTTTCGCGATAGAGCAAGTAGACGACCAGGACGAACTGCCACGCCAGGCCGGCCGTCAGCACCGCCAGGCGCACGAGCCCCGGCTGGGCCGCGCCCCGGCCGAGGGCCGGCGCGACCCACCACCCCAGGAGGCCCATGGGGAGCGCGGCCGCCGCCCAGATGGCCAGGATCTGGCCCAGGCGGTACTGGGGCAAGGAGGCCGCCGCCGGCGCGGCGGCCTCCCGGTCGAGCGTCTGAATTGCGTAGGTGCCAGTCTGTGATGCCATGCTGTCTCTCCTTCGGGTGACCAAGGTGCGCTCAGCCTACAGCGCCAGCGCCGCCGGCGGACCACATGGAGCATGTAGTCTGGCGAAGGGCGGGATGTAGCGTGCGGACGCGGGCAGCCACTCCACTAACCAGCAAGCCCCAGGATGACGGCCGGGACAAGCACCAGACCCGGAAGCCCTTCGACCGCGTGCACGACAACCGCCATCCAGTTGCTGCGAAAACGCCTGGCCGGCCAGGTGAGCGCCAAACTGCCCACGATGTTAGTGGGGATCCCCCAGGGTTTGTGCAGGTGATACAACCCAAAGAGAACGGCATTGGCCACCCAATCATATTTGCCACAAACGCCTTGCATCTTAGGCAGCAGCACGCCGCGGAACAGGAGTTCCTCGCCCAGGAAATAGTTGAACAGGTGGCTGACGAGGAGTATGCCCAGGAGCCCCCATTGACCCTTGAACTCCGGAGAAGCCAGTTGTGAGTTGTCCATGAACGGAGCCGGCTGCAGAGCGGGAAACAGCCAGGCCACGGGCGCATCGAGATCGCGGGCCAGGCCGATACCTACCACGCCGGAGAAGAACAGGGCCGGCAGCAGCCACCAGAACAGCCGTGGGTTCGGCCGATCCGTCTTGGGTTCACGCGGGGTCTGCAGCCAGGTGCGCTGACGGATGGCGCTCCAGCGCAGCGTGCCAAGCTCGCGGTAGAGAAGCACCAGGGAGACGACAAACTGCCAGGCCATGCCGGCAATCATCAGCAGCCAATAGGTGAGGCCGGGATGCAGCGGGCTGTAGGGGATGAGGGCGGGCGCGGCCACCCAGGCGAGCAGCGCCATCGGCCCGGCCGCCAGCGCCCAGATCCCGAGGATCTGCCAGAGCGTGTACTGATCTCTTTTGGAGATCACGGCAAGTTCTGGCAGGGTTTGCGTTGAGGTCACTACTTGAGTGGACATGAGCTTTCTCCTTTACTTGTTTGGCTGACGCGGGCGGTCGGTGCCCCGCCCGCCTGTAAGCCTAGATCCGTTAGTACCGCCAGCCCAACAGGTTCCAGTAGTTGAGGAACCAGACGAAAGCGACCGCCGCGACCGTTACCAGCGTGTAGTACCCGCGGCCGGCGATGCCCCAATACCGATTCTTCCAGGCCAGCACGGTATAGACCAAGGCGCCGGCCGTCAGCACGGCCGACAGAACGCCCAGCCCCAGCGCAAGCTTCATGATCAAGGGCGGGTCGAGCAATATATTCCGCTCCAGCTCCGGCACCCCCAACGCAAACCCGACCAGGAACAGCAGGTTCAGCACGCTGATCCCGAGGATAACCCCGTGAGCCACGTGAGCGCCGCGCGGCGCGGGTTTGCGGTCACGGCTTGGGCGGCGATCCCGAATGAACCGGAGCAAGCCTGCTGGGATCACGGATAGGAAGATCAACACGCTGCCCAGGGCCAATCCCATGTGGAAGCCGCGCGTTTCGTACCACACCAGCTTTTCAAAAGCCACGTTCGGGAAGCGGTCGAAAAACAGGTGGGTGATGTGCCCCCGGTTGTCCTCACGAAAGGCGAGGCCGAACAGATCGTCCACCTGGCGAAAGTACAGCGGCTCCACTTCGACGAAACGCCACTCGCCGGCTGGCGTCGAAAAGAGTAGCGTGCCGTCGCCGGGATCGCTGATCTCATACTCCTCCATGAGCCCTACGAACTTAAAGGCGGTGGTCCCTGAGCCCTCGGTGGAGCGGTACCTGCCCACCAGGCGGCCGGCACGCTCGGCAAAGTCCGCCGGGGGCTGGATGGGCTCGACCGGCGAGGCGGGATAATAGTGGTCGAAGAACGCTCGCTGAAATCCGGTGTGCTGGTTGGCCACTCGCCTGGCGCCCTCGCTGTTGTAGATCACGAAGACGCCCAGGTTCTGTTCGGGCAAAAGCAGCAGCGTACTGTGCATCGGCGGCAGATAGCCCCTGTGCGCCAGCGTTCGCTGGCCGTTGTCGCTCCAATCGAAGAAACCGTAAGCGACGCCGAGCAGGTGCGGGTCCGGCGTGTACAGGGTGCCGTGCATTTGCTGGGTGGTGGATTCCTCCAAAATGCGCACCCCGGCGGCTGCGTCGCCGTAGAAGCCGCCCTGCAAGTGCGCGATCATGAACCGCGCCACGTCGGTGACGCTGGCATGAATGAAGCCTGACGGCGTGCCCGCCGGGTGCCCCGCGTAATCAGGGAACACCTGAAAGTCGCCATCCGTATACGTGTAGCCTGCGGAGACAAACGGGCGCAGGCCGGGCGGCACCGGGTTTTGGGCCGTGGCGTGGACCATTCCCAGCGGATCGAAGATATGCTCCTGGATGTACTGGTCGTAGGGCTGACCCGACACCCGCGCAATGATGTACCCTGCCAGGATGGCGTTGTAGTTCGAGTAATTCACGTAGGCGCCGGGCGGGTTCACCCGCGGCCAGACAGGTGAGCTCAGGTATTCGCGCGCCGGCAACCGCGGAACGTCGCTAGCGTCCGACGCCGCCATCCCGAAGAGCCGGTTCTCGAAGCCCGACGTGTGGGTCAACAGGTGCTTTAGCGTGATCGGCTCAGGATAGGTGTCCGGGATGCGAAAGTCGAGATAGGTGTTGATGTCGGCATCCAGGTCCAGTTTTCCCTGCTCGACAAGCTGCATAACCGCCGTCCAGGTGAAGAGCTTGGTCACGGAGCCGATCCCAAAGAGCGTTTGTTCGGGGTCAACCAGGAGGCCGTTGTCCAGGTTGGCGTAGCCATAGCCTTTGGCGAAGAACAACTGGCCGTCTTTGACAACCGCCACGGCGGCTCCGGCGATGTGGTACTCCGCCATTTCCTGCGCCAACAGGTGTTCCAAAAAGGCTTCCAACTCGGCCGCATCGGTGGGGCCCAGGCCTGGTGCCGGCGCGGTGGTCCCTGGCCCACCGGGCGCGGCCTCGTCGGCCTGGGCCGTGACGGGCGCGGCCAGCGCCGGCAGCATCATGAGCGCCGCCATCATCGTCACGATATTCCCGAGGCTGAGCAGCTTGGACATGGCCTGCCTCCTTCTCCCTCCGCCGCGGAGTTAGAACTCCTGCCGGTTGAAGCGCCAGATGGCGACGGCGACAAAGACGACGCACGCGACGACGGTCGCGAGCAACGGCAGCCATGAGAACACCGGCTCACCGGTGATGAAGGCGACCGACAGGGCGCTCATTTGGTCCGGCGCGGGGCTGAAGGTCAGCAGTATCGGCGAGATGTAGATCAAGGCCGGGATCAAGCTCGGCCCATACCAGAAGACAAAGTACAGGACCATCGGCACCGCCATCACGCTGGCCGATGATTCGAGCAGGGTGCCCATCATCAGCACCAGCGCGATCCAATAGAACGTGTGGAGCACGACCATCACCAGCCCGGCGGCAAAGCCAAGCGGCGGAAGCCACCCGAGGTCGCTGAACAGGCCCAGGGTGAGATAGAGGATCACGCCCGGCACGATCACCGCGCTGAGCAGGATGGCGACGGAATTGACGGCCAGCCGGGAGACGACAAACGCCGTGCGCGTCACCGGTTTCGAGAGCACCCAGGCCGCCGTGCCGGCTTGCTTTTCCCTGACCAGCACCCGCTGCATGATGATCATCACCCCAAAGGCGACAAACATCCCGCCGAAGATGCCGTACATGAAGAGCAGCGGGGGGCCATCATTTCCCTCTTTAGCCGCCTCGACCGTGGCAATGAGCATGATGCCCATCATCCCGTTAACGATAGCCAGCCAAACCAGGAGCTGTTTCCACCACCGTGAGGACTTGAACCAGGCCGAGTACTCCCCCCGCAGCAAGTTATCCAGCCCTCGCCGCCAGCCCGTTTCCGTGACCCGTTGAAAGCGGTCGACCGCATTGGCGCTCATTTCTGACTCCCTTCAATGATCTTGATGAACACGTCTTCCAGGTTTTGTTCCTTGCGGCCGAAGTTGGAGACTTTCAGACCGCTAGTGACCAGCAGGCTCATCAACTGGTCTTCCGCGGCGGCTTTGTCCGTCACGCTCACCTGCCAGGTGACCTGTTCGCCCGCCTGGCTGGTCGCGATGGCGGACACCCAGGGCTGCTGCATGACCTGGGTGTAGGCGCCCTGGGCATCGCCCCGCAGGGTGACTGAGTAGACCGAATCACCCGTGCCGGCCAGCAAGTCCTCAATCGGCGCCTGGGTGACCAGCTCACCCGCGTTGACGATGGCGACTTGGT
This sequence comes from Anaerolineales bacterium, assembly GCA_020845955.1. Classification (GTDB taxonomy): domain Bacteria; phylum Chloroflexota; class Anaerolineae; order Anaerolineales; family UBA6663; genus JADLEU01. Next base: position 5,009 of record JADLEU010000027.1, read on the forward strand.
CGCTGACCCGCTGCACGTCGTCCAAGATGTGGGTGCAGTAGAAGATGGTGGTGTGCTTGCGCAGGCGCTCCATCACTTCGAGCACGTCGCGGCGGCCCATTGGGTCGAGCGAGGCGGCGGGCTCGTCCAGAATCAGCAGGTCGGGATAGTTGACCTCCGCCTGGGCGATGCCCAGGCGCTGGCGCTCGCCGCCCGAAAAGCCCTTGATCGGCCGGTCGGCCTTGCCCTCCAGCCCGACCAGCTCGATCATCTCGCTCACGCGCCGGCCGATCTCCGCTGCCGGGCCGGCATAGAAGAACCTGGCGGTGTAGGCCAGCATCTGGCGGGCGGTCATGTGCTCGTAGAAACGGGTATCCTGCGGCAGGTAGCCGATCCGGGCGCGGATGTCGACGCTGTCGCGGACAATGTCCAGGCCCAGGATCTGGCCGTCCCCGCTGGTCGGCTTGAGCAGGCCGAGCAGCAGCTTGATGGTGGTGGTCTTGCCGGCGCCGTTGGGCCCCAGGAAGGCGAAGATGGATTTCGCCGGGACGCGCAGGTCGAGCGATTTGAGGGCGTGGACCGCGCCGAAGGACCGGCTCAACCTTTCGGTGCTGATGACGTAATCATTGGGGTTCATGGAGTCTTGTCCTTACTGCGGCTCAGTGCTTCCGCCAGGGGCCGAATCACGTGACCGCGCTTCACGGCGAGCGCCAGCATCAGGAGGCCGGCCGCAGCGCCGACGATGACGGTGATGATCGAGGCTTCGGCTCTGAACTCGCCGCCGGAGAGTAGCGGCGGCCCCAGCAGCAGCCCAAGCCGCGGTCGTATCCCCTGCTCTCTAGCTCATTGGCCGGCGGGGGCAGGTCCTGCCCCCCGCCGGCCTTTTCTTTCTAGCCAGCTATCAGTCACGCGTCGCGGCCGCCTCGACGACTTCCAGGTCGATGTGGCCGATACCGGTCTGGATGTGCACGTCCAGCGTCACCTCGACCTCGCCATAGGCGGCGTTGGTGTAGACAGACCCGGACTGTGTCAAGCCAGAGGTCGATACGGTGTGCGGCCCGGAATCGACTTCGACACGAGCGCCAACGTCCGCGGGCAGCTGCAGGCGGAGGTTGGCCGCGCCGGCGTCGATGGCCACGTCCGCGTCCTGCGCCCAATCGCCGCTCAGGTCGATGGCGTAGTCGCCCGCGCCGACGTTCAGGTCGAGCCCGGTCAACGACAGGCCCGCCAGCTGCAGATCGCCGGACCCGCCGCCCATCTCCACGCTCATCTCCATGGGCACGCCGCCGGCGAGGCGCAGATCCCACTCGTTGCGATACTCCGTGATGCCCAGCAAGGCCGGAACACCTTCAATGTTGGGGTGCCGAACGCTGAGCTTATCGTCCGTGTATTCGATCACCGGCTTCAGCTTGGCCACGTTGTAGGTGAAGTCCGCCTCCAGCAGACCCTCGGCGCCGCTCGTCACCTCCAGGTCGCCGGCGCCCATCCCGATCTGGACGCGCACCACCTCGGCATCGCCCAGCGCCACCGATTGAGACTCGGTCTGCAGGGCGCCGACCTTGAGCGCGGGGTTACAGCCGGCGAGCAGCGGCGCGGCCAGCAGCGCCAGGGCCAGCCCAGCCGCCACCGTGGGCAGCGCACTTTGCCTTTTCGTTTCGATAACGTTAGTGTTCATTTCGATCCTCCGTGGTTCCTGCCCGGCGTGCGGGCGTCGAATAGTCGATCTGCCTTTCTCTCTGTCTTTTCCAATCATTGGCGCCTCCTCGCGGCGATCACCCAGCTAGCGATGGGTGGGATAGGCTTCGGCGGTGGCGCCCTCAGCGACCGGGCGCGGAGCGCCGGTCGTCTGGCGGCTGTGCGCCAGCCGCCGCAGCGCCCACGCCAGGCCGGCCCCCAGGCCGGCGATCAGCAGCAGGCCGGCGCCGGCCAGCGCCTTGGCCATCAGCGGGAAGCCGAGCCGCACGCTGAAGTCCATGGGCGCGTAGGTGAAGAGCGAGGCATCGGCCACGCCCGTGTCGTAAAAGCTGGTCAGCAGCCGCTCGGTGGCGGCCGGCTGCAGGCCGAACAGGTCCTGCACGTGCCCGGCCTCGGCCACGATCACCTCCTGGCCCTTGCTCAGCGCCGGCAGCAGCTCGTCGGCGGTGTACTCGGCCGGCGTGTAGAGGTCCACGCTGCCGTTGACCACGAGGGTCTCGACGTCCGACGGCTGCACCTGCCGCAGCTCGGCTGGGATCGGCGTGATGGGCCAGCTGCCCAGGCTGTCGAAGTACGCCAGGCTGCCGGGCGAGCCCAAGATCGAGCCAGGCGGGTTCATGTCGGCCGCGTAGTCGCGCGCCGGGTCGTAGTCGGCCGTGCCGGCCTTGTTGAGCAGGTCGCCCCACACCAGCACGGAAGGCGCCATGAAATCCCAGACCAGCGATATCAGCGCCAGGCCGCTGGGATCCCCCTCGGCCGCGGCCTGATAGGCGTCGATCGTCATCACGGCCATGTCGCGGTAGGTCATCCCCATAAAGGTCATCGCCTTCACCTTGCCCGGATCAATCGGCACCACCAGCCAGCGCCGCGGCAGGTTGGCGAGCACCTGGCGCATGGTCTCGGCCAGGTCGGGTGAGCGCGACCGGCAGGCCGCGTCCTGGGCGCAGAGACCGGCGAAGTACTGCAGCTGCCGGTCGATGGTCTCCGGTTCCCACACGAAGCGGCCGGGCGGGTTCACGGCCAGCATGGCCGAGCGGACGATGCGGTCGGGGTGCAGATAGGCATAGAGCTGGGCGAGCCGGGTGCCGTAGCTCTGGCTGAGCAGGTGGATGCGCGGGTGGCCCAACGCGGCCCGGGCCAGCTCCATATCGGCGATGACTTCGGGCATCGTGTACCCGGCCAGGTCGACGCCGGCGGCCTGCCAGCGGCGGGCACATTCGCCGGCGCTCGCGCCCATCCGCGCCAGGGAGGCCTCGCTCAGCAAGTCGCCCCCAATCCCCTTCAGGGCCTGGCCATATTCCGGGCAGTCCAGCCGGACCGTGCCGTCCACGCCGCGATAGCCGACCATCACAAAGTCATGGCCGGCGAGCAGGCCCAGCGGCGGCTCGAAGCCCAGGTTGCTCTGCCCCGGCCCGCCCTCCAGAAAGAAGATGGGCTCGGCGGGCTGATCGGCCTGCGCGCGGACGCGCGTGACCGGCACGGCGATCAGGCGCGACCCAGGGTCCGCCCGGTTTTCGGGTACCACGAGCGTGCCGCAGTCCGCGGCGAACTCCGTTCCCTGGATCTTGTACGCGCAGGCCTTCAGCGACAGGTCGCCCGGGCGGGCGCCCGGCGGCACCACGTCACCACCGCGGGCCGGGGCGCAGGCCGCCAGCAACTGGCCCAAAATGGCCGCCAGGATGGCGGCGCCCAGGGCCGCGCGCAGCGGCTGCGGGCGGCGCGGATAAAAGCGGGCTGCCGGGGTGGGTTCGTCGGTGTGCATGGTCGCTCCTCGTTCGTCTGCCGATGTGCGCCCAGGCTACCGCGAAGCAGCCGCCGGCGGACCACATGGAGCATGTAGTCTGCCGAACGGCAGGATGTAGTTGGAGGGTGAAGGGGGATTAAATCAGGTGAAGTGCGCGCCCGCGCGCGATGGCTTCGGCCCGCGAGCCGGCGGCGAGCTTGCCGTATAGGCCTTTGACGTGGTAGCGCACGGTGTTGACGCTGACGAACAGCCGCTGGGCAATCGCCTCGTAGGTCAGGCCGTCGGCCATCAGCCGCAGCACTTCGATCTCGCGTTCGGTGAGCGCCTCTGCCAGCTCCGGCGGGGATGCCGGCCGGCCAGGCGCCGGCGCGCTCGGAAAGCGATCCAGCACCACCTGCGCAAAGGACGCGTGCGGCACGCCCTGGCGCACCGCCTCGGCCAGCAGCGCGGCCATGGGCCGGCCCTTGCCGGCGAAGAGCAGCACCTGCCCGTCGCGCTCGGCCCCGGCCAACGCTCGCTCCAGGTCCGCCAGCGCGGCCGGCATCTCACGCCGCGTGAATTGGGCCAGTGCCCGGAGTGCCAGGAGCTCGCTCAAAAAGCCGGCTAGGCCCAGGCGCTCGGCGAAGTCGATCAGGGTGCCAGCGTCTGCCTCGGCCGCCAGGAGCACGGCGGGCTCGCCCCGGGCGAGGCCCGCCATCACCTGGTGATAGACGCGCACGAGGCGCCATTCCAGCTGCCGGGGGTGCTGCACCGGGCCAGCAGTCGTTTCCTGGCGCTGAAGCAGGGCGAGGGCCTGCTCCATCTCACCGCGCTCGACAAAGTGGTGGGCGAGCTGTGCCAGGATGGCCGGGGATTGGGTGGCGAGCTCCACCAGTTCAGAGAGGGGAGCCGGCGGAGGCTGGCTGCTGGCAGCGCCCTGCACAATAAACTCCAGGCGCGCCTCGACCAGCCGGGCAACTGCATCCGAGCGAAGGCCGCTGCGGAAGCCGCCACGCGCGGCCAACTCCAGCCCCAGGCGCAGCATGCTGCCGGCGGCCTCCCACTGGCCGCGTTCCAGCCGGATGGCTGCCAGGCCAACATAGGCCGACCCGAGGGCGGGCGCCCTGTCCAGGCCGGTCCGGCCCACCCGCGCCAGCAGCTGCTGGCAGAGCGCCTCCGCCCGGTCGAGCCGGCCCAGCGGCTGGGCCAGCTCGACAATGTCGTTGACGGCGATGAAAGCGCCCAGGACATTGCCAGCTTCCCAATGCAGCGGAATGGCGGCTTCAAACGCATCGATGGCCTGGCCAAGACGGCCGAGTTTGAGATAGCTGTTCCCCAGCGCCATCTGCATCAGCCCGCGCACCAGTACGCTGCCGGCCGGGATGGCCTCGGCGGCCCCCAGCCCGAGCTGCAAGGCCAGCTCGGGATCGCGGTTTTCGAGCAGGGAGCGCAGCGTCAGGGCTTCACCCAGCAGCTCCCTCTGCCGCTCGCGCGTCGGCTGCAGGTGGGCCTCGGCGGCCTCCAGCCAGGTGTCGATCGGGTCATACTGGCGGTTCAAGTACAGCAGCCAGGCCTGGTCGAGGCACAGCCGGGGGCTCTGGCGCAGCGCCGCCTCGGGCAGCGCCGCCAGCCAGCGGGCGGCCAGTGCGGCGTCACCCTGCCCCATGACGCCGAAGGCGTGCTGCTCCACCAGGCTCACAAAGTACGCCGTATCGCCCGAGCGGCGCGCATGCTCAACCGCTTCCACCAGCCAGCCGGCGGCCTCGAACCAGCCGGCCGCCCGGCGGTGGATCGCGGCGGCGCGCTGCGGATGCAGGCGCCGCTGGCGGGCCTGCAGCGCTTCGGCGAATAGGCGATGGTAGCGATACCAGTGGCGCGCCTCGTCGAGGGGCTTCAGGAACAGGCCGGCGGCCTCCACCTGCTGGAGCAGCGCGGCGCTGCCGGCCCGTTCCAGCACGGCATCACACAGGTCGCCCGACATGCGCTCCAGCCAGGCGGTGTCGAGCAGAAAGTCTTGGAGCTCGGCCGGCTGCCGGGAGATGACTTCTTCCAGCAGATAGTCCAGGACGTAACGATGGCTGCCAGTGAAGGCCTCGATGAAAGCGCCGGCGTCATCGGCGCCGCGCATCGCCAGCGCGGCCAGGTGCAGCCCCGCAATCCAGCCTTCGGTGCGCTGCTCCAGGGCGGCCGCTTCCGCCTCCGTCAGCGGCAGCTTCGTGTTGTCGCGCAGGAATTCCGCGGCCTCCGCCGCCGTGAAGCGCAGATCGGCCGCGCGCACTTCGCCGAGCTGCCCTCGGCTGCGCAGGCGGGCCAGGGGCAGGGCCGGATCATCGCGGGTGATGACGACGAGCCGAAGCTGGGGCGGCTGGTACTCGACCAGGGTCTGCAGGGCGAGCGCCACCTGGTCGTCGTCGACAAAGTGCCAATCGTCCAGGACCAGGGTCACCGGCCCCGGCGCGGCCGAGAGCTCATTGATGAGCTGCCCGACGTACGCGCGCACCTCGGCCGGCTGGGGCGTGCCCAGCGTGGCCAGCACCGACGCCCCAGCCGCGGCGACCGGCTGCAGGGCGCGCACGAGGTAGGTTAAGAAGCGGACCGGGTCGTTGTCGTGCTTGTCGAGCGACAGCCAGGCAGCCGGCAGCCCGCGCTCGCGCAGCCACACGCTCACCAGGGTCGATTTTCCGAACCCGGCGGGCGCCGAAACCAAGACCAGGTTGTGGGCCGCCGCCTCGTCCAGGAGCGCCAGCAGGCGTGGACGCGCGACCAAACTGCCCCGCAGCGGCGGCGGGCTGATCTTGGTGGCGATGATGGGTTCGGGCATGGCGGCCGGCTCCAAGGCCCCCGGCGGCGCCCATTATAGGCGACCTTCCCCGAAGTCATTCCTTCCGCCGCGGCGCTCCGCGCGCCCAATCCGGCCGAAATCGCTCAGCGGCTGCCTCGATCAGTTGACACCCGATGCGGCTGTGATATATCTCTCTGTTGCGGCGCCCATGCGCACGCCAACTGCCGAGCGGGCCGGGGACCCCATCCTTACCGGTTCCGAGAAGGAAACAGTGAACGACCTCTTCGTCTGGATCGTCGCCGCCAGTGTCCTGGCCTGTTCCTACGTCAATGGAGTGACCGGCAGCGTTAGCATCGTCGCGCCGGTGGTGTCCACCCGCGCCCTGGCCCCCCGGCCAGCCGTCTGGGTGGCCACCGCGGCGACGGTCGTGTCCCCCTTCCTCTTCGGGCTCGCCGTCGCGCGCGCCTTCAGCGCCGGCGTGCTCGCGGTGGACCAGGTGACGCCGCTCATCGTTCTGGCGGCCGCCTTCGCAGCCACGGCCTGGGGTCTGTTAACCTGGCATTTTGGGATTCCGTCCAGCTCATCGCATGCCTTACTCGGCGGGCTCGTCGGGGCGGGCTGGGCCAACCTGGGCGTGGGCGGTATCCAGTGGGGCAGTCTGACGGGCATTCTCGCGTCGCTGTTCATCACCCCCGCCCTGGGCCTAATCGCTGGGCTGGTCGCGACGCGCGTCATCTACTGGCTGGCCCGAGGGACTACGCCTCGGATCAGTCGGGCCTTCCAGCGGGCCCAGATCCTCACGGCCATTGCGCTGGCCCTGAGTTATGGGGCCAACGATGGACAAAAGACGATCGGGTTGTTCGCCTTGGGACTGGGCCTGGCAACGCCAGCAGCGGCCGCCATCCCGCTTTGGATCATCGCCTTGCCGATGGCGGCGGGCGCCGCGGGCACCCTGACGGGCGGCTGGCGCGTCGTGCGCAGGTTGGGCGGCGGCTTTTACAAGATCCGCCCGATACACGGGCTCGGAGCACAGGTGGCCGCCGCGTGCGTGACCTTCGCAGCCGCGCGCCTTGGCGGCCCAGCCAGCAGCACTCAGGTGCTGAGCACCGCCATCCTGGGTGCCGGGGCCGCCGACCGCATCAGCAAGGTGCGTTGGACTGCCGCCACGGACATCATGTGGACCTGGTTCCTGACAATTCCCGCGACGGCAGCGCTGGGCGCGCTGAGTCTATGGGTCGTGCGCTCCTTGCTTCACGCCTTGCGCGTTGGGTAGCGGCATCCATCACGGCGGATCGCGGCGGCGCCTGCGTTCGCGCGGGTAGATCCGCTCCCAAGGATGACGAGAGCCGATTGCGCGCGGGCTACGACGCTGCCACGCTTTCGGCCTGCCGAGCCAGCTCGGCCGGCGCCGCCAGCGCCGCCTGTGCCGCCGCCAGGCGCGCGATGGGCACGCGGAAGGGCGAGCAGCTCACGTAGTCCAGCCCGGCGGTGTGGAAGAACGCCACCGAGCGCGGGTCGCCGCCGTGCTCGCCGCACACGCCCACCTTCAGCTTGGGTCGCGCCGCCCGGCCGCGCTCGAGGCCGATCTGCACCAGCTCCCCTACCCCGCCGGTGTCGATGGTCTGGAACGGGTCGTCGGCCAGCAAGCCGCGTTGGACGTAGCCGGGCAGGAAGCGCGCCGAGTCGTCGCGGCTCAGGCCCAGCGTGGTCTGCGTCAGGTCGTTGGTGCCGTAGGAGAAAAACTCGGCGCGGCGGGCAATCTCGCCGGCCGTCAGCGCGGCGCGCGGCAGCTCGATCATGGTGCCGACGGTGTACGCCAGGCGCACGCCGTGGCTGGCGAAGACCTGCTCGGCCACGCGCCGCACCAGCTTCTCCTGCGACTCGTATTCGCTCACAAAGGCCACCAGCGGGATCATCACCTCCGGGATCACGGTCAGGCCGCGTTCCTGGCTGCGCACCGCGGCGGTGAAGATGGCGCGCGCCTGCATCTCGGTGACTTCGGGATAGACGATGCCCAGGCGGCAGCCGCGGTGGCCCAGCATCGGGTTGGCCTCGGCCAGGCGCTCGATCTGGGCCAAGATGGCGGTCTTGACGTTGATCTCGCGCAGCAGCGCGTCGATCTCGTTCAAGTTGGCGGCCAGCCGCAGCTTGAGCTTCAGATCGGTGATGGTCAGCGCGGTCTCTTCGTGGCGCGGCAGGAACTCGTGCAGCGGCGGATCGAGCAGCCGGATGGTGACCGGGTAGCCGTCCATGGCCTCGAACAGGCCCTCGAAGTCCCGGGTCTGCAGCGGTTCGAGCTTGGTCAGCGCCTCGGCCCGGGCGACGGCGTTGGGAGCCATGATCATCTCGCGCATGGCGTCGATGCGGTTGCCTTCAAAGAACATGTGCTCGGTGCGGCACAGGCCGATGCCCTCGGCCCCAAAACGCCGGGCGGTGCGCGCGTCGGCGGGCGTGTCGGCGTTGGCGCGCACCTTGAGCGCGCGCTGGGCGTCGGCCCAACCCATCAGCGTGTCGAAGTATTCGTCGAGCGCGGGCTCGCGCGTCGGCGCCTGCCCCAGCAGCACCGCTCCGCGCGTGCCGTCCACCGTGATCCAGTCGCCGCGCGACACCACGCGGCCGCCGGCGGCGAAGAGCTGCTGGCCATAGTCGATCTGCAGCCCGTCGCAGCCCACTACGCAGCACTTGCCCATGCCGCGCGCCACCACCGCCGCGTGGCTCGTCATGCCGCCGCGCGCGGTGACGATGGCCTGGGCGGCCACGATGCCGTGGAAGTCGTCGGGGTTGGTCTCGTGGCGCACCAGGATCACGCGCTCGCCCCCGGCCGCCATCCGCTCGGCCTCATCGGCGTCGAACACCGCCCGGCCGGCCGCCGCGCCGGGCGAGGCCGGCAGTCCCGTGGCCAGCATCGGCGCCGCCGCCGCCGGGTCCACTACCGGGTGCAGCAGTTGGTCGAGCTGCTCAGGGACCACACGCTGCACGGCCTCCTGGCGCGTGATCAGGCCCTCGCCGACCATGTCCACGGCGATGCGCACGGCGGCCTGCCCGGTGCGCTTGCCGCTGCGCGTCTGCAGCATGTACAGCCGCCCGCGCTCGATCGTGAACTCCAGGTCCTGCATGTCGCGGTAGTGGGCCTCCAGGCGCCGGGCGATGTCGCGGAACTCCTGGTAGGTGTCGGGCAGGGCCTCGGCCATGTGCCCGATCGGGGAGGGCGTGCGTGTGCCCGCCACCACGTCTTCGCCCTGCGCGTTGGTCAGGTATTCGCCGAACAGTTCGGGGCAGCCGGTGTTGGGGTTGCGTGTAAAGGCCACGCCGGTGCCCGAGTCCTCGCCGGCGTTGCCGAAGACCATGACCTGCACGCTGACGGCCGTGCCGATGCTGTCGGGGATGCGGTTGAGGCGGCGGTAGTCCACGGCGCGACGGTTCATCCACGAGTCGAATACGGCCGCGATGGCCAGGCGCAGCTGTTCTTCGGGGTCTTCCGGCACGGCCTGGCGGGCCTCACCGAAGATGATCCCCTTGAAGCGGTCCACCACGCCGCGCAGCGCGGGCACGCCCAGGCCGGCCTCGCGGTGCGCGCCGTTGCCGCGCCCGCCGTTGGCGCGCCCCGTGACCGCCTCCAGCGCCCGGGCGAGCTTCTCGCCGGGAACGCCCAGCACGATCTCGCCAAACATCTGCACAAAGCGCCGGTAGGCGTCCCAGGCAAAGCGCTCGTCGCCGGTGAGCGCGCACAGCCCCGGCAGGGTGGCGCTGTTCAGCCCCAGGTTGAGGACGGTGTCCATCATGCCCGGCATCGAGATGGGCGCGCCCGAGCGCACCGACACCAGCAGCGGATTGGCCGGGTCGCCAAAGCGCTTGCCGGTCTGCTCTTCCACGTGGCGCAGCGCGGCCTTGCTCTGCGACCACATTCCCTCAGGGAAGAGTTTGTCGCGGGCGTAGTAGGCGTTGCAGGCGCCGGTGGTGATGGTAAAACCGGGCGGCACGGGCAGCCCGGCACGCGACATCTCGGCCAGCCCGGCGCCCTTGCCGCCCAGCAGCGCCAGCATGCTGCGGTCGCCCTCGTCGAAGCGATAGACCCACTTGTCCATACACCCTCCCTTACCCTGACTGCGACGAATGCTGCCGGCGGCCAGCCGAGGCCGCTATGGTATGGTGTAGCGCAGATGAGGGCGAACTTCAAGATATAAAACCGGCGGATTGTGGGCCTAATCCCCTGCCCAAGCGGGCAGGTCGATCGACCCCCAACCGGGTAGACCGCGCCCGCAAGGCCTGCTCACCCGGCCGGTATCGAGCCGCTGGTGGCCGCCGGCGGGTTGGCGCCGCGCTTGGCACGCCGCCACGCCCATGACCGTCGCGGGGGTGCTCACGGCGCCCAGGTTAGTCAGGCTGCCATCGGCCTCCACCTGGAAGATCACCACCTGGTCGGTGCCGCCGGCCATCACGGACAGGTAGCGGCTGTTGTGGCTGTTGTGGCTGAAGGCCGCGTCGATCGGGCCGCTGCCCGCGCGGGCCAGGCCGGTCTGCCCGTCAGCACCAGTATTTCAGCCCAGCGGTTGTCGCGGCTCGATAGCGGGAGCATAGGGCGGCGGGATTACGCGGGGGTTGTGGAGGTATTTCGAGAGTCTTACCGGTCACTGACTGACGACGTGCGGGCCCGCCGGGGGGGTAAAGACCCCCCGCTGTCGGAGCCGCATCCGCCTGCCCGGCCCGCGGGGGGTTCAAGCCCCCCCCGCTAGCACAAGCGCGAAACCGGCTCAAGCCGATTGTCCATCCCATTGTCGCGCCGCGACTGCCAGTCCGGTGCACCAGGCTTCGCGCCTTTCGCGAAGCGTGCCGGGCGCTTTAGCGCTCGGCGGCCTTCGCCGCCTGGCGGTCGCTTGCTCGGAACCCAGCCTCGTTCGGCCGCGTCCTACCTTAACCTAAGGAGAACGCCATGTCTACCGTGTCTACCGTACGATTCGCCCGCCTATTCACCCTGGCCGCACTGCTATCCGCGCCCCTGGCGGCCTGCGCGCCGGCAGCGCCCGAGGCGGCCGAGGCCCGCTCGGATCTGCCGCGCCAGACTGCCCCCGACGCGCCCCCGGCCGACCGCGACGCCGTGGCCGCCGGCAACAACGCCTTCGCCTTCGACCTGTACCAGGTGCTGCGCGCCGGCCAGGACAATCTTGTCTTCTCGCCCTACAGCCTGTCGTCGGCGCTGGCGCTGGTCTATGCCGGGGCGCGCGGCGTCACCGAGCGGCAGATGGCCGATGTGCTGCACTACACCCTGCCCCAGGACCGCCTGCACCCCGCCTTCAACGCCCTCGACCTGGCGCTGGCCGCGCCCGCC
>JADLEU010000028.1 GCA_020845955.1 Anaerolineales bacterium
AAGATCCAGTCTTTGGTGGCGTGGCTGAAGCCGGTGCGCAGCGCGGCGCCATAGCCGCGATTGCGGGCGTGAGTGACGATCCGCAGCGGGGCGTAAACCGCCTGGAGCTGGGCCAAGACCTCGCCGGTGTAGTCGCGCGAGCCGTCGTTGACGACGATGACCTCGAAGTCGCCAGTGACTTGCGGCAGCGCTTTTAGCGCCATCAGCACCATGCTCGGGATGGTGCCGGCGTCGTTATAGGCCGGGAAGAAGGCCGAAACGCTCGTTAGCCTGGACATGCGGCTCAGTAGGCGCTCCGATCGAACAAGAAGCGAAACGTTGTGCGGATCAGGATCTTGATGTCCAGCCACACCGACCAGTTCTCAATGTACCACAGATCGTACTTGGTCCGTTCGTAGATCGAAGTGTCGCCGCGCAGACCATTCACCTGTGCCCAGCCAGTGATCCCCGACTTTTCGTGATGCCGGTCCATGTAGCGCGGCACCAACTGGCGGAACTGCTCGACGAAGGCGGGCTGCTCCGGCCGTGGCCCGACCAGGCTCATGTCCCCGAACAAGACATTGATCAGGTTGGGAAATTCGTCAATTGAAAACCGCCGGATAAAGGCTCCAACTCGCGTGCGCCGGGGATCGTCCTTGACCGTCCAGCCCGGTCCGCCAGCCTCCGCGTCCTGGCGCATCGAGCGGAACTTGAACATCCGAAACGGCTTCGAATCCAGGCCCATTCGCTCCTGCACAAAGAACGCCGGCCCAGGCGAATCGAGCTTGATCAAGATCGCGACCAGCAGCAGAATAGGAGAGAGCAGCGCTAGCGAAATGGCGCTCAATACGATGTCCATCGCCCGCTTGAAACTCAGCTTCCAGCCCCGCAGCGCCACGTCGCGGATGCTCAGCAGCGGCAGCCCGCCCAGGTCGTCAATCGTCACCCCGGCCGCCATGATCTCAAACAGGTCCGGGAACACCTTGATGCTTACGCGGTCACGATGCGCCAGCGCAATTAACCGCACCATTTCCGCGTCGTCGGCCTCCGGCACGGCCAGGATCACCTCGTCGATGGCATGGGTCTCGATCAGCCGCGGCAAGTCCTCCGTGCAGCCCAGCACCGCGTAGCCGTGCAACTGCGACGGGCCGCCCGTGCCGTTTACCACCCCCAACAGCCGGTAGCCCAGGTACGGCGACGACTGGATCTTCTGAATAACCAGGCGCGCCGCGTCGCCCGCGCCGACCACCACCACCCGGTCTTGCACGTAGCCGCGCGACTGCAAGATGTTGCGCACCTGGTGCTGCAGCCAGCGGCCGATAATGACCAGCGCGGCGCCGGCCAGCCAGGCATATGCCATCATCGCGCGCGGCAGGTTGACTTCGAAGACGCTGTTCTTCAGCGTCAGCGAGGCGGCGGCCACCGCCAGCAGCGTGCCCACCGTGACGCCGACGAACGCCGTGTAGAATTCGTCCACGCGCGAGGTGGCCCGCGCCAGGTGATACAGCCTCAGCAGAAAAAAGACGAATACGTTGGAGACGACGAAGATCAGGACCACCGGCAGGTAGTCCAGCAGCCGCTCGATGTCGGCTGCCTGGCGCGGCCAGGGGATGAGCACCCGCAGCCGGTGCGCCAACCCAAAGGCCAGCGCCAGCATAAAAGTGTCGGTGCCCAGCAGCAGGATTGCAAACAGGGCGCGGAAACGGCGAGCGTCGATCACGGCGGCAGGCGCGGGCTCAGGCTTGGATAGCTGCCTCGGCGCGCGCAGCGAGCTTGCGGCGCGTAAAGTGCTCGCGCAGGCGTGTCCAGTGCAGGTTAAGGTAGATGCCCAGCAGCACCAGCCATCCCAGCGGACGCGGCACACTGGCGGCATAGTGCTTGCGGAAGAAGTAGAGCATGGCCTCGTGGAAGGCGATTTGGGCCTTGTGGCTTTGCCGGCTGGCCGCGCGCTTGATGTGCAGCACCGTTACGGCCGGGTTGTAGCGCACCTGCCAGCCCGCGCGCCGGATGGCGCTCGCCCAATCCAGGTCCTCGCCGTACATGAAGAAGGCTTCGTCCAGCAGACCCGCCTGGCTGATGGCTTCGCGCCGCACCAGCATGCAGGCGCCCACTACCGAACCCACTTCGGTCTCCACGTCTGGGCTGAGATAAGTCAGGTTGTATTGGCCGAACCGCCGGCTGCGGGGGAACAGCTGGCTCAGACCCAGCATGCGGTAGACAAAGGCGTCGAACGCCAGGCTGCGCCGGCAGGCCAGATCCAGCTCGCCGCTGGGCAGTACCAGCTTGGGACCGGCGGCCCCACACCGCGGGTGCGCGCCCATGTACGCCACCATATCCACCAGCGCCCTGGCGGGCACGACCGTGTCGGGGTTTAGCAGCAGCGCAAACCGCGGGCCGCCGCGTTGGCCCAGGCCAAACCCTAAGGCGCGCAGCCCCAGGTTGTTTCCGGCCGCGTAACCGCGGTTAACGGGGCTCTCGATCAGCAACGCCTGGGGAAACTCCGTCCGGACCATCAGCGCCGACCCATCAGAAGAGGCGTTGTCGACCACGCAGACGTTAACGCCCAAATGGCCGCGCGCGGCTTCCACCGAGCGCAAGCAGTCGCGCAGCAAACCGCGCGTATTCCAATTCAGAATGACGACTCCCAAGTCGAGGCCCACCAGAGCTTCCGCCTACGGTTTTGCGCCGGATTCTAACACATCCCCCTGTCCCAGCCCGCGGCCCACCCCTCAAGCGCCAGATGGCCGGGTGGCTTGCGTCGGCAGGTAGGGCATCTTCGGTCCCGGCTGGCCCAACTGCTCGGCCAAGGCCGCCCGCAGCGCGGTCCGGTCGTCCCAGGCATACTCTAGTTGGCCAAAGCACATCGACTGCTCGTGCCCCTTGCCGCAGGCCAGCACGATGTCTCCCGGCCGTGCCAGGGCCACTGCCAGCCGCAGCGCCTGGCCGCGGTCGGGAACGCGAAAAAAGGTCTCGCCCTCGACGGCTCCCTTCAGCCGCGCCGCTCCTGCCATCATGGCCAGGATGTCGTCCAGGGCCTCGGTGCGTGGATCCTCCGCCGTCAGCACCGACAGGTCGGCCAACTCGGCGGCTGCTTCGGCCATCAGCCGGCGCTTCTCAACGTCGCGCAGACCGGCCGAGCCAAAGACTACGATCACCCGTCCTTCCGGCCGGCCAGGTTGGCCCGCCTGTGCCAGCGCGCGGGCCGTTTCCAGGGTCCGGCGTAGGGCATTCGGCGTATGGGCAAAGTCCACAATCGCCGTAAACGGCTGGCCCAGATCGATCCGCTCCATGCGCCCCGGCACCCCCGCGAGCCCCGCCAGGCCGCGCTGCGCGGCTTCCGGCGCCACGCCCAAGGCAGCCACCGTGGCCGCCATTGCCGCCAGGCAGTTCGAAACGTTATAGGCGCCCATCAGCGCCGCGCGCGCCGGCAGCCGGCAATCTGGCCCGTGCGCGGTAAAAGACAAACCGGCCGAGGTCTGCGCCACCCCCTCGGCCCAGACGTCAGCGCCGGGCCTCAGGCTGTAGGTAATACGCCGCACCTGGGGCGCCTGTTCCAGCAGGCCGGCCAGGTAGCCATACGCGCCATCGTCGACGTTCAGCACGGCCGTCTTGGCCGGGCCGCCGGGCTTGGCCGCGGCCGTGGCCAGCCCTGCCACCAGCCGCCCTTTGGCCGCCCGGTAGTTGGCATAGCTCTTATGAAAATCAAGGTGCTCGTGAGTGATGTTGGTAACGACGGCCACGTCGAACTCGCAGCCCGTCACCCGCTGCTGCTCCAGGCCGTGCGAGGTGACTTCGAGCACACAGTGGGTGAGGCCGGCCGCGGCCATGCGCGCCAGATAGCCCTGCACCTCGAGCGCTTCCGGGGTCGTGACGTGGAAACCCGTATCGACGGTTTCATCGCCGATGATGGCACTGACGGTGGAGATCAACCCGGCGCGCCGCCCGGCGGCCAGCAGAATGGCATGGATCAGGCTGGCGGTGGTCGTTTTCCCGTCAGTGCCGGTCACGCCCACCATCACCAACTGGCGCGCCGGGCGTCCATGCCAGGCCGCGGCCAGCCAGGCCAACGCCTCGCGCGTATCGGGCACCGTCACAAAGACGGCGGATTGGCGCTCGGCGCCAGCCGCCTCAGCCGCTCCACTTTCCGCCACGATGACGGCCGCGCCCTTTTGCAGCGCCTGCGGGATGAAGCGATGGCCGTCGAAGTGCTCACCGCGCACCGCCACAAACAGGCCCCCCGGAGCCACTTGGCGCGAATCCGCCGTCAGGCTCGCAACATCGGGGTCGGCCGAGAGTGCCGCCAGCGGCGGCACGGGCAAGGCGGCCAGCAGGGTTGAAAGACGCATGGCGCCAACTCTCAGGCAACAAAGGAGCCCCGCACAGTTAGCCGGGGCCCGCGTGGGCTCGGCCTTGGTATCGCGCCGGCCCGGGGTAACGAAAACGCACCGGGCATCGCGCGATGCCCGGTGCGCATTATACACGCGCGGCAGCTCCCGGCCGCCCTGGCCGCTAGCGCAGGTTGGCGCGCAAGCCCTCCAGCCGGCCGGCGACCGAGGCATCGACCACTTTGTCGCCCACGCGCACCATCACGCCACCAAGAATGCCGGGATCGACGCGGAATACCACGGCCGGCGAACCGCCCAGTTTGGCGACGATGTCGCGGCGCACGGTCTCCTGCTCTTCAGCCGAGAGCGGCAGCGCGCTGGTCACTTCGGCCGCGTTGCCCGCTACCGCCTCGCCCTCCAGCATGGTGAACTTGCCGCCCATCACGCCGCTAAAGAACTCCTCGATCAGGGTGTGCTGCCGCCGCTCGTCGAGCGATTCGCCCACCACCTTCTGCGCGGCCGAAATCGCCAGGGCCGCCACCTGCCCGCGCAGATCGGCCAAGATGCGGTTGCGTTCGTGGGCCGCGTCTTCCTGAGCCGCGTTCAGAATCCGGGCACGCTCTTGTTCTGCGGCCGCGCGCACGTCCGCCGCGGCCTTCTGGGCCCGCTCGGTCGCTTCGCTCACGCGCTGATTGGCCTCGGTTTGCGCCGTGGCCAGGATCTTCTGCGCCTCGGCCTCGGCATTCGCGCGCGCCTCCGAGGCCACCCGGGCATCTTCCAGGCCTTGGGCAATCCGGCGCCGGCGCTGTTCCAATAAGCCCACCACCGGGCGGTAAGCCCACGTCGTCAGCACAATCAACACGATGACGAAGTTGAAGAGTTGGACGATGAAGAACCCCAGGTTGATACCGAGTGCTTCCATCAGTCGCTCCTTATGCCGCGAAGATGATGATCAGCGCGACGGCCAGACAATAGATTGCTACCGCTTCCGCAAAAGCGATGCCCAGGATCATGTTGGTCTGGATCGTAGGCGTCGCATCTGGGTTGCGGCCCATAGCCTGCACCGCGCCGCTGGTGACGATGCCAATGCCGGCGCCGGCGCCGATAGCGCCGATCATGGCGAGGCCGGCGCCGAGAAAGCGCATGGCATGCAGGAAAATCTCGGGGTAGGCGGGATCCATTGGTCAATGTCCTCCAAGTCGCTAGTAATA
Organism: Anaerolineales bacterium; assembly: GCA_020845955.1. Taxonomy (GTDB): domain Bacteria; phylum Chloroflexota; class Anaerolineae; order Anaerolineales; family UBA6663; genus JADLEU01. Next base: position 5,516 of record JADLEU010000028.1, read on the forward strand.
AGGGTTCAGTCGTGTCAGGTTAGTGCGCTGGCGCCTCGGCATGCTCGGCATGCTGCTCGTCGCCGTGATGGCTGACGGTGGCCTGGCTTATGAACACCAGGGCCAGCATGGCAAACACGTAGGCCTGAATGACGCCCACGAATATTTCTAGAGCGTAAAGGAAGCTGGGCACCACAACAGCCGTCAGCGCGCCGACGATCGACAGCAGCAAGGCCCCAGCGAAGATGTTGCCGAACAACCGGAAGCCAAACGAGAGGATTTTGGAAAACTCACTCACCAGCTCCAGCAGGCCCACGCCGAAGTCGATCACGCCGAAGAACGGCCGGTTAATCATGCCGCCGGTGTTGACGAACTTCCCGAAGTAACGCGCGCCCAGGGCCCAAACGCCAAACACTTGCACCATCACCACGGCAATCACCGCCAGGGCGAACGTGAAATTCAGGTCGGTAGCGGCGCCGCGCAAGAACGGCACCACCACGCAGCCGCTCGTGTGGCAGACGTCCTCGACCCCGGCCGCTGCGGCTGTCCCCTCGGCCGCGTGCTCCCCGTCGGCCGCTTCGCCCTCGGCGTGCTCCACGGGCCGCGAGCCGTCAGTGGCATAGACGCCTGGCGCCAGTGGCGCCATCTCGTAACCTTGGATTTGGCCATGGGCTGCTTCCAGCCAGCCGATGCTTTCAAACCCCGGGATCACCCGGATCAGGTTGGCCATGAACACCAGCAAGAAAATCGTGGCCATCCAGGGGAAGATTCGCCGTCCCCAGCGCCCAGATGTGCTCTCCGTGGTGTTCCACAGGAACTCAATGATGGTTTCCCATAGGTTGTACCAGCCCTGGGGCACCAGTTTGCCGCTCCGGATGAACCGGTAGCCGCCGAAGGCCAACAAGAATAGCAGCACGTCGGTAATCAGCGTCGACAGCAGCGTGTTCGTGATTGGCGAGCCATGCCAGATAGGCTCGCCCGGCAGCACGACCGCCGGACTCACCGGCTTGAAAATGCCGCCGGCCGCGAATGCCAGATAGGCTCCCAGGACAATTAGGCCCAGCACAATCCAGCGCTTGAACCCGATCCTACGCGGTTGGGGAGTCGTGGTCACGGTCGATGACACGGTTTCATTCCTCCTTGGCGCCTGGCCGTTTGCTGCGCGCGCTCCAGTGGATCTGGGCCACGGCGCGCAGCGCCACGCGATAAATGATGTACAACAGGGCTGGAAAGCTCACTAACAGCAGAAGCACCGTGAACAGCGGGCGAGTGTCGAGCATCCGGTCGAGCAACACACCGCCCAGGACCGCGCCAACAATCACCGCCAAGGTCAAGACCCCGACTTGGGCAATAACCTTAAACGCAAGCTTGAAAGACTCCTGCGCCGCCTCCACCTGGTCATAGCCCAATCGGTCGTCCTGGGGCATTGTCGTCAAGAGTCGCGTTTGAGAATTATATCACAGACGAAAACGGCCGGTCAATGTCGAATTAGCCCGGTGCGCCTTAGAACAGGCTGCTGGCCGCGTTCGTTGCCCAACCAAACCACGGCGCCGCGGCCGTGCCCAGCACGATCACTGCCGCCGCGCACAACCCCAGCGCCAGCGCATAAGCGCGCGGCACCGGGATGGTTTCATGGTCGCGCTCCGAGCGGTACAGGTACACCACCTTGAGCACGGTTAGGTAGTAATACAGGCCGATGATAGCGTTCAGCACGCCTATCACGGCCAGCCATACCAGCCCGGCCTCGATCGCGGCCATGAAGATGAAAAACTTGCCGAAGAACCCCGCCAGCGGCGGCATGCCGCCCAGCGACAGCAAACCCACTAAGAAGGCCAGCGCCAGCCCAGGCGAGCGGCGCGAGAGCCCGGCATAGTCGGCAATCTCGTCCGAGCCGATCACGCGCGAGGCCAGGATCACGACGCCAAAGGTTACCAGGTTGGTGACAGTGTACGTCAGCAGATAGAAGATCGCGGCCGCCACGCCGGTCTGCGACAGCGCCGCCAGCCCGATCAGCGCATAGCCCGCCTGCGCGATCGACGAATACGCCAACAGCCGCTTAATATTGCGCTGCGCCAGCGCCAGGGTATTGCCCAGCGTCATCGTGAAGATGGAGATGACGGCGATCAGCGGCCCCCAGTAGCGCTCGATGTCCGGGAACACCACCAACATCACGCGCAGCAGCACCGCAAACCCGGCCGCCTTGGAGGCGACCGAGATGAAGGCCGTGATGGGCGTCGGCGCGCCCTCGTATACGTCCGGCGACCAGAAATGGAAGGGCACCGCTGAGACCTTGAAGCCGAAACCCACCAGCACCAGCAGCAGCGCCACCAGCAGGGAGCCGATCGGCACGCTGCCGCCCAGCAGCGCCGCGCTGAGGGAATAAAGATTGGTCTGGCCGGTGAAGCCATACAGCAGGCTGAAGCCGTACAGCGTGATGGCCGAGGTGAACGCGCCGAACAGGAAATACTTCAGACCTGCCTCAGCGCTCTTGTCGTCCTCACGTAAAAACCCGGCCAGCAAGTACAAGGCGATCGACGTCGTCTCCAGCGCCAGGTACAGCATGATCAGGTCGGCCGCCGCGGCCATAAAGTTCATGCCGATCACGGCGCCGATCATCACGGCATAGTATTCGCCCTTGCGGGCCACCCCGGCCGAGTCGACTGACAGCAGGGCCACGATCATGCCCGAGAAGATGAACATCAGCCGGAAGAAGAACGCCAGCCCGTCGTGGCGCATCATCCCGCCGAAGATCAGTGGGTGGTCTGCCGGCGGCTGCGCGAAGATCAGCGCCAGTCCGGCCGCCAGGCCAAACCCGCCGGCCGTCAGCAGTCCCAGGCTGCGCCGCCGGCTCTCGGGCCAGACCACGTCCAGGCCCATCACCAGCGCAGCGACCACCACCAGTGCAATCTCCGGCAGAATGGCCAGCAGGGTCTGCGGGTTAAAAGGATTGAACGTCATTTATTGCACTCCGAGCAGCGCCATCACCGGGCCCACGGCCGTCTCAATCAGCGGCGCCATGATCGCCGGGTACAGGCCGAGGATAATCATTGTGGCGCACAGGACCACCAGCGCCGTCTTGTCGAGCACGGTCACGTCGCCCACGTGGTGCTCGAACTCGTGCGGCAGCTCGCCGAAGAACACGCGCTGCACCGCGCGCAGCACGTAGGCGGCCGTCACCACGATCGACACCGCCGAGATCACGGCGATGGCCGGGAAGTACCACGGCTGCTGGGCCAGGCTGGCCAGCCAGCCCGGCAGCCCGGCCACGTCGAGCGCCCGGGCCCGCCACACCCCCAGGAAAATGGGCAGTTCAGCGACAAAGCCCGACAGCGATGGCATGCCCATGGACGTAAAACCGCCGATGATGAAGGCCACCGCCACCCAGGGCATCTTGCGCGCCATGCCCCCCAGCTCTGGCATCTGCCGCGTGTGCGCTCGGTCATAAATCATGCCGACGCAGGCGAAGAAGAGGGCCGTCATCACTCCGTGCGAGAACATCTGCAGCCCGGCGCCGGTGTAGCCAATGCGGTTGATGGTCATGAACGCCATCGCCACCAGGCCCATGTGCGAGACCGACGAGAAGCCGATCATGTACTTCAGGTCTTGCTGCGTCATGGCGATGAACGAGCCGTAAACCACGTTCACCAACGTCAGCAGCACGATCCACGGCGCGTGGAAGCGCGCTCCCTCCGGCAACAGCATCACGCCCACCCGCAGCGCGGCGAAGGCGCCCAGCTTCATCAGCACCCCGGCGTGGAACATCGACACCGCCGTGGGGGCCGCCACGTGGCCGTCCGGCGACCAGTTGTGAAAGGGGAAGATGCCGCCCAGCACCGCAAACCCGAAGAAGACAAACGGGAAGACCACTTTCTGGAAACTGCTCGCCAGCCAGGGCGTCCCGGTAAACGGGTTGTTCAGCACGAGGTTGAAATCGAACGCCCCGGCCTGCTCGGCCGCCGACATGGCCAGCATGTCGAACGTGTTTTCGCCGGTGAAGTTGCGCACCGCCACGAACATCATCAGCGCGCCCACCAGGGCGATGACTGAGCCGATGAACAAATACAGCGTCAGCTTCATCGCCGCGTATTCGCGCGTCTTCACCCAACCCCAAATGGCGATGAGCAGATACATCGGGAAGACGGCGATTTCGTAGAAGAAGAACAGGTGGAACAGGTCCACGGCGACGAACACGCCGAAGACGCCGGTGGCCAGGAGGAACAAGAAGGCAAAGAACTCGCGCGGCCGGTCGTCGACGCCCCACGAGATGAGCACGCCGGTGAGCATGACGATGGCCGTCAACAGCACCAGCGGCAGGTTCAGCCCGTCGGCGCCCACGTAATACGAGATCCCCAACTGGGGCACCCAGTCGTAGCGCTCGACGAACTGATAGCCGCCTGCCGCCTGGTCGTAGCCGAAGTACACGTACAGCGACAGGAGGATCGCGAAGACGCCCGCCGCCAGGGCCGTGACGCGCACTTCCGTTTTGCGTTCGGCCGGTATCAACAAGATCAGCACCGCAGCGGCCAGCGGCGTGAAGGTGATGACTGACAGGAAGGGAAAGGTCATAGTTGCGCTCAGCTAAGCCATCAGGCGTGTGACGGTCTCGTTGATGACGGTCACTAGCCAGGCCGGCCACACACCGTTGATCACCAGCAGGGCCGCCAGCGGCGCCAGCGCCACAACCTCGCGGGCTGTGATCTCCAGCCGGTGGCCCTGCCAGCGCGCGTTCAGCGGACCGTACAGCGTGCGCCCGATCCCCTTCAGAACGTAGGCGCCCGTCATCAGCAAGCCGATCATGGCCAGGGCAGTGAGCGTGGTGAAGATCGGCCAGACGCCCCGCACCACCATGAACTCCGACACAAAACCGGCCAGGCCGGGCAGGCCAAGGGATGCCATGCTCGTAAAGATGAGCAGGCCGCCATACACCGGCGCCAAGGGAAACAGCCCGCCAAAATCATTCAGGTTGCGCGTGTGGGTCCGCTCGTAGATCACGCCCACCAGCAGGAACATGCCGGCCGCGCTCAAGCCGTGGCTGAACATCTGCAGCACCGCGCCATTGGCCGCCATAATGGCCGTGGCGCGGATCTCGGGCGCCGCGCTGCCCGTCACGGCCGCCGCGGCCGCGATCCCCAGCACCACGAAGCCCATGTGGTTGATGGACGAATACGCCACCAGGCGCTTGAAGTCGCTCTGCCCAAAGGAAGCCAGCGCGCCCATGATGATGGCCAGCAGTCCCAGCAGAGCCAGCACCCCGGCATACAGCTTGGCCTCCGCCGGGTACAGCGGCAGCACCAGCCGCAGGAAGCCATACGCGCCCAGCTTCAGCAGCACACCGGCCAGCAGCATTGAGCCCCCGGTCGGCGCTTCGGTGTGGGCGTCGGGCAACCAGGTGTGGAACGGCCAGATCGGCACTTTGATCGCGAACGCAATGGTGAACGCCCAGAACGCCACCGTCCGCACGGTCGCCGCTGGGATGCCGTAGATCGTGCCCGAAAAGGCCGGCCAGCGCTCAAACGCGGCCAGCATGTCGAAGGTGCCCAGCGTCAGGCCGATGGTCTGCACGGCCAGCAGCAGACCCACCGACCCGGCCATGGTGTAGATGAAGAACTTGAACGACGCGTACTGCCGGTTGGCGCTGCCCCAAATGTTGATCAGGAAGTACATCGGGATCAGGCCGACTTCCCAGAACAGAAAGAACAGGATCAAGTCCAGCGCCAGGAAGACGCCCAGCATGCCCGTCTCCAGCAGCAGGAACAGCACCATGAACGCTTTGACCCGTTCGCCCACGCCGAACGAGAACAGCAGCGCCAGCGGCGTCAGCAGCGTCGTCAGCAGCACCAGCGGCAGGCTGATGCCGTCTACGCCCAGGTGATAGTTCGAATTGATCGCCGCGAACCACAGGTAGTTCTCTTGGAGCTGAAAGCCCGCCGCGCCAGCGTCAAAGCGCGTCCACAGATAGATCGTCAACCCCAGCGGCGCCAGGCTGGCGACCAACGCCGTCCAGCGGATGAGCGCCACCTGGTCGCGCGGCAGCAGCAGCACCACCAGCGCGCCCACGGTCGGCGCAAACAGGATTAGGCTCAACAGGTTGTTCTGAAAGAGAGCATCCATCAGTTATTGCCCCAACCCCGGCAGCAGCAGGACGGCGCCCAGCACGACCACGATAGCCATTCCCACCAGGAGATACTGCTGTACCCTGCCGGTCTGGATGACGCGGAAGGAGCGCCCAAAGCGCTTGACGCTCTCTCCCACCAGGTCGCCCGAGCCGTTGACCACGGGCGCGTCGAAGTAATCGCGGAAGATCCGGCCCAGCCGCAGCGCGCCCCGCCCAACCAGGTGTAGTGTCCCGTCGATCACGCCCTTATCCACCCACTCGGAGGCAAAGGTTTCCGACAGCCACACCGCCGGCCGGACGAAGAGGCGCTCATACAGCTCGTCAAAGTAGTATTTGTCGCGCAGGACCGCATACATTGCGCCCAGTGGTCCGGCCAACGGGTCATCCGCCCCCTTGCGGTAGCCGCGGTAGACCCACCAGCCGAACAGCAGGCCGCCCAGCGACACCACCAGCGACGCCGCCAGCGGCACCGGGTTGAACTCAAGCGCGGGCGGGTGCTCCAGCAGCACACCGCCTACGTAGCCGTGGAACCAGTTGGGGAAGGGCATCCGCAGCCCCAGGAAGTCTTCGAGGATGCCCACCCAGCCGGCCGTGATCGCGAAGAAGGCAAGCACCACCAGCGCCAGCAGCATCGGCCGGAAGATCGAATCGTTCTCGCTGGCGTGTTCGGCCGCCGCGCTGCGCGGCTCGCCCAGGAAAGTCAGGCTGATCTGCCGCATGGTGTAGAAGGCCGTCAGCAGCGCGGCCACGGCCAGGACCACGAACACCACCGGGGCATGCACCCAGGCGTCGGCCAGGATCTCGTCCTTGCTCCAGAAACCGGACGTCACGAACGGGAAACCCGAGAGGGCCAATCCGCCGATCACGAACGTCCAATAGGTGATGGGCATACGCCGGGCCAGCCCGCCCATGTTGAACATGTTCTGCGGGTCGAAGGGCGCGGCCGGCGCGTGAGCCGCGTGCCCGCCGGTGTGCGCCAGCTGCTCGGCGTGATGATGCCCGTGCTCTACGCCGTGGATGACCGCGCCCGAGCCCAGGAAGAGCAGCGCCTTGAAAAAGGCGTGCGTCACCAGGTGGAAGGCGGCCGCGATATACCCCCCGATGCCCAGCGCCGCGATCATGAAGCCCAGCTGCGAGATGGTCGAGTAGGCCAGCACCTTCTTCACATCGCTCTGCGCCACCGCGATCGTGGCCGAGAACAGCGCCGTGAACGCGCCTACGACCGCCATGGCCAGCATCGGCGGCGTCAGCGGGTCACCCGGGCGCCAGCCGGCCGAGAGCAGCGGGAACATGCGGATCATGGCGTACACGCCGGCCGACACCATCGTCGCCGCATGGATCATGGCGCTGACCGGCGTCGGGCCTTCCATGGCGTCCGGCAGCCAGACGTGCAGCGGGAACTGCGCGCTCTTGCCGATCGTGCCAGCGAACAGCAGCAGCCCCACCACGTGCGAAACCATCAGCCCGGCGACGACTGACGGCGTCGTCGCCAGGTGCGTCAGCATCTCATCGCTGCGCAGGATCTCGCGGAACGAGAGGGTCTGGGCCTGCGAGTACAGGTAGGCGATGCCCAGCAGCATGAACATATCGCCCACGCGCGTGGTCATAAAGGCCTTGACCGCCGCCTGGCGCGGTGTGATCTGCTTGGGGTCGGGGTAGTTGCGCGCGTGCCAGAAGCCGATCAGCAGGTACGAGCACAGGCCCATGATTTCCCAACCGACGAACATCAGCAGTAGATTGTCGGCCACCACCAAGAGCAGCATGCCGAAGGCGAACAGCGACAGGTAGGCGAAGAACCGCGAGTAGAGCGGCTCCACGCCGTGCGGCGGGGTGCCGGGCCGGTCGTGGTCGTCGCGCGGCTTGCCGTAATTGCTGTAGCCCACGCTGTAGATGAAGATCAGTAAACAGGTCAGCGAGACGAAGAACAGCATCACGCTCGTTAGCGGATCGACCAGCACCCCCATTTGCAGCGGCTGAGTGCCCATCGCCGCCGAGCCGAACGGCAGCCAATCGACGGCCGCCGCGATGACGTGCTCGCCAAAGTGCTCAATGCTCAGCGTATAGTAGAAGACGATCCAGCTCATTACCCACGACAGGCCCATCAGCCCGATCGCCGTCACGTGGCTGAGCGTCTTGCTGCGGTTGGTGACCAGCACGATCAGCGCGAACGCAAGCAGCGGCGGCAGCGGGATGAGCCACGTAAGGGTCTGGATGAACGCTTCCGAGAATTGCATGCGGCCTCTTCTGTCTTACCACTTCATCAAGTCGATTTCCTCGGCGACCACCGTGCTGCGGCGCCGGTAGATTGAAATGATCAGCGCCAGGCCCACGGCCGCCTCGGCCGCCGCCACCGTCAGCACGATAATCGTGAACATCTGCCCCGAGGGGACCTGCGGCGTCAGGTAGTGCCAGAAGGCCACCAGATTGATGTTGACGGCATTCAGCATCAGCTCAATGCTCATCAAGATGGCCACGGCGTTCTTGCGGGCCAGCACCCCGTACAGCCCCACGCAGAACAGCGCCGCCGCCAGGGCCAAGTACCATGAAAGTGGGACCATAATCAATCCTCAGCGCTACTTCCTGTCCGCCGAAATCACGATCGAGCCGATCAGCGCCACCAGCAGCAGCACCGAGGCCAACTCAAATGGCAACAGGTATTGGTTCGGGTCCACGAACGCGAAGCCCAGCTTCTCGATCGTGTCGGTCGGGATAGGCTGGGCCGCGGCCGTCACACCCTGCAGCGCCGGCACCAGGCGCAGGCTGAACACGATCGCGCCAAACAGCACCAGGGCGATGATCCCGGCCAGCCACCACTGCCGGTTGGTCTGCGGCCCGGTGTCTTCCATCACCCGCCGCGTCAGCATGATGGCGAAGATGATCAGGATGGCGATTGCGCCGATATATAGCACCACCTGCACCGCGGCCAGGAAACCGGCCTGCAGCAGCACGAACAAGACGGCCACTCCAAAGAAAGCCGCGATCAGCGCTAGCGCCGCGTGCACCAGGTTGCGCGCCGCCACCACATAGACCCCCGCGCCCAGCGTCAACACGGCCGTGATCAGGAAAATAACTTGAGCTGCTGTCATGGATCTATCCGCTGTCAGTGGGCCGGCGCCGCGTGCGGCCCTGCCTCGCCGTGCGCGGCCGCCTCGGCCAGGGCGCCCTGGCCGTCGTGCGCCTGGCCCGCTGCCTCTTCGGCGCGCTGCCGCCGGGCCGCCCCCGACAACACCGCGTAGACCAACCCCGCCAGCACCAGGTTGACCAGGAACAGCAGCCCCGAGCGCGCCCAGGGGCTGGTGATCCCCGCCTCGCCGATGACCTTGTCGCCCAGCACGGTGAAGACGATCACCGCCAGCGCTAGCGGCACCAGGAACTTCCAGTTCAGATCGAGCATGTGATCGATGCGGATGCGCGGCAGGGCCGACCGCATCAAGATCACCACGAAGTAGCCGGCGAAGGCCTTGAGCATGAAGTACCCCACGCCCAAGATCGGCGCCTGCTCGGCCCCCGGCCCGCGCCAGCCGCCCAGGAACAGCACGGCCGTCAGCGCGCCGACCGTAAATGCGTGCAGAAACTCGGCCACGAAGAACATGCCGAACTTCATGCCTGTGTACTCGATGTGGAAACCGGCCACGATCTCCGACTCGGCCTCCAGCAGGTCAAAGGGCGTCCGGCCCACCTCGGCCACCGAGGTGACGAAGAAGATCAGGGCCGCGATTGGCGCGGCGACGATGAACCACACGTTCTGCGCGCGGACGATGGTGTTTAGATCCATGCTGCGCGCCAGGATTACGGGCACCAGCAGGCTCAGCAGCAGCGGCGCCTCGTAGGACACCAGTTGCGCCACGGTGCGGAAGGCGCCCAGCAGGGCGTACTTGTTGTTCGATGACCAGCCGCCCATCATGATGGCCAGCGTGCCCAGCGAGCCGACGCTGACCAGATACAGCGCGCCGACGTTGAGCGTCGTGCCGACCATGGTGGCCGCGTAGGGGATAACGGCCCACATGCTGATCACGGCGATCACCGATAAGATCGGCGCCAGGTTATAGACCAGCTTGTCGGCGCCGATCGGCGTGATATCTTCCTTGATCAGCAGCTTCACGGCGTCGGCAATCGTCTGCAGCAACCCTTGCGGGCCTACTCGGTTCGGACCGATCCGGTCCTGCATCCGCGCCACCACGCGCCGCTCAAACCAAATCAGAAATAGTGGCAGAATCAGGCTGACCGACGCGATCACCAGTATGCCTAGGATCATCAAGATCACGTCGGCCGCCTGCGGAGCCAGCCCCAGGTTGCTCAGCAGTTGGGCCAGCCACTCGCGGATTGCCACCACCGGGTTTGAGATCAATGTCCCAACATCCATAGCTTTCTCCAGCCGTTGCGCCTCAGCCGTCAACGATCACGCGCAGCCGTCTGCCGGCTCAGCGCGACAAGAAATCGCCTACCCGGCGGCGGTAGGCGAAGGATGCCTCAGTTTGGCCTAAACCCACTCGAGAGCGCCCTTGCGCCAGGCGTACACCAACCCTCCGGCGAGGATGAGAATGAAAATCACCACTTCCACCACCATGAAGAGCCGAACCTGGTCGAAGGCCACCGCAAACGGAAAGAGGAAAATTGTCTCGACGTCGAAGACCACGAAGACCAGCCCAAAGATATAGTACTGAACCTTGAACTGAACCCAGGTGTCGCCCACCGTTTCAATCCCGCATTCGTAGGGGCTGTTCTTGACCGGGTTGTTCTTCTTCGGTCCCAGCACCAGGCTCTGCAGGAGGATGGGCACTCCAGGGAAGATCGCCCCCATCAGGAGGAACAATCCGATGAATGTCCACTCGTTCAGCATAGGCAATCCTTGAAATTGGCCAATCCAGGGGGAAACCGTAGTCTTTGTGAAGAACGGCGCGGATGATAACACGAGTCAAATTAGGAGTCAAACACCCGTGGATTTCCGCGCCCGTGCCGCTTTGGCCCATGGGTTCGCCCTCCTAATCTGCCCGGGTTTATCGTTACCTGAACTACCCGGTGCTGCCTGTTATAATCCGCCGCATGTCCCTCGCCGCCGCCCAGTGGGATGCCTTCGTCGCTGCCCATCCGCGCGGCCATCTCCTTCAAACCCCGGCCTGGGGCGAGCTCAAGTCCAGGTTTGGCTGGTCGGCTCAAATCGTCACCGTCGCCGGCCCAGGCGCCGCGCCTCGGGCGGGCGCGTTGGTTCTCTTCCGCCGCTTGCCGCTGGGAGCGTCTCTGGCCTACGTTCCGCGGGGCCCGCTCGTCGATTGGGACGATGCCGCGGGCGCTGAGAGCTTGCTGGCGGCCCTTGACCAAGCCTGCCGCGCCCGCGGCGCCATCTGCCTGAAATGGGAACCCGACCTGCCCGACACGCCCGCCTTCCGCGACCGGATCGCTGGGTTGGGGTTTCGCCCATCACCTCACACCGTTCAGCCGCAGCGCAGCCTGTTGGTCGACCTGGCCGGCGGCGAGGCGGTTGCCCTGGCGCGCCTGAAACAAAAGACCCGCTATAACCTCGGTCTGGCGCGCAAGAGAGGCGTCACTGCCCGCGCGGCCGGGCCCGCCGATTTTGGCGGCTTTCTGGCGCTCATGGCTGAGACCGGCCAACGCGATCGCTTTGGCGTCCATGCGCCCGATTACTACCGCCAGGCCCATGCCCTCTTCCACGCGGCTGGCCGCTGCGCGTTGATCCTGGCCGAATTGAATGGCCAACTGCTGGCCGGCGTCATGGTCTTCGCACTCGGCCGCCAGGCGTGGTACTTCTATGGGGCTTCGTCCACCCGCGAGCGCGGCCGCATGGCGCCCTACCTGGCCCAATGGGAGGCCATGCAGTGGGCCCGCGCCCAGGGAGCGCTGACCTATGACCTCTGGGGCGTGCCGGATGCGGAAGAAGCCGACCTCGAAGCCAATTTCGAACAACGCCGCGACGGCCTCTGGGGGGTCTACCGCTTCAAACGCGGTTGGGGCGGCCGCCTGATCCGCTCCGTCGGCGCCTGGGACCGAGTCTACAACCCGGTGTTCTACTTGCTTTACGTGTCGTATGCGCGCCGTCGCGGGGCCGCCCTTGGCTAACGCTTTCCCGCTCGACCGTTTGGCGCCGCCCCGCCTGGTTGACACCGCCGCCGAGTGGCGGACCGTCCAGGCAGCCCTTCCGCACGACCACCTGCTGCAAACCTGGGAGTGGGGCAATTTCAAGGACCGCTATGGCTGGCGGGCGCGGCGCCTGGCCTGGCAGACGCCAGGCGGCCTCGCGGCCGCCCAGGTGCTGGCTCGCACGCTCCTACGCGGCCTGCGCGTCCTCTACGTGCCCAAGGGGCCCTTGCTCGACTGGGCCTCGGCGCCGCTGCGCGGCCGGGTGCTGGCCGACTTGGAAGCCTTGGCCCGCCGCGAGCGCGCGATCCTGATCAAGATCGATCCTGACGTTGCATTCAGCGTTGGCCCGCCTGGCGCCGAGCAGCCCCAGCCACTCGGCCCGATCCTGTGCGGAGAACTGGCTCGGCGCGGCTGGCGCCCGTCGCCCGCCCAGGTCCAGTTTCGCAATACCGTGCTGCTCGACCTGCGGCCCAGCGAGGATGAACTGCTGGGCGCCATGAAACAGAAGACGCGCTACAATGTACGCCTGGCCGCGCGCAAAGGTGTGCGGGTGCGCGCCGGCTCGGCCGCCGACCTGGACTTGCTGTACAAGATGTACGCCGAGACCTCCGCGCGCGACGGCTTCGTCATTCGCCCACCCGCCTACTACCGCGATGCCTGGGGCAGCTTCATCGCCGCCGGCCTGGCCCAGCCCTTTCTGGCCGAGGTCGAGCTGTCGGCGGCTTCCGCCCCCCAGCCGGTCAGCGCGTTGGTCATCTTCCGCACCGAGCGCACAGCCTGGTACATGTACGGTATGAGCCGCGCCGCGCACCGCGACCTGATGCCCAATCACCTGCTTCAGTGGCACGCCATCTGTTGGGCCAAGACCCGGGGCTGCGCCACCTACGACTTCTGGGGGGCCCCCGACAACTTCGCCGAAACCGACCCCATGTGGGGCGTCTGGAAATTCAAGGAGGGCTTCGGCGGCCAGGTCGTCCGCCGCATCGGCGCCTGGGACTTTGCCCCCTCACCGGCCCTTTATCGGCTATACTCAACCGTGCTGCCGCGTGTGCTCGGCGTGCTCCGCCGCCGCGGCCGGCGCTCCGCGCGCGCGTTTGTGCGCGAATAAATAGGTGATCGACTGCCTGCCAACGATCACGTCTGCATCCCGGCACAGCTTACCTCGCATGCTCACGACCAGCCTCCCGCGCGTTCCCCTCGCCCACCTGCCCACACCGCTCGAGCCCTTGCCGCGCCTGAGCGCCGCGCTGGGCGGTCCGCAGCTGTACGTCAAACGCGATGACCAAACCGGGCTCGCCGCTGGCGGCAACAAAAGCCGCAAGCTGGAGTTTCTATTCGGCCAGGCCCTGGCCCAGGATGCCGACTGCGTGCTGACCGCTGGCGCTCCGCAGTCCAATCACTGCGCCCAAACTGCAGCGGCGGCCGCGCGCCACGGCCTGCGCTGTGTGCTGGTCTTGCGCGGGAGCCCCCCGGAGCAATTCACCGGCAACCTGCTGCTCGATCAGCTCTTCGAGGCTGAACTGGTGTGGACGGGCGATCAGACCCGGGAGGCCGTCTTGGCCGAACGCACGGCGGCCGAAGCCGCGGCCGGCCGCCGGCCATACGCGATTCCGATTGGAGGCTCAACACCCGTGGGCGCCGTCGGCTACGCCCTGGCCCTGAGCGAAATTCTAGACCAGGCCGCCGAGCGTGGGCTTCGGTTTGATCGCTTGATCGTGGCCAGCAGCAGCGGCGGCACCCAGGCCGGGCTCGTGGCAGGCGCCCAGCTGGCAGGCTATGACGGCCAGATCCTCGGCATCAGCATCGATGCCCCGGTCCCGGCGCTGCAGGAAAAGGTGGCAGCCCTGGCCAACGACGTGTTGGCGCTGCTGGCGCCTTCCACTCAGCCATCGGCGCGGGTTAGGCCCGCCGACATCGCCGTCAACGACGGCTATCTCGGCGCGGGCTACGGCATCATGGGTTTGGCCGAGCGCGCCGCCATCCGCCTGTTCGCCGAGACCGAAGGGCTGCTCGTCGACCCGGTCTACACCGGCCGCGCCGCCGCGGGCCTCATCGACCTTGCCCGCCGAGGCGCCTTCCAGCGCCAGGAGAACATCCTCTTCTGGCACACCGGCGGCACGGCTGCCCTATACGCCTACGCCGATCAAGGGCTGGCTTGAGCTTTGCCCCGCAACCCGCGCCGTCGCCGGCCGCCTGTGACCCGTGGTCGGCTGGCTACCGCGCTGTCTGCCTGGCCGCCTTGCGCTGCCTCAAGTGGTCGCTCTGCCAAAAACCCAGTGCTGCCGTGGCGCCGAACCCCAAGACGTAGATAAAGGCCATCGGAGCCAGGGCCGGCGCCAGTTCCAGGGCCAGCATCCCGGTGACCAGCGCATAAAAGGCCAGGAAGGACTCGCCCCACGTCGTCCAGTCAAGCGGCATCGCGTAAGCGGAGGCGCCCGGCCCGGGTGGCGTCTTGGGTGTCCGCAGAAACTCACTCGCTGGGCCGAAGAATGCCTGCCAGGCCGCGTGCGCGCTTGTCAGGGCCAGGCCGATGCCCACCAGGATCAGCGCCGGATAATAGATCACGCGCCGCGGCCAATCTCGGCGCAGCCCCGCCTGGGCCACGACCCCCAACAGGATCGGCCCGAACCCGGCCGCCCCCAGCACGCTCCAGTGCATCGCCGTCTGCCCGTGAAACAGCAGCACCACCGGCAGGCTCAACACCAGCGTCACCACCATCAACGCATGCGGCAGGTAGCCGGTCAGGTGCAGCAAGCCCTCCAGCTTGCGCACCGGGGAGATCGGCGCGGCCAGCAGTTGCCCGCCCAGCTTGCGCAGCACCTGGAAGGATCCCTTGGCCCAGCGGAACTGCTGACGCTTGAAGGCGGTGATACTGGTAGGCAGTTCGGCGGGCGCGGTGACGCCTGGCAGATATACAAGCCGCCAGCCGCGCAGCTGCGCCCGGTACGAAAGGTCGAGATCCTCGGCCAGCGTGTCGCCTTGCCACCCGCCAGCGTCTTCAATTGCTGCCCGGCGCCACACGCCGCCGCTGCCGTTGAAGTTCATGAGCAGCCCCAGGCGGCTGCGCACGAACTGCTCACCCCCGAAATAGGCATCCAGCGCCAGGGCCTCGGCCCGCGTCAACATGTCGTAATCCGCATTCAAGTGCTCCCAGCGCGTCTGCACCAGCGCGAGGCGCGGGTCAGCCTGAACAACGGGCACCGTCCGGCGCAAGAAATCGCATCCGGGCACAAAATCAGCGTCGAAGATCGCCACCAGCTCGCTTTCGGCGGCCAGCAAGCCGGCCGCCAGCGCCCCGGCCTTATAGTCGCTGCGGCGCTGCCGGTGCTGATACGTGATCGTCAGGCCGCGCGCCCGGTGGTAGGCTACGCGGGCCCGGGCCAGAGCCGCCGTGTCGTCGGTCGAATCGTCGAGCACCTGGATGTGCAGCCGGTCAGGTGGATAATCCATGGCGGCCGCCGCATCGATGAGCCGTTCCACCACGTAGCGCTCGTTATACAGCGGAAGCTGCACCAGCACGGTCGGCCAGTCCCGCGCCGCGCGCGGCCGCGTAAGCGGTCTGCGCCGCGCCGCCAGCCACAGCCCGGCCGACAGCGCCGTCATCAGCAGCATGTTGAGGCCATACACTGACATCACGACGAGGGCGGCCACGTAGACCCACGGTAGCCAGGACACCGGCGCCTCCTACACTAACAAGACCCGCGGCCGGGCGCCGGTCTTGGGATCAGCCGGCACGCGCGGCGGCCAGTCAACACAAGAGGTCAAGCAATTCGAACACCGGCACGGGCTGGACCCGGTTCTTGACGTACAGCGGCTCCAGCGGATTGACCCGCGCAACATCCTTCACTCGCTCATAGAATGTGTCGCTCAGGAAGACTTTGCCGGGCAGCCCGTTCTCCTGCAGGCGTTTGGCCGTGTTGACCGTGTCCCCGATGATGGTGTAATCGAGGCGGTCTTGCGTGCCGACTAATCCGACCACTGCTTCGCCCAGGTGAACGGCGATGCGGAACGACAGGCGGAACCGCGGCTCCATCACCTCGTGCAGGGCATAGATGTCGTCGCGCATGCGGATGGCGGCCCGCAGGGCACGCATGGCGTGATCGGGTTGGTCGTCCGGCGCGTTGAAAAACGCCATGACCGCATCGCCCACGTATTTGTCGACCGTGGCCTCATGCAGCAGCAGCGCTTCTGCTGCCGTGCCCACGTAGCGGTTGAGGACGCTGATCAGCACCTCCGGGTCGAGCACCTCGCTGAAGGCGGTGAAGCCCTGGATATCGGCGAAGATGATGCTGACTTCTTTGCGGGTGCCGCCCAGCGCCAGCGACTCTGGATCCAACCGGTTGATCACCGCCGGCGGCACCATGCGCTTGAAGACCTCGTACTTGCTCTGCAGGCGCTTGGTCTCGGTCAGATCGTCCAGCACGATCGCCAGACCCTGGGCCGCCTGGGTGCCATCCTTCAGCGGCGATACGTTCAGCGACCAATCAATCACGCCGCGGTCGGGCAGCGCCGTCCGCAGCTCGTGGCCGACCACAGCGCGCTGGTCGTGCTTCACGCGGCGCAGCACGCCGGCAAAGCGCTCGTCCAGGGCCGGCACGGCGCGCAGCAGCGGCTGGCCCACCAGGTCGACTGCCTTGCGGCCCAGGATGTCGCCCGCCGATCGGTTGACCAGCGTGATCAGATCATCGAAGTCGGTCGTGATCACGCCCGACGCGATTGAGGCGAATACGTTGTCGAGCAGATTCTTCAGCTCGGTCACTTCCTGGAACTGGCGCGCGTTCTCGATCGCGATCGCCGCCTGGTTCGCAAAGGCGGCCAACAGGTCTCTTTCCCGCTCGCTGAACAAGCCGGTGCGGATGCGGTTGTCCACGTAGATGACGCCCGTCACGACCTCGCGCAGCTTCAGCGGCACACACACGATCGAGCGCAGGTTGTAACCCACGACGCTCTCCTGAGCCGAAAAGCGCGGATCGGCTTGGGCGTTGGTCGTTACCACCGGTTCGCCGCTGGCGGCGACCTGGTCAACCACGGTGCGGCTCACCTGAAAGGCCGACGAGTCCAGCGACTCGCGGTCGACATTACGTGCCGTGCGGAACTGCAGCTGGCCTTGCTCATCCTTCAGCATCAGGAAGCCGCGCTCAGCGTCCGTCAGCCCGATGATGGTGTCCATGACCTCGTTGAGGACGGTGCTCAAATCGAGCGACGAGTTGATCACGCTGCCGGTGTTGGCCAGCGCCCGCAGCCGGTCGTTCTCCGCCTCTTGCGCCGAGACCAAAGGCTGTAGGCGTTCCAGGTTGTCGCGCAGGGTGGCTAGGCTGTCCATCACACCGGGCGGGAAGCCCAGGTTGGCCTTGGCCAACACCCCGCGCTGGGTGCTCAGCAAAGCTCGCACATCGGCCGCGAGCCGGCTCAGCTCACCGAGTTGCTTAGCCATGGGGTAGACTCCAGTAGGCATAGGGCTAGGTATCCTTGGAGGCGGCGATGGCCGCGGCAGCGGCATTATACGCCATCCAAATGGGGCTGGAAAGAATTGGGCCTAATTGGGGGTTTTTGAGTCTGTTTCGTCCAGCTCAGCCCGCCAGCGCTCGATCACCCGCCGGGTGGAGGTAAAGGCCAGCTCGGGCAGCCCGGTGAGGCTGAAATAAGCCGCCTCACTCGCGTCGTCGCCCGGCTGCAGGCTGCCGCCCACGATCTTCGCGCGGTAGACGATCAGGATGTCGGCCCCCTCGTGATCGCTGCCGCGCGCGTAGACGTCCACGAGCGCGGTGACCGCCAACCGGAGGTTGGTTTCCTCCAGCCCTTCCCGCTCGGCAGCACGAGCCGGGTCCTCGCCGGCGTCTACAAAGCCCGCTGGGATCGACCACTTGCCCCGTTCGGGGTCGTGCTTGCGCCGGATTAGCAGCAACCGCTGGCCCTGCTCGACCAGCAGCCCAACCGCCACCTTCGGGTCGAAATAATGCACCCGGCCGCATTGTGAGCAAACCGGGCGCAGGGCGCCGCCGACCTCGCGCTGATCAAGCGCGTGGCCGCAGTTCAGGCAGAAATTGGCTTCAGGCATTGCGCCGCGCGAGCCAGGCGCCGAGGCCGAGCAGCACCGTCACCATGGCGAGTCCCAACTCCAGGGTGCGCAGCGGCGTTGGGCCGCTGGCGGGTTGGGCCCCTTCCTCGCCAGGCGGCGTTCCGGCGCCAGCCAACTGCGTCTCGGTCGAGTCGTTCGGTGGGATCTCGGACACGCTCACCGCGGCGCTCACCGCGGTAGGTGTGCTTTCGGCCAACTGCTTCTCGGTTGGTCCTGCCGTCGGCTCCGCCTCGCGCTGGGCCGAGGCCTCGGGCGTGGGCGTGCCTTCGGGCATCATCAAGCTGGCCATTGGCGTCTCTTCAGCCGGGCCCGTGTCGGCGCCCGCGGCGCTGACAGCTTCTTCCGTTGCTGGCATTAGCTCCGCCGCCTCGGCCCCCGGCGTTTGGCTCGCCGTTGGGCCAACCACCGGCGCCTCGACTGGCGCCGTGACCACCGCCCTCGCGGCTTCTTCGGTGGCGGCCGGGCGCATGGCCAGCAGGCCGCTCCCCAGGTCTCCGGCCACGACCACGGCCAGCATCAGCGCCGACAGCGCCGTGGCCAGGCGCAGCGCCGGAAACCACGGGCTCCGGGCTGCCCCTTGGCGAGAGGCGCCTGCCTGAGCCGGCGTCAGCGCAAAGCTGCGCGGCGGCGTAACAGCCGGCAGCGCCCGCAGCGCCCGCACCGTCAGGCCCAGGTCGCTCAGCATCTCACGCAGCTGCGGCTCTGCCGTCAAGCGCGCCTCCAGAGCAGCCCGTTCGGCCGGCGTCAGTTGGTTGTCGATATAGGCAGAAAGCCGGTCAATATCCTGGGGCGTCTTCATAGCGTCGTCTCTTCTTCTAGACGGAAAGCACGCGGCAGAAGTTCCCAGTTTTTGCTCTGGCGCAGGCAATCGCGCATGCGCGCCCGGGCGCGCGACAGCCGTGACTTGATCGTCCCCAGGACGGCGCCTGTGCTGGTCGCGATCTCGGCGTAATCCATGCCCAGCACATCTGACATGACCACCACGGTGCGCATATCCTCGGGCAACCGGTCCAGGCAGCTCTGCAATTGCTTGGCCAGCTCCCGGCGCTCGGTGAAGGCCTCCGGCGATTCATCGCGCGAAACCAGCGCCGCTTCGGTGTCGGCGTCGGGTCCCTTCTCGACCACAGTCAGGGCATCCAGCGAAGCCGCCGGACGGCGTTTGCGGCGCCGCAGCTCGTCATAGCAAGCATTGGTTACGATGCGCAGCAGCCAGGCCTTGAACGAGCCGCCGCGGTAGTGGCGCAGGTTCTTGTAGGTCGAGATGAAGGCTTCCTGAGCGGCATCGGCAGCCGCATCGGCCTCGCCCATGATGCGGTAGGCCAGGTTGTAGGCCGTCGTTTGGTACTCGAGGACCAGACGATTGAAGGCGTTCAGGTCGCCGTTCTGGGCCTCGCTGATGAGCGCCGGTTCATCCATCGGCCGAATCATACCATGAGACCCGCGCCGGTTCGCGGCCGCCCCAGGCGTTAAACAGCCCCGCCCACCTTTATGGGGTGGGCGGGGCCTCGCTCGCACCGCTAAGGGCGCGAGCCGGTGAGCCAGTGCACTTGGCGATGACCTACTCTCCCGGGCGGTTGCCCGCCGAGTACCATCGGCGCTGTCAGGCTTAACGGCCGGGTTCGAGATGGGACCGGGTGTACCCCTGACGCACAGATCACCAAG
>JADLEU010000029.1 GCA_020845955.1 Anaerolineales bacterium
CACTGACTGGACTCGACATCTACAAGCTGCTGCCGCAGACCAACTGCAAGGAGTGCGGCTTTCCTACCTGCCTGGCGTTTGCGATGAAGCTGGCCGCCAAGCAGGCGGAGCTGAAGTCCTGCCCGCACGTGAGCGACACCGCCAAGGCCAAGCTCGAAGCCGCCGCGGCGCCGTCCATCCGGCTGGTGACCGTGGCCGGGGAAGGCGGCAGGCTGGAAGCCGGCAACGAAACAGTGCTGTTCCGCCACGAAAAGACTTTTTACCACCGGCCGGGCCTGTTCGTGCGCGTGAAGGCCAGCGCCGGCGCAGAAGCCATCGAGGCGGCCGCGCGCGCGCTCGAGGCCTACCTCGTGGATTACGTGGGCATCAAGCTGGGCGTGGACGGTATCGCGGTGGAGGCCGACGCGCCGGGCGTTGATTTCGGCGCGGCCGTGGCCGCCGCGCGCCGGGCCAGCCGCAAGCCGCTCATCCTCATGGCAGACCAACCGGACGTGCTGGCCCAGGGAGCGCAGGCCGCCGCGGGCGTCCAACCGCTGCTGTACGCCGCTGCTGAAGCCAACTGGCAAGCTATGGCCGAAATCGCCAAAGCGGCCAAATGCCCGCTGGCCGTCAAAGCTCCCTCACTCGAGAAGCTGGCCGAGCTGACGGCGGCACTCAAGCAAGCCGGCGTCGAGGACTTGGTGCTCGACCCGCTGGCGCGCGAACCGGGCCCGGCGCTGCAGGCCTTCACCCAGCTCCGGCGCCTGGCGGTCAAGAAGGGGTTCCGCGCCCTGGGCTATCCGCTCATCGCCTTTCCGGGCGAGGCGGCGAGCGTGGACGCCGTGGTGATGGCGGCGCAAGCCATCGCCAAGTATGCCGGTTTCATCGTCATCGACGGGTTCGATCCAGCCGCCGTCTATCCCCTGCTGGTGCTGCGCCAGAACATCTACACCGATCCGCAGAAGCCCATCCAGGTGCAGCCCGGCCTGTACGAGATCAACAATCCGGGTCCCGACGCGCCCCTGATGGTGACCACCAACTTCTCGATCACCTACTTCGCCGTCAACAACGAGGTCGAAGGCTCGGGCTGGCCGGGCTGGCTGGTGGTGACCGACGCCGAGGGGATGAGCGTGCTGACCGCCTGGGCCGCCGGCAAGTTCGACGCCGACCGCATCGCCAAGGCGGTCAATGGCTGCGCCATCGCGGGCAAGCTCAACCACAAGCGCTTGATCCTGCCCGGCCAAGTGGCCGTGCTGTCGGGCGAGCTTGAAGAGGCCCTGCCGGGCTGGCAGATCATGGTCGGCCCCAAGGAGGCCGTTGATCTGCCCGGTTTTCTGAAGCTAGTGTGGGGGCAGAAGACGCTATAGAACTGCCGCCAACGAGTGCCGAGAGGCCTGCCAACTTTGGGTCAGCGTCGTATCCCGGCCAGGTCTGCGAGGCTTACAACGAGTGGCGCTAAGGAGCGAGGCGGAATGGCTGTCCACACGGTGACGTGGCTGCCAGCCGGGCGGAGCGTGAGGCTGGCGACGGGCACCACGCTGACGGAAGGGCTGCGCGAGGCGGGCCTGGAGCTGGGACAGCCCTGCGGCGGCCAGGGACGCTGCGGGCGGTGCGTGGTTCAGGTGACGGCCGGCAGCGTGCGGCGGCGCTCCACGCTGCGTCTCAGCCCGGCCGATCTCGAGGCCGGATACGCGCTGGCCTGCCAGGCCATGGTGGAAGGCGATGCCACAGTGCGCCTGCTGGCAACCGAAGCTGAGCTCGAGCGGCGGATGGTAACCGACAAATGCGCCCGCCGCGTGGAGGCGCCCTTCGACTACGACCCCGCCCGCGATCAAACCATACGGGCGTTTGCCCTGGCGCTGCCCGAACCCACGCTGGCCGACGCCGTGGACGATTGGGCCCGCGTCGAGCGCGGGTTGGCAGCCTACGGCATCCGCGGGCTCGAAATCCCCCTGCCCCTGCTGCCTACAATCGGCGAGCGGCTGCGGTCTTCCAACTGGCGCGTCACGGCCATCGTCGAGACGGACACCTGGCACCGGCCAGGCGGACCGGTGCGGCTGATCGAGCTGCTGCCTGGCGCAGCGCAGGCGCCGGCCGGTCTGTTTGGCCTGGCGATCGACATTGGCACAACCACCGTCACGATCTACCTCGTTGACCTGCACAGCGGCCAGGTGATCGACACGGCCGCGGAATACAACGGTCAGATCGCGCGCGGCGAAGACGTCATTTCGCGCGTGATCTACGCCGGCAAGAACAACGGCCTGGACGAATTAGTCAGCCTGGTGCGGGCGACCATCAACACCCTGATTGGCCGGCTGGCGGCGCGCAACCACGTGCGGCCCGACCAGCTCTACAAAGCCAGCGTGGTCGGCAACACTATCATGCTGCACCTGTTCCTGGGCATCCCGCCGGCTTCGATCCGCCTGGCCCCCTATATCCCGGCCGCTACCCGGCCCACGCCTTGGCTGGCCGGCGCGCTTGGGCTGGAGCTGCACCCGCTGGCCAATGTCGACTGCCTGCCGGGCGTGGCCTCCTACGTCGGCGCTGATATCACCGCGGGCGTGCTCGCCTGCGGGCTGGCCGACAGCCAGGCCCTGACGCTCTTCATCGACGTGGGCACCAACGGCGAGATCGTGCTGGGTAACCGCGATTGGCTGATGACGTGCGCCTGTTCGGCCGGCCCGGCCTTTGAGGGCGCGGGCGTGCTCTGTGGGATGCGCGCCACGCGTGGGGCGATTGAAGAGGTGTGGATCAACCAGGCCACGCACGAGCCGACCTACCGCGTCATCGGCGAAGGCGCGCCACGCGGGCTGTGTGGATCGGGGCTGATTGCGCTGTTGGCCGAGCTGTTCATCACCGGCCTTATCGACAAGAGGGGCAACTTCAAGCTCGACCAGGACACACCCCGGGTTCGGATTGGCGATCACGGGGCGGAATATGTCGTTGCCTGGGCGGCAGAGGCGGCCACTGGGCGCGACATCGTGCTCACGGCGGTCGACATCGACAACCTGATCCGGGCCAAGGGCGCCATCTTCGCCGGGTTCGCCGTCCTGGCCCAAAGCGTGGGCCTGAGCCTGGACGCGGTGGAGCGGCTGCTGGTCGGCGGATCGTTCGGCCAATACCTCAACGTCGAGAAGGCGGTCCAGATCGGTCTGCTCCCCGACCTGGCGTGGGAACGCTTTACCTTCCTGGGCAACACCGCGGTGCTGGGCGCTTACCTGGCGCTGCTCTCGCGGCAGGCCCGGAGCCGCCTGCAGGCTATTGCCGCCAGGATGACTTACCTGGAGCTGTCGGCCGACAACACATTTTACGATGCCTTTACCAGCGCGCTCTTCCTGCCCCATACCGACCTGGGACAGTTCCCTACAGTCGCCCGGCTGGCGGCCGCGGGCGAAGACGCGCTGGCGGCATCGTCCCGGGGAGGTAAGCCATGACGACGGTCAAGGATCTGCTTTTGGACAAAGGCAAGGAGGTCTGGACGATCGCGCCCGAGGCCACGGTCTTTAGCGCGCTGCAGCTGCTGGCCGACCACGATATCGGCGCGTTGCCGGTCGTCAGCGCCGGCCGCCTGGTGGGCATTCTGTCGGAGCGCGACTACGCGCGCCGCGGCATCCTGGCGGCCCGCGGCTCAAAGTCCACGCCGGTGCGCGAGGTCATGACCGCCAGCGTGTTCTGGGTCAATCCTGAGCACTCGCTCGAACACTGCATGACGCTGATGACGCACAAGCACGTCCGGCACCTGCCGGTCCTGAACACGGAAGGCCGGCTGGTGGGCGTGATCTCCATCGGGGACGTGCTCAAGGCCATCATTGCCGAGCAGCACCGCCAGCTGGCGCGGCTTGACCTGTATCAAACCAGCCCGCACAGCGACCACGAGCTCTAGGCGACTCCGATGTCATTGACGATCGCATTAGCCGGCAAGGGCGGAACCGGGAAGACTACGCTGGCAGCCCTGCTCATCCGCTATCTCGTCCGCCTGCGGGCCGGCGCCACGCTGGCCATCGACGCCGATCCGGCCGCCAACCTGCACCTGGCTCTCGGTTTGCCGCTCGGGACCACGGTCGGCGACATCCGCGAGGGACTGCTGGCCGGGGTGCAGGCCGGCGCCGTGGGCACGGGTATCGCCCGTCGCGACTACCTCAACACCGAGCTGCGGCTGGCGGTGGAAGAGGGCGACCAGGTGGATCTGCTGGTGATGGGGCGGCCCGAAGGCCAGGGCTGCTACTGCGCCGTCAACCACATGCTGCGCGAAATCATCGATGGACTAGGCCGGCAGTACAGCTTTGTCGTGATCGACAACGAGGCGGGCATGGAACACCTCTCGCGGCGCACGACGCGCAACGTCGACGTGCTGTTGGCCGTCAGCGATCCCACCATGCGCGGCCTGAAGGCTGCCGAGGCCATCGTCAAGCTGGCCGACGAGCTTCAGATCCAGGTCGGCCGGTGCCTTCTGGTGGTCAACCGAGCGGCGGGCGAATTGCCCGCGCCCATGCAGCAGGCACTGGCGGAGTTCCCGGTGCCGCTGGCGGCAATCGTACCGAACGACCCGGCCATCGGCGAGCTGGACGCCCTGGGCCGGCCCGTGGCGAGCATCGACCCCCGATCGCCGGCGGTGGCCGCGCTGGAGGCGCTGGCCAGCCAACTCGTGGCGCGCTGCTCGATGGCGGGCGGCCAGCCCTCGCCGAGAGCGATCACAGGCGGGCCAGCGCGAGCCTAGCCTGGACAGCACCGCTTAGGAGGCTATTATGTTGTTAATTGGGGAACGCATCCACATCATCTCGCCCAAGGTCAAAGAGGCTTTGGCCGCTCGCGACGGCGCCTTTCTTGTCGAACTGGCCCGCCATCAGAAGGAGGCCGGCGCGCACGCCCTGGACCTGAACATCGGCCCGCAGAAGAAGGCCGGGCCGGAGGTGATGGACTGGCTGGTGGACTGCATGCACGCGGCCGTCGGCGACATGCTGCTGTCGCTCGACACCACCAACCTGGCCGCGATTGAGGCCGGCCTGGAGAAGACCAAGCGCAACGGCCGGGCCAACGCCATTATCAACTCGACCTCGGCTGAGGCGGAACGCCTGGCCGCGGTGCCGCCCTTGGCAGCGCAGTACGGCGCCAAGCTGATCGCCCTGACCCTGGCCAAGGAGGGCATCCCGGTCACGGCCGACGCGCGCGTCAGCCTGGCGATGGATAAGCTCATCCCGCGCGCCGAAGAAGTCGGCCTGCCGATGAGCGACCTGCTCATCGACCCGCTGGTCCTGACCGTTTCGGGATGCCAGGAATACGTGCCGCACTGCATCGAGGCGGTGCGCATGCTCAAGCTGGTCTCCGATCCGCCGCCGCTGGTCAACGTCGGCCTGTCGAACGTGTCCAACGCGGTGCCGGCGGTCATGCGCCCGCTGATCAACCGTACCTACCTGGTCATGCTCATGGCGGTCGGGGTCGACGCCGTCATCCTCGATCCGCTCGACCGCGAGCTGATGGCGTGGTTGCGCATCGTCGAACAGCGCGACGATGCGACTGGGCTGGGACGGTTGCTGCTCAAGCTGCACGACGCCGTAGCCGCCGGCGAGGCGCTCGACCCGGCGGTGGTGGACTTCAGCGACCCGCGGCAGGCCGAGGTCTGGAAGACCGTCCAGATCCTGCTCAACAAGGTGATCTACACCGACTCGTACTTGCGGCTGTAGCGCTGACAGGAGGCCTGGAATGCCTGGTTTTACGCCCGGGCGCCGGTGGCAGCCGGCCTACCTACCATTTCACAAGGATCCGCCCTTTGATCGCCTGGTGGAGGCCGTCGAGCGGGCCGTCAAGGGGGCGCTCTTTGGCTGCCGCATGTGCGGCAACTGCCTCCTGCAGGAAACGGCCTTCATTTGCCCGATGGAATGTCCCAAGGGCTTGCGCAACGGCCCGTGCGGGGGCTCGACCCCAGAGCACTGCTACGTGGATTCGACCCGCCCCTGTATCTGGTATAAGATCTACCAGCGCGCCGAAAAGCTGGGCCGCACGGACAAGCTGATGGAAGTGCTGCCTCCGCTGGACTGGGAAAAGGTCGGCACCGACACCTGGATGGACGTCTATCGCCAATGGCGCGCGTTCGGCGGGGTCAAGGCAGCCGTCAAGGCCGCGCAAGCGCCGCCGGCCGAGCGGGCGAAGGCGTGGGATGATTTCTTCCGCGCCATTCGCCAGCCGCAATGGTGGCAGGGCGACGACCAGCCTCACGTGCCGCCGCGGCACGAGCCGGTCTCCAACCTGGAGGCCAAGCTCACGGCCGGCGAGTTCGTCGTCACGGCCGAGATCGCCCCGCCCTTGAGCGCGACGGCGGACGACCTCGTCAAGAAGATCAACCTGCTGCGCGGCCACATCGACGCAGCCAACTTCACCGACAACCCGTCGGCCACGCCGCGCATGTCGTCCCTGGTGTGCTCGGCCCTGGCGGTGCAGCACGGCCTGGAGCCGGTGATGCAGATCGCGGCCCGCGAACGGACGCGCATGGGGGTGCAGAGCACCATCCTGGGCGCCGCCGCGCTGGGCATCCGTAACGTGCTGTGCCTGACCGGAGATCATCCCCGCCTGGGGCCCTCACCGCACGGCCGCATGGACATCTGGGACATCGACTCGATTCAGATGATCTGGATGTTCCGCCGCATGCGCGATGAGGGTCACTTCCTCGACCAGCGCGAGCTAAAGTCGGCGCCGCCCCTGTTCATCGGCGCGGCCGGGTCGCCCTATGCCTCGACCAATCGCTTCCAGGCGCTGCGGGAGGCCAAGAAGGTCAATGCCGGCGCGCAGTTCTTCCAGACCAACCTGGTCTATGACGTCGAGGGATTTGAGCGCTGGCTGGAAGCCCTCGACCGCGCGGGAGTGCTCGGGCGCGTCTTCATCCTGGCGGGCATTACGCCCGTCCGCAGCGCCAAGGCCGCGCGCCTCATCAGCGAGGTGCCCGGAATCGTGATGCCGCCGGCGCTGGTCGAACGTCTGGAGAGGGCCAGCGACGCCAAAGAAGAAGGTGTGCAGATCGCGCTGGAGATCGTCGAGCGCGTCCGGCGCCTGCCCGGCGTCAACGGCATCCACTTCATGGCGGTCGGCTGGGAGTCGATCGTGCCGCGCCTGGTGCGAGAAGCGGGGCTGCGGCCGGCCATGCCCGCGCCGGCCCTGATCCCCGCCTGACAGTATGCGCGTCATCCTGCTGGCGGATATCCACGCCAATTGGGAAGCTCTGCTGGCGCTCCAGCGCGCCGAGCAGCAGCCCGACGCGGTGTTGTTCGCTGGTGATGCGGTGGGCTATGGGCCGGAACCGGCCCAGTGTGTGCGCTGGCTGCGAGGGAACAGCCAGGCCGCGGTGCAGGGCAACCACGACTACGCGCTCACCCAGGCCACGGGCGGCGCCCCGCCGGGCTTGCCGGCTGAGCTGGCCGAGGCCGCCCAACAGACCCTGGAAATGGCCCGGCGCCGGCTGGCGCTGGCCGACCTGGCCGCCCTCGCCGCCTGGCCGCTGACTGCTACGGTAGAAATCGGTGGCGCGCGCTTCCACTTGTGCCATGCCACCCCGGTCGACCCGCTGGGTGGCGAATTCAGCCCCGCGCTCGCCTGCGAGGCCGCGCTGGAAAACCTGTACTCCGGCGTGGCGGCCGACGTGCTGGTCGTGGGCCACACGCATCTGCCCGCGCTGCGCCAATGGGGCCGGCGCGTGGTCGTCAACCCTGGCAGCCTGGGACAGCCGCGCCATGGCGTGCCCGATGCCACCTACGCCGTTTGGGACGACGGCCGCTTGCAGATCCGCCACCTGCACTACGACCACGCCGGCGCCGCACTGCGCCTGTCACTCTGCGGCCTGGGCGTCGAGATCACCGAGCAGCTTACAGCGGCGCTCGCCACAGGCCTACTGACTACCTACCTGCCATGACAACCACCTTTCTCTACCTCTCACGAGCTGACGTGGAAGCGGCCGGCCTGCCCATGGTCGAGACCATTGCGGCCCTGGACGAAATGTTCCGCGAGAAGGGCGCCGGCCGGGTGGAAATGCCGCCCAAACCCGGCATTCACACGCGCCCGGATGCCTTTATCCACGCCATGCCGGCCTACATTCAGAGCCTGGGGGCCGCCGGGATCAAGTGGGTGGCGGGCTACCCGGCCAACCAGGCCAAAGGCCTGCCCTACATCAGCGGACTGCTGATCCTGAACGATCCCGACACCGGGCTACCCCTGGCGGTGATGGACTGCTCCTGGATCACGGCACAGCGCACCGGCGCGGCCACGGCGGTGGCCGCCAAGTACCTGGCCCGCCCCGACAGCCGCACGGCCGGCATCCTGGCGTGCGGCGTGCAGGGCCGCAGCAACCTCGAGGCACTGGCTTGCCTGTTCAAACTCGAGCGGGTACGCGCCTATGACAGGTATCCCGAGATCGCCGAGCACTACGCCGCCGAGATGCAGGCGCGGCTGGGGATCGAGGTGGCGCCGGCGAGCACGCCGGCGGAGGCCGTGCGCGGGGTGGACCTGGTGGTCACCAGCGGGCCGATCCTCAAGCATCCGCAGCCCACCATCGAGGCCGGCTGGCTGGCGCCCGGGGCATTCGCTTCGGCCGTGGACTTCGACTCGTACTGGCAGGGCCCGGCGCTGTCCGAGATCGACCGCCTGGCCACCGACGACCACGCACAGATGCGCTATTACCGCGAGGCCGGCTACTTCCAGTCGACGCCGGAGCCTTACGCCGACCTGGGCGAGCTGGCCGCGGGTCGCAAGCAGGGGCGGCAGTCGCCCGCCGAGCGCACGATGACCATCAACCTGGGACTGGCGCTGGACGACATGGCCACGGCCATCCGGGTCTTCCACAGGGCGCGCGAGCGCGGCCTGGGAACAGCGCTGCCGCTCTAGCCGGGCCGCGCGCCAGATACGTGGCTGGTGGCATCATCGCTTCTGCGGCCACCAGGTGGCGCGCACACTGGCCGCCCTTGGCGCCCGCGTGATCGTGGCGGTGGTGGCCGCGCAGGGCGCCGAAGCGGCGGGCGAGATCATGGCACCCGACGGCGTCGCGCGCTTTGTCCAGACCGATATTGCCGACGAGGCGTTTGGTCGCCGGCTTCGTTGGCCTGGCGAAGGGCCGCTGCAACTGACACACATGGACGACGAAAGCGCCATTGTCGGCCGCACGCTCTGGTCGGATGACACGTCGCCTGCGGCGGCTCCACCGACATAGCGCCAATTATCCTGGCCTTGCGCGCCGAGGCGCGGCGACGCGGTCTGGCGAAAGGGATCATCACATGAAACTCGCCGTCACGGGCAAAGGCGGGGTGGGCAAAACCACCCTGGCCAGCCTGCTGGCTTACCTGTACGCCGAGCAGGGGCGCACGGTGCTGGCTATCGACGCCGATCCCTCCCCCTGCCTGGGCGCTGCGCTCGGCTTCGATCCGGCCGCGCTGCAGCGCCTCACGCCGATTGCAGCGATGGCAGAACTGATCTCCGAGCGGACCGGCGCGCAACCCGGAACGATGGGCGGCTACTTCAGGCTCAATCCCCGCGTCGACGACCTCCCCGACCGCTTCGCGCTGCACGAGCGCGGCATTCGCCTGCTGCAGTTGGGAGCGGTCGGAAAGGGCGGCTCGGGCTGCATTTGTCCTGAAAGCGTGCTGCTCAAGCAGCTCGTGGCGCATATCCTCCTGCGGCGCGATGAGGTCGTGCTGCTCGACATGTACGCTGGCGTCGAGCACCTGGGGCGCGCCACGGCGGAAGCCGTCGACGCGCTGATCGCCGTGGTCGAGCCGGGCAAGCGCAGCCTAGACACAGCCGCCCAAATCAAACGCCTGGCCAGCGATATTGGGCTGCGGCGCCTGTACCTGGTCGGCAACAAGATCCAGACGGCCGCCGACGCCGGCTACGTGGCCGCGCACTCTCCAGGCCTGCCCGTGCTGGGCTACCTGCCCTATTCGCCTGCCGCGCAGGCGGCCGACCGCGCCGGCCAGGCCGCTTACGACGCCGTCCCCGCCCTCGTCACCGCGGCCCGCGAAATCGCCGCCGCGCTCGAGCGCGCCCTGGCCGGCGCGCCGGCTGCCACATAACTCCACACCACGTAGCCTCCCCGGCCCGTTGAGAGGGTCGCGCCGCAGTCCCCCTTCGCGTTGCGAGCCCCCTCTTGGCAGGATGTAAGACCGCGGCTGACAGGCGCTGGAGTTCCGTCCTACTGTCGAATCAGCCAGGGGCTGATACCTGGCGATCCCCGGCCTCGATATGGTAAGGCCGAGGCCTAAGCGCGGCTCGCCAGCCTGCCTCCAGCCGGCCGGAGGCGCGGCAGCGCCGGCGCGCGGCCCCATGCCATGGATACGCCTCGATTACGGGCTGACGAGCACACCGTCGACGTACGCTTGGGCACCTTCACCCTGGAGGCCGCGCTCAGCGTTCCCCGCGGCGCAGCCGGCCTGGTCATCTTGGTCAGCGCCAACGACCAGCCGAGCCAGCCTTACCGGCTGCTGGCCGCGGCATTCCGGCAGGGCGGCCTGGGTACGCTGCTGGCCAACTTGCTCACGCCGGCCGAGGCCGCCGCGGCGCGACGCTCTTTGGACCAGCAGCCCGACCCGGCATTCCTGGCTGAGCGACTGCAGAACGCGGCCGATTGGGCCGCCAGCCACTCCGACACGCGGAGGTTGGAGCGCGGCTATTTCGGCGACGGCCCGGCCGCCCCCGCGGCGCTGGTAGCCGCTGCCCGCCGGCCCGACCAAGTGAGGGCGATCGTCATCAGTGGCAGCCGGCCTGATCTGGCCGGCGATGTTCTGCCGCACGTCCAGGCCCCGACGCTGCTGTTGGTGGGCGACCAGGACCTGCCCACGCTAGAGCGGCACCAATTCGCCTTTGAGCAGCTTCCTTCCGAGAAGCGGATCGACGTCTTGCCAGGTGTCAGCCGCGTGCTGGAGGCAAGTGGCGGTATCGACATCGCCGCCCGGCGGGCGCGCGAATGGTTCCTGGCGCATTTGCAGCCGCCGGTAGGCTAAAGGTCACCAGGGGCGCATAGAAGGCGCTCAGAAGGAGTTGGGCGCGGTTGTCGGCTGAAATCAAGCGGTTCGCGCGCTCGAGCTCAGCGCGGGGATCGCGGCGGCTCATCGAGGTGGTGCGGATGGTTGGGCGGCTACCGGCGCTGCCGCGCCAAGGTCAGCCAGCAGCCCGGCGAGGAGCTGTGCGCCCCAGTCCCGCGAGCCAGCCAGCTGGCGCCAACGTCCGCCACGGCCACCGGCTGCAGACCCACCAGCCCGGCAAAGGCCTGCAGCCAGGTCTGGCCTCCGGCGGACGCAGCAGCCGGCTCAGCGGCACGCGCTCCGATTCGGTGCTCACAGCAAACAGCGCACCCGCCCAGCTCTAGAAGGAAGCCAGGGCCGCCGAGCGATCGGCGTGCACTTCAAAGAAGCGATCCATACCGGACGTCTGGAGCACGCGGGTTACAGGCGGCTGCGGGCTGAGCAGTTTGACGGCGTGCTGCGCGCCTCGCTCGACATCGCGGCCGATCTGGTGATACGCTTGCCAGCCCGCATCCGGGTCAGGCGACTGCTGGCCGCGCAGCAGCACGGCAATGCTGTGCAGCGCTACCAGCCCGGAGCTGCCCATATAGGGCACCTTGCTCAAGTCGATCAAAATGTGGCGCGCGCCGCCGGCGTACAGCTCGCGCGCGCGGGCGATGAGATCCTGATAGTTGGACGCGTCGACGTCGCCCTGCACATTCATGATCGTAACCGGCACACGTCCCTCGAAATGATCGGTGCTCACGTTCATGTGGGCAGCTCCTTCATTTGGCGGCGCGCACGCCGCGCTTGACCAGAATCACCTCGTTGCCCCCGGCCGGCAGCGCGTGGTAGCGGATTTCGTCGGTCAGTATACGGCTCAAATATACTCCCAATCCGCCTACCGGACGGCGTTCGAGCGGCAAAGACAGATCAGGCTCGGGCACCAGCCTCGGATCAAAGGGCGGCGCCTGATCCCGGAGAATCACGAGCAGATCGCCGCCGGCCGGCCGCACCGCGACCTCAATCCAGCCGAGTTGGCCGCGATAGCCGTGCAGGATGGCGTTAGTCGCCAGTTCGTCGGCGGCCTGGACGAGGTCGTCAATGGACTTGGTGGCCGCGCCGAGGACTTGGGCGGCCTCGTGAATAAACCGGCGGATGATGACCAAATAGCGCACGTCGGCTGGAACCGTGAGCTCGGCTTGCGCGAAGTCGCCCGTTCCGGGGGCGGAGGTGACTTGATCCATGGCGTTGTTGACCTCCCGCTCCGTGGCCCCGCGCCCGCTCTCAGCGTGAGCGCGGCCGTCTGAGCCGGTGACCGGCGCGGGTCTGGCAGGGCCGGCGCTTGTCTGCCCGCCGGCGCCGGCCCTGCCAGCGGGGCGGCCTCGGCGACTGGCAGGCTAAAGGAAAACCCGCTGCCTCGTCCCGGTTCGCTGGCGTCCCACCGGCGGCCGCCGTGGGCTCGATGATCTGTTGCGAGATCGGCAGTCCCACACTCTGCCGCGCGGTTTGCTAGCCTGGGCGCCCCCCACCAGCATGAACTTAGCGAACAGCTTCGGCCGGTCCTCGGCCGCGATACCCAAGCCCGTGTCGATCATGCTGACCCCAATCGTCCAGCCAGCGTGCTCGATGCGGCCGACGACCGAGCCCTGTTGGGTGAATTGTACGGCATTTGGCTGCAAGTTGATGATATCGAGATTGGCCCGAACCGGGTCCACGGCGCGCTGAGTGCGCCGCTGCTGGCTGGGCAACAGCGATTACGTGGCCGGCGTCGGCGGCAAGATGGCGCCAGGCGGCCGCAGCTATGAGTTGCGCTTCTCCAACCACACCGTCGCCCAAGCGTTCGCCGCGCTCAACCGGCTCAGCAGTTGGCCGCGGCCAGCCAAACTCCTCTCACCGCAATAAAAAAAACCCCCGCCACTCTTGGGCGGGGGTCATCGGGCGCCGCCTGCCTATGCCAGGCGATGCCGCCGCAGGCGCAGACTGTTGCTGACCACAAAGATCGAGCTGAAGGCCATGGCGCCGGCCGCCAGGATGGGACTGAGGAAGCCCAGCGCCGCGGCCGGGATCAAGATCACGTTGTAGAAGAACGCCCAGAACAGATTCTGCCGGATCGTGCGCATGATGCGCCGCGATAGGCCGATGGCGCGCGGCACGCCGCGCAGGTCGCCGCTGATGAGCGTCACCGGCGCTGCCGCCATGGCCACGTCGGTGCCGGTGCCGATGGCGATGCCGACGTCGGCCTGCGCTAGCGCCGGGGCGTCGTTGATGCCATCGCCGACCATCGCGACTGTGGGCGCGTGCCTGGCGCCGGCCGGCCCAGCCTGCAGACGCTTGACGTGCTCGGCTTTGTCGCCCGGCAGCACCTCGGCCACCACCTCATCCACACCGGCCGCGCGCCCAATGGCCTCGGCGGTTAGTCGGTTGTCGCCGGTCAGCATCACCACGCGCAGCCCCATCCGGCGCAGTTCCGCAACAGCCTCGGCCGAGCCCTCCTTCATGGTGTCGGCCACGGCGATCACGCCGGCCACCTGGCCGTCCACGGCCGCCAACATGGCCGTCTTGGCCTCGGCCTGCAGCCGCTGCACGACCGGCTCCAGCCCGTTCAGCGCCAGGCCGCGCGCCGCAATCATCCGCGCGCTGCCGACCAGCACGGCCCGGCCGTCCACCGTCGCCGCCACCCCGTGCCCGGCTTCAGCGGCGAACCCTGCCGGCGCCGCCAGCGCCAGGCCGCGTTCGCCGGCCGCGGCCACGATGGCCTCGCCCAGCGGATGCTCGCTGCCCTTTTCGGCCGAGGCCGCCAGCCGCAGCAAGGCGTCTTCACCCTCGCGCCAGCCGTCGACCACGATATCGGTGACGGCCGGCTGGCCGCGGGTGATGGTGCCGGTCTTGTCGAGCACCACCGTCGCGATGCGCCCTGCCCGCTCCAGCGCCTCGCTGTTCTTGAAGAGGATGCCGGCCTCGGCCCCCTTACCCATGCCTACCATGACGGCCGTGGGCGTCGCCAGGCCCAGCGCGCACGGGCAGGCGATCACCAGCACCGCCACGGCGTTGATCAACGCCCTTTGGAGCAGGAAGTTGGCCGGGTAGCTGCCGCTGAAGAACATCCAGCCGGTGAACGTCACCAACGCGATGGCAATGACAGCCGGGACGAAGATGGCCGAAACCTGGTCGGCCAGGCGCTGAACCGGGGCCTTGCTGCCCTGGGCAGCCTGCACCAGGTGCACGATCTGCGCCAGGGCGGTCTCACGACCCACGCGCGTGGCCTCGAACTTGAGCAGGCCCTGCTTGTTGAGCGTGGCGCCGACAACTTTGTCGCCCGGCCCCTTGGCCACCGGCAGGCTCTCGCCCGTCAGCATCGATTCGTCGACCGACGAGCGCCCCTCGATCACGACGCCGTCGACCGGGAACTTCTCGCCTGGGCGCACGATCACGTTATCGCCCACGCGCACGTCGTCGACCGGAACGTCCCGCTCAGCGCCACCGCGCACCACCCGGGCGGTGCGCGCCTGCAGCCCCATCAACTGCTTGATGGCGCTCGAGGTGCGGCCCTTGGCGCGCGCCTCCAGGTACTTTCCCAGGATGATCAGCGTGATGATGACGGCCGCGGTCTCAAAGTACAGGTGGCCCAGGGGGTAGTTGGCAAAGGTATCCAGCAGCAGCACCGCCAGGCTGTACAGGTAGGCCACGCTCGAGCCCATGGCAATCAGCACGTCCATGTTGGCGCTGCGGTTGCGCAGCGCTTTGTACGCGCCGACGTAGTACTGCCAGCCTACATAGAACTGCACCGGCGTTGCCAGCACCAGGAACACCCAGTCGAGATAGGGCCAGTGATACAGCCCGGGAAGAAAGTTGCGCAGGTCCTCGACGTTGTGCACCACGTCGCGCGACATGGACAGCACGAAGAGCGGCACGCTGAACAGCAGGCCCGTAAACAACAAGTGCCGCTGATGGGCGATCTCCTTATCGCGTGCCGCCTGCTCGGCGTCCTCGCTGCTGCCGGTGACCTCGATCGCCTCGAACCCGGCCTCGTCCACCGCCCGGCGCAGGTCGGCCTGGCTGAGCAGCGTGGGGATGTAGCTGACGGTGGCTTGTTCGGTGGCCAGGCTCACCTGGGCGCTCGTGACGCCTTCCAGCGCCGACAGCGCCCGCTCCAGTCGGCGGGCGTCCGAGTCGTCGGCCATGTGCCGGATGGGCAGCAGCGCCTCGCCCTGGGCAACGCCGTAGCCGGCGCGCTCAATCCGGGCGATGATCTCGGGCTGACCGAGCTTGTCCGCGTCGTAGACAACCTCGGCGCGCTCCGAGGCCAGGTTGACGGCGGCCGTTTCCACGCCCTCCAGCCGCTTGAGGTTGCGCTCAACCGTGCTGACGCAGTTGGCGCACGTCATGCCCGTAATCGGCAGTGTCACTGTTTTCGTCGTCATGGGTCACCAATGCCGCCGCGCCGGCAGCGTTTCCGCCCGCCCCATATTCACGATGCCGGGCTGTCGTCCCGGCTGGGCCCCAAGTGCTATAGCGAGACCAACTTCTCGGCCGGGTAGTTGATCTCGGCCAGCGTGCTCTCAATCTGCGCCTGCGTGGCGGGCGGCTCGAAGCCAATCGTGACCAGCTTGGTTTGCTCGCTGGCATTCACCAACTTGACGCCGGGCAGCTCACCGAGCTCGCTCTTGATAGTGTGGACGCAATGCCCACACGAGATCGCCGGCACTTTCAAAGTAATGGTCGTCATCGCTGCTTCTCCTAATATGAGTAGGGGTGTCGAGCGCCGCGCTAGATTTTCGTAGAGGTCGTGAAGACCTGGGCGATTTCGTCCAGCACACGCTCACGTTCCTGCAGGTCTTCACCGCGCACGGCGGTGATCACGCACGAATGCAGATGGCCTTCGAGCAGCAGCCCGCTGACCTTGGCCAGAGCTGCATCGACGGCCTGGATTTGTTTGATCACGTCAATACAATAGGCATCACTCTCGAGCATCCGCTCGATGCCCTTGACGTGCCCCGCGATGCTCTTCATCCGTTTCAGCGCTTCGGATTTGGCGGTTTCCACGTCAGCCTCCTGCGGCGATCCCCCCCCAGCCGGGGTGGGGTATCTTGCTCATTCTAGTGGATCTGTTGTCGGCTGTCAAGTAGCCGCGGCGCAGCAGTGACGCGTCTACCGCCGCGGCGCGCCATTTGTCCCGGGGCTCCTGCCCCGCGTGCTAGTCCGGCCTGAGGGGCAGCCTCGACCGCCGCCAGGATGGCGACGTTCATCACTGGTCAGCCAGCCCGGCGGGGTCTACACTGGAAACTGGAAACCAGGAGAGGTTCCAATGAAACGCTTCCTGTATTGGACCCCACGTGTCTTAGCCGTGCTGTTCGCCGCCTTCATCAGCCTGTTTGCGCTGGACGTCTTCGAACCAGGCGCGCCATTCCTGCAAGCAGCGCCGGCGCTCCTGGTCCACCTGCTGCCGGTGTACCTCATCTTGGCGGCGCTGATCATCGCCTGGCGCTGGGAGCGGCTGGGCGCCCTGCTTTTCGCGGGCTTGGCGCTGCTTTACATTGCCGTCTTCCTCGGGGAGTTCGACTGGCGCGCCTACGCCGCGATCGCCGGACCCCCCATGCTCATCGGCGCGCTGTTCCTGCTTGACGATCTCTACCGGCGAACCCGCCAGGCGGCCTGAAGCCGCGCTTCAGGGGTATCGCATCACACCCTGGGCCCACAGACATGAGTGGGCGCTCACCGATGCGGCCGACCACGTGCCGCCGCGACCAGCGCGGCTTACCATGCAGATCGCTCGTGTGGTCGTGCATCAGCAGCCAGCACGGGCTGACGTCTCCGCCCCAAGCGATCGAAAGGGCGCCGCTCTCGACGACGTTACCCACATCGTTGACCCCGCCCAGCCGGTTGCCAGCGCACGAAGGCCACACCGACCTTAGGAGTGGGGAAGTGGCTCCCCTCTGACCAGCAAGACCGAACACGCGGCGTAGTGCACCAGCTTGCGCGAGACGCTGCCCAACAGCCAGCCCTGGATGTTGCTAAGCCCGCGCGATCCGGCCACGATCAGGTCGATCTCCTGGGCCCGGATGTAGCGCAGGAGCTCAGTCACGGCGTCGCCGCGCATGAGCACACTGCTCGCGGTCAGGCCACCTGTCTCCAGCGTGGCCCTAACCTCGGCCAGGTTGGCCTTGGCCGCGCTCTCGTCGGCTTCGTTCTGCTCTGCGGCGATCTGTTCAGCCATGGGGTAGGTCACGCCCTCGCCCAACTCGGTCAGCGCGACCATGGAAGCCGGGCTTACCTCAGGCGGCAGCACTTGAATGGCCCGCACCTCGGTTCCGGCTGGGAACGGGAAGCGAGCCGCAAAACTCGCCACGCTGGCGCTGTGCGGCGAGCCGTCGGTCGCAAGCAAGACATGCCGCACGGGGGTAAAGGGAGCGTGCACCACCAGCACCGGCCAGCGCGCGTGCTCCACGACTTGCTGGGCCACGCCGCCCAACAGGATGCCGAGCGTGGCCCGCAGCCCCTGGGCGCCGACGACCACCAGGTCAGTCGGCTGCTCCTCGGCGTGGCGGCAGATCTCCTCGGCCGGGTGGCCCTGCCGCAGCCCTGTCCGGACCTCGGCCGCGCTATCCCGCAGCGTCGCCTCGGCCGCATCCAGCGCGGCCAGCAGGGCGGCCCGGTCAGGCGTATAGAAGTACTTACGCAAGGTCAAGACTCCCAGCACCGTCACGGTGCTGCCGGCAGCGAGCGGCAGAGCGCGGACGAACTGCACCGCTGCTTGTGAGTGGGTTGAGCCATCGACGGCCACCAATATCTTCATCGACTTTGGCGTGACCATGGCTGCCTCCTTGCGCCTGGCGCCCGGCAGCCGCTCGGACGAGCGGCCGGAGTGCGCACCGTCTATCAGGATTATGCGAGGGATCACTGGGCCCCGGAAAGTGTCTTTTGTCCTAACTTGGCGCCCAGCCGCCGGTACCTTCAGCGGCGCGGCCACGACGTAGCCGGCCCGCGCGCTGAACGTGCCGATCAACGCTATCTCCAGCTCGCTCTTGCCCGGGTGGCCCACCGGCAACCGAACCATAATTCGTGAGGCCTGACACCGCGATCCCCACAGTGGGCCGGCTGCTCGCGTCCGGAGGTCCCTCAGCGCCACAGCCCGGCGCTTCGGGATAACGGTTCCGCGGCGGGTGACCGCAGCGGTGTGCCGGCGGCGCCCAGATTCCGCGGGCGAGGCTGGGACGGCCCAAGGGGATCGCAGGGCCAGCGCGTCTTCCGATCGGCAATGGCGAGCACGTCCGAGTAGCGGCACTGGTTGCCGCCCGATGCCGCGCCAGGCGAGCGCCTACGGACGTGTATTGCGCGCCGGTCACACCAGGCGCGACTGACCTGGGGCGATCCAGGCCGCGCGGCACAGCCGCAAAACTGCGGTATATTAAGAGCTAGATCTCACCCTCACCCAGGAGGTGCGCCATCACCGCCGAAACCGCCGAACCCACCGCCCCTGCCGGCGTCCTGCAGGGCCTGCTCGACCGCATCGCCGCCGGCGAATTCGACGCCGACGGCAGCTTCCATCGCTTCGTCGCCAAAGAAGTCTATCCCCTGCTGAGCCAGGGCGCCCTTACGCTCGACGACCTGATCGAACTCACTCGCCAGTACGCGGCCCGCAAGAACCCGCACATCCACTGGATGGCCGACCTCGAAAAGGGCCTGGCCGGGCGCTAACCCCGGCCACGGTCACGCCTCCCCAGCGACGGCGCACAGAAGTCCCTGCCGGTTCGCCAACCCGATCGGTCTCCCCGCCCGACGGCCCATAGCGCAGGCACGCGCCCAGGCGACCGCTCACGCCGATCACATGATGCTTGTCCAAGAGAGAAATGGATCGCGTCTGCCGATGGCAGAAGGTCCGGCGCGGCCACCACGTCGCCCGGTCTCGTAGGTCAGCCGTCCGGGGTCCGTCGCTGCTCGTCCGCCTGCCCGTGGCCCCCGGCCGGGCTGTCGTCTGCCGGCAGTTCAAGCGTAAACGTGCTGCCCTGCCCCAGCGCGCTCTGAGCCGAGAGCATGCCGCCGTGCAACTGCGCGATAGCCTGCGCGATCGCCAGCCCCGAGCCGGAGCCCTGCTGCTCCAGCTTTGGCCGGTCAACCTGGTGAAAGACGTCGAAGATTCTGTCCAACTCGTCGGCTGGCATGCCGATGCCCTCGTCCCCCACCTGCACCAGCACCCCGCGCCCCCCGGCGCGCGCGCTCAGCCTAACTCGCCCGCCGCTCCTCCTGGAGAACTTG
Source organism: Anaerolineales bacterium (assembly GCA_020845955.1). Taxonomy (GTDB): domain Bacteria; phylum Chloroflexota; class Anaerolineae; order Anaerolineales; family UBA6663; genus JADLEU01. The sequence continues at coordinate 19,209 of JADLEU010000029.1, forward strand.
ATGGCGTTGTCCAGCAGTCGCTGCACCGCGTCCAGCAGGTACTCGCGGTCGGCGCGGATCACCGGCAGCGGCTCGGCCAGCGCTTCCTCGAGCTGCAGGCCGCGCGCCTCGGCCTTGGCCCGGCAGCGCTCCAGCGCTACCCGTAGCAGCAGCGCCAGGTCGTTCAGCGGCGCGCAGCGCTGCTCGTAAGTCTGCGCCGCTTCGCCCGTTTGCAATTCCACCAGGAAGATGAAGTCCTCCACCAGCCGCCTCAGCCGCTCGCTGCCCACCTGGATGCCGCGCATGAAGTTTTTCAACTCCTCGGCGCTCACCTGAGTGTCGCGCAGGATGTCGGCATAGGTGGTGATATAGGTCAGCGGGGTGCGGAACTCGTGGTTCAGCGTCGTCAGGATCGCGCGCTTCAGGTCGGCGATCTGGCGCTGCTGGGCAGCGTCGAGCTGGGCGCGGCGGTTGAGCTTCGCCTGCACCGCCACCAGCAGGTCGGCCTCGTCGAACGGTTTAGTGATGTAGTCGTCGGCGCCCAGCAGCTTGCCCCGGCGCACGTCGGCCTTTTCGCCCTTGGCGGTCAGGAAGATGAACGGCAGCCGTACCCACACGGGGTGGGCGCGCACCTGATCGTAGAACTGGTAGCCGTCCATGCGCGGCATGTTGATGTCCGACACGATCAGGTCGGGCACGTGCGCGTCGAGCTGGGCCAGCGCCTCCAGCCCGTTGCGGGCCGTATGCACCACGTAGCCCGACAGCTCGAGGATGTCGCGCAGGCCCTCTAGCAGGGCCATGTCGTCTTCGACAACCAGGATCGTTTCGGTGGGCATCGTCCTGCCCCGGGCGGCGGCGCCCCGCCTCACTCGCGGCTGGTCTCGGCCGAGTCTTCGTCGCGCGCCGCTGCCGGCGTGCTCGACAGCTTGTACCCCCGGCCGCGCTGCGTCAGCAGGTAGCGCGGCCGGGCCGGGTCGGGCTCGATCTTGGCTCGCAGCCGGCTGACGAGTTTTTCGATCCGGGCGTCGTCCACCCGGTCGAGATACTCGCCTCCCCACACGGCGTCCACGATCATGTCCTTGGTGGTCAGCCGGTCGCGGCGCTCGTTCAACAGCCGCATCAGCTTGTACTCTAGGTCGGTCAGCACGCTGACCTTGGCGCCGCCCACCCACACCTCGCCGGCGTCCTCGTCGACCAGCACGCCCTGGACGGCCTGGGCGGGCTGGGCGCTCTGGCGGCGCACGAAGCCCGCGAACAATTCCGAAAACAGCGTCTCGCCGCGCGGGCCGTCCACCAGCAGGCCCAGCGCGCGCAGCCGCTCGGCGTCAGGGCCGGCCAGTCCCTCCTCAGGCGCCGTCACCAGGTTGATCAATGCGCTGTGCTCGTCGGACGGCAGTTGGTTCCAGACCTTCAGGCACTCGGCCCGTGCGGCCGCGTCGCCGGTGAGGCGCTGGCTGTCGGGGCCGCCGCGCGGAAAGCGCAGCGCCGCCTGGGTCAGCGCGCCCAGCAGACCGAAGTGGCCGCCGGCCAGGCGCACGATAGTGTCGACCACGGCCTGGCCCAGGCTTTCGCCGCCGTTGGCGGCGATTACGCGTAGCGCGTCATCGCCCGCCAGCAGGCCCAGGGGCTGGTGGTGGCCGGCGAACAGCTCGGCAAACTCGCTCTCGCCGGCCGCGCGCATCTCGTACAGGGGCCGCACCGTGGCGGTCACGTACACCAGGCGATTGCGGGTGTGGTCTTTGAGCGCGCGCAGGTTGAGCAGTGTGCGCTCTTCCAGAGCGGTATAGATCTCGTCGAACTCGTCTAACAGCAACACCAGGCTGAGATCGAGCCGGTTGCAGGTGTCGGCCAGCGCGTTGTTGAAAGCCAGCGATGCCTGGAATGCCGGGCCAGTTGTGATCTGGTTGTGATAGTCGCGCAGCTGCTGCATCAGCTCGGGAGCGGGCTCGGGGGGTGTCCCCGGGTCCTCGATGAACTCGAGCAGGCTGCGCACCACGATCTCGTAGAAGCCAGTGGCGCTCAGCTCTACCACGCGGTTGCAGTCCGCGTAGATTAGGGCGCTGTCGCGGCCGGCCATCTCGGCCAAGCGCTGCTGGTTTTCGGGCGCGGCCAGCGCGCGCAGGAAGGGGCTCTTGCCGGTGTTGCTCAGGCCAAACAGCGCCACGCAGCTGCCCTCGGCGAGGGCGTGCTGCACGGCTCCGAGCTGCGCCTGGCGCAAGACGGGGAGGGCCACGGCCATAAGCCGGTATTATCTAACAGAACGCCGAAAGCGGGAAATGAAAGCGCGCGCCGCGCTAGCGACGCGAGTGTGGGCCGCGCGGCCGGAGCCGGCCCAACGCGAATCGAGCGCGCCTCCACCCGCGCCAGCGTGCCCGCCTCGGCCGTTCCGGCCTGCGCCCCAGCCAGCAGCGCCACCATCTGCTGGTCGAACTCAGCCTGCTGCTCGGCGGGGCAGTTGCTGGGCGACGCCTGCCCCGTCCAGCCGAGCGTGGCCCGCAACGCGTACTCCACTTTGGCCAGGGCCGCATCCGAGAAGTCGCGTGTCGAAGACGAAGCCGTGCATATAGCTTCCGACCGTGTGCGCGCCAAGGCCGGCGGAGGCAGTTCACCAGCGCCCGCGGCCTTGGGCAAGGTCTCGGCTGCGCCCGCCCCGCGAACACGCCGGGTAGCCGGCCGGGTTTCAGGGGGCGCAGCCTCACCCGCCCTTTGTGGAGGCCCCAAGGCACACCCCCAGCCGCTACTTTTGTCGTACAATAGGCGGGATGGCCGCCGCACAGCCGCGCGCTGACCAGGGAAAAGGAGATGCATGCCTGATACGCCGCCATCCGACGGCCCAGCCCCACCGGGGCCCCTGTCGCCCGCGGGTCTGCAGCGGCTGGAAGCCAGCCTCTACGACCGCATCCTGACCATTGGCCCCTACCGTTTTGGCGAGCGCCGCCAGCCGCTGCGGGAATCAGAGCTGGCCCAGGCCCTGCGCGCCAGGCTGCCCCAACCCGGCCCATCCGCCGAACGCGCCGCTCCAGGCCTGGGGACCAAAGCGCTGCCCGAGCGCCTGCCGGCGGCGCAAGCCGCGTCCAAACTGCCCTTTGCACTGCGCTTGCCGCGCTGGGCGCCGGATGGCTTTCGGCTCCAGGACGAGGCACAAATCGTCGCCCCGCGGGCGGCGCCCGCGGAGCCGGCCGTGGTGCGCGGCCCTGCCACCGTGCTGGTTTGGCCCTCGGCGCACCTGCTCTGGCGCCACGCGGATGGCCGCGTCTTTGGGTTGGACGCGAGCCTGCGCCCGGAAGCCCGCCGGGGCTTCTTCCTGCGCGGCGTCATCGACGCTGCCCTGGACACGGTGACGGCCGTGACCGTCAACGGCCAGCCGGCGGCCCTGCTCAGCCAGCGCCGCGGCTTTCGCCCTGACACCGGCGAGATCTTGCAGATTGATGGTCCTGAGCTGCTGTGGCAAGTCGGCGAGGTCGACTACCAATTGCGCGCCCTCGGGCGCGGGTTGACCCCGGGCGAGCTAGTGCGCATCGCAGAGTCGATTTAGCGGCCCGGTCGCGCGAGACGTGGTCGCTCCGGCCGCCCAAGGAGGTAGAAAATGACGCATGTTTTGATCACTGGCGGCGCGGGCGTGCTTGGGCGCGCCGCCGCCGTCCGCCTGCTGGCGTCCGGCGCCACCGTGCGCGTGATGAGCCGCCGGCCTCGGCTGCCCAACGTGCCGGCCGAGATTGAGTGGGCGCAGGCTGACCTGGCTACCGGCCAGGGGCTGGCCGAGGCCGTGGCCGGCGCAGGCGTCATCCTGCACGCCGCCAGCAACGCCGCCGAAAACACCCGCCAGGTCGACGTGGACGGCACGCGCCGGCTGCTGGAGGCCGCGCGGGCCGCCGGCGGCGCGCACCTGGTCTACATCTCTATCGTCGGCATCGACCGCGTGCCTCTCGACTACTACCAGCACAAGCTGGCGGCTGAAGCCGTGATCACTGCCGGCAGTCTGCCCTGGACCATCCTGCGTACCACGCAGTTCTACGAACTCATCGACCGCTGGCTGCACGCCGC
>JADLEU010000030.1 GCA_020845955.1 Anaerolineales bacterium
CCTACACACGTACGCGCATTCGCACTTACGCGCGTTCGTGCCGCATCCCCGCTCCATCCATCACGCCAAATGGCTTGCCATCCGCCAGGCGGCGCAGGGCGCTGCCGCCGGCGCGGGCGTGGGGGCGATTCCGAGGCGCGAGCAGGCCAGGCTCTCGGCTGCAGGACGGAGACAGCGATGGAAGGAGCGCTTCAAACAGACGGCAGGGAAAGACCCCTGATGAAGGTGTGGCGCGCGGCGGACAGAGCGTGGTGGCGGAGCGGAACGTAAGTGGGGCTGGCCCGCGCGTTGTGGGCCAGCCCTGTAGTTTTCAGCGCACATTGTGCGGCCGGCGCGCGGCGCCGGCCAGGAGCTTATTTGTCTGCCGGCAGGTGCGCCAGGTAGGCTTCGACCATCAGCAGGTTGTTGGCACCCGCGCGGCGGATGACGCTGAGGAGGTGATCCATCTTGGTGATCTCCTCCAGCTGCTCATCGATAAACCACTGCAAGAAGCCCTGCGACACGTAGTCGTTCTGCGAGACGGCCAGGTCCATCAGGCGCGTGATCTGCCCGGTGACTTCACGCTCCCAGTTCAGAGCGGCCTCCACGGCCTCTTCGGCCGAGCCGAATTCAGGCTTCGGCGCCGGGATCGCGGAAATCTGCAGACCGGCCTGCGTTTCCAACACGTAGTGAACGATCTTCAGAGCGTGCGTTTTCTCTTCCTCAGCCTGATCGAAGAACAGCCTGGCCAGCAGCTTCAGCCGCTGCTGTTCGAAGTGCCCGGCAATGCTGAGATACTGTAGGCTGGCGCCGAACTCGTGCCCGATCTGCGCGTTCAGGGCGCTGACCAATTCCGTGCTGATGAGCATAACTGCCTCCTTAAAGGGGTGGCGTCCGATCAGTTTTGATTATAGCAGCAGAAACCGCCCGCGAATGAAATGGCGGCCAGCCGTTGACTAACACCGCCGGGTAACCTCAGCACATTTGCCCGTAGACGCGGCGCCGCAGGCATGGTACAATACGTCAAGAATTAGTGTACTATGAACAATATTTCACCTGAGGTGGAAGCAATCCTGCGCGGCGCCCTGGCCGAAGACCTGGGCGACGGCGACATCACCACGGACTGCACGGTTCCGCCCGGCAGCCGGCTGCGCGGTTATTTCGTGGCCAAGGCGCCGGGTGTGGTCGCCGGGCTGGCCGTGGCGACCCGAGCCTTGTCGCTGGTGGACACCGGCGTGCGCGTGACGCCGGCGGTGGAAGACGGCCAGGCGGTGGCCGCCGGCACGCGCCTGGCCGAAGTGGATGGGCCGGGCCGGGCCTTGCTGAGCGGCGAGCGCGTGGCGTTGAACTGCCTGCAGCGCATGTCGGGCATCGCCACGCTCACGCGCCGGTTCGTCGACGCCGTGGCCGGCACCCGGGCCATCATCCTCGACACGCGCAAGACCGCGCCCGGTCTGCGGGTGCTGGAAAAGTGGGCGGTGCGGCTGGGAGGCGGCCAAAACCACCGCGCCGGGCTGTACGACATGGTGCTGATCAAGGACAACCACATCGCCGCGGCCGGCGGCCAGATCGCCGAGGCCGTGGCGCGCGTGCGGGCCTGCGACCCGCGCCGCCGTCCGATTGAAGTAGAGGTGCGCACGCTCGACGAGCTTCAGACGGTTCTGACGCTAAACGTGGACCGGATCTTGCTCGACAACATGCCGCTCGACCTGCTGCGCGCGGCGGTGGCGCTGGCCGCCGGGCGGGCGCCGCTGGAGGCCTCGGGCAACATCAGCCTGGATAACGTGGCGGCCGTGGCCGCCACCGGCGTGGACTACCTCTCGATCGGCGCGCTGACGCACTCGGCGCCGGCCCTCGACATCAGCCTGAAGTTATTCCCCCTTGGAGATTGTGATGACCGCTGAGGCCCTCTACGAAAACCTGTATGCCAAGCTGCACGGCGTGGTGCCCGACGTCGAGTTGCGCTACAAGGCCGGGTTGGCTGCCGACATCATCCGGCGGAAGGCCGAGCAAAACGCCGTGATCCTGGGCCACAACTACATGGAGCCGGTGCTGTTCTACTCGGTGCCTGACTACACCGGCGATTCACTCGAACTCAGCCGCCGGGCGGCGCGGACCGACAAGGACCTGATCATCTTCTGTGGCGTGCGCTTCATGGCCGAGACGGCTAAGATCTTGAACCCGACCCGGACCGTGCTGCTGCCGGCCAGGCGCGCCGGCTGTTCGCTGGCCGAGAGCATCACCGCCGCCGACGTGCGCCGGCTGCGCCAGCAGTTCCCCGGCGTGCCCGTGGTCACCTACGTCAACACCTATGCCGACGTCAAAGCCGAAAGCGACATCTGCTGCACGTCGAGCAATGCCGTGGCGGTGGTCGAATCGCTGCCGAGCGGCACGGTCATGTTCCTACCCGACGAATACCTGGCGCGCAACGTGGCGCGCGAGACCGGCAAGCACATCGTCTTCCCCACACGCCAGCCCGTGGTGGGCGACGGGCTGCTCGACGTGCAGCTCATCGGTTGGCATGGCCGCTGCGAGGTGCACGAGAAGTTTACGCCGCGCGACATCCGCGACATCCGCGCGCAGTTCCCCGACGTGGCCATCCTGGCCCACCCCGAGTGCAGCCCGGAGGTCACGGCCCTGGCCGATTTCTCGGGCGGCACCAACGCCATGATCCGTTACGTGCAGCAGACCCACGCCCCGCGCTACTTGGTCCTGACCGAGTGCGCCATGGGCGACAACATCGCCGCCGCCAACCCCGACAAGGAATTGCTGCGGCTGTGCAGCGTGCGCTGCCCACACATGAACGAGATCACGCTGGAAGACACGCTGGCCGCCCTGACCCACCACCGCTACGTAATCGAGGTGCCCGAAGACATCCGGGTGCGCGCGGCCCGCGCCCTCGAGCGCATGATTGCCATCGGCTGACGCCATGGCCGCCGCCGAGGACGTGCTCGAAACCGAGGTCTTGGTCATCGGCTGCGGCATTGCCGGGGCCACGGCCGCCCTGCGCCTGGCCGAGGCTGGCCGGGCGGTGACGGTGGTCACCCGCGGCGCTCAGCCGGAGGAAGCGAACACCAACTACGCGCAGGGCGGTATCATCTACCGCGGCGAAGGCGACTGTCCAGAGCGCCTGGCCGGCGATGTGCTGCGGGCGGGGGCCGGCCACTCGCTCCCCGCGGCAGTACACATCCTGGCGAACGAGGGCCCGCCCCTGGTAAAGGATTTCCTGGCCGAGCGGCTGGGCGTGGCGTTCGACACCGGCCCCGACGGGCGCTGGTCACTGGCGCTGGAGGGCGGCCACTCGCTGCCGCGCATCGTCCACGTGGCCGATGCCACCGGCCGGGCCGTCATGGCCGCCCTGGCGCCGGCGCTGCGCGCCGAGCGGCGCGTCACGCTGCTGGCGGGGCACACGGCGGTCGATCTGCTCACGCCGTCGCACCACGCGCGCAACCGCCAGGCGGTGTACGCCCCACAGTCGTGCGTGGGCGCCTACCTGCTTGAGCAGGCCACCGGTCGTGTGCGCCGCTGCCTGGCCCGGCACACCCTCCTGGCCACCGGCGGCCTGGGCCAGTTGTTCCTGCACTCCACAAACCCCGCCGGCGCGCGCGGCGACGGCCTGGCGATGGCCGACCGGGCCGGCGCGCGCATCATCAACGCCGAGTACATCCAGTTCCACCCTACCACCTTCTATCACCGGCAGGCGCCGCGCTTCCTGATCTCGGAGGCCGTGCGCGGCGCCGGCGCGCGGCTGGTGTACGCCGACGGCGAACCCTTTATGCAGCGCTACGACCCGGTCTGGAAGGACCTGGCGCCGCGCGACGTGGTGGCCCGCAGCCTGCACCACGAGATGCTGACGAACGACGTGCCCAACGTGTATCTGGACCTGCGCAACTACATCGCGCCGGCCGAGATCCGAGCGCACTTCCCCACCATCGACGCCTTCTGCCGGCAGTACGGGATTGACATTGCGCGCGATCTCGTGCCGGTGGTGCCGGCCGCGCACTACAGCTGCGGCGGCGTGTGGGCCGACCTGTGGGGCCGGACGACGATCGAGCAGCTGTATGCCATCGGTGAGGTGGCCTGCAACGGCCTGCACGGCGCCAACCGGCTGGCCAGCACCTCGCTGTTGGAGGGCCTGGTGTGGGGCCGCCGCGCGGCCGACCACATCCTTCAGCATGCCTCGGCCGTGCCGGCGCCCTCGCCCGACGACATCCCCGCCTGGCAGCCGGCCGGCGACGAACCGCCCGACCCGGCGCTCGTCAGCCAGGACCTGAGCGCCATCAAGCACATCATGTGGAATTACGTGGGTCTGGTACGCACGGCGCCGCGGCTGGCCCGCGCGCTGCGCGAGCTGCATCACCTCGAGGCCGAGATCGAGCAGTTCTACCGGGTGACGGCCCTCACCGACAGCCTGGTGGGGCTGCGCAACGCGGCTCGGGCCGCCAACTTGGTGGCCGCCGCGGCCTGGGAAAACAAGCAGAGCCTCGGCTGCCATTACCGCGAGTGAGCGCGTCCAGCCCAATCGAGCTGGAACCATTCCGCCCCCTTTGATCGTTTAACGAACAATGGATGATCGTGGGTGCTGTAATGCCGCGCCGCATTATGGCGATGTGCTTATCCGGACGCGGGGCGCTGCCGGCACAAGCCGCCGGCCCAGGCGCGCGACGTACTGGTCGTTGCGCCACACGGCACCAGGAAACTCAAGGAGATGTCGCAACATGAACCGCTACCAACGGATTGCCCAAGCCCTGGTGGGCCTGTTGATAGTATTTCTGGCCGCCTGTACGCCGATGGCCGGCGCGGCGCTGCCCAGCGAGGTCACGTCCACGCCGCCGCCCGCGACCAGCGAGCTGCCTCCGGCCGCCGTCCTGGCCGCCCAGGCCTGGCTGGCGGGCCGATTGGGTGCCGCCGTCGTGGATGTGGCCATCGGCCCATACTCGCGGGAAGAGTGGCGCGACAGTTGCCTGGGTCTGGGCCGGCCGGAAGAGGCCTGCCTGCAGGCCATCACGCCTGGCTGGAAGGCGGCCTTCACCGTGGCCGGGCACGACTATGCCGTGCGCACGGATGAAATTGGCGCGTACGTGCGCCTGGAGGAACCCCTGACCGATCTGCCCGCGGCAATCGTGGCCGCGCAGGTCTGGCTGGCCAGCCGCCTGGGCGTGAACGTCGAAGACGTCGTCATCGGCGCCGTGGCGCAGGAAGAGTGGCGCGACAGCTGCCTGGGCCTGGGCCGGCCGGAAGAATCCTGCTTGCAGACCATGACCCCCGGCTGGCGGGCGATGTTTACTGTGGCGGGACAGCCCTACGCCGTGCGCACCGACGAGGCCGGCACCAACGTGCGCCTGGAAGAGGCCAAGACCACCAGCGAGCTGGCGGGCACGGCTTGGGACCTGGTGTCGTTTGGCGCCGCTGGCGCTGGGACCCCGGTGCGGCCGGCCGGGGCGATCACGCTGCAGTTCGACCTGGATGGCCGCGCGGGCGGCTCGGCGGGCTGCAATCAGTATGGCGGCGCGTACCAGGCCAGCGGCGGCGCGCTGTCATTCGGCGGGCTGGCCAGCACCCGGATGGCGTGCGCCGAGGCGGGGCGGATGGAGCAAGAGCAGCGCTATCTGGAGGCGCTGCAAGCCGCCACCGGCTACGTCCTGGCGGGCGACCGCCTGACCCTCATCGGGGCGGGCGAAGCGCTCCACTTCGTGCGCCACGGCGCGCCCGAGATCCAGGTCCAGGCCCAGGTGCCGGGCATCATCGACTTTCACGCCGACGGCAGCCAGGGCGTGCTGACCGCGCCCGACCGCGTGGCAGCCGGGCAGACCTTTGAGATCACGATCTCGACCTTTGGCGGGGGCTGCGAAGAGGTCGGGGAGGCTGTCGTCGTGCGGACCCTCGACGGCGCCGTGATCTTCGTCTACGACACGACCACCGCGGTCGGGCCTGAAGTGGCGTGCACCGCCGAGCTGAAGCGCCTGGCGCACACGGCCAACCTGCGCTTTGACGAGCCGGGCGCCATGCGCATCGAGATCTGGGGCCGGCGGGTCGGTCCTGAGACAGGGCCGGTGGGTGCGCCAGTCGTGCTGGCGCTCACGGTCGTCGTGGAGTGACGCGCCGGCCCTGATACTGTCAACGCCATCTTGCGCTCGTTTGGGCGCGCTGGGGAGATAGCCCCGACTACCGGAAAGGTTCCTCGATCGCGCACTAGGCCCTCGCTGGCCACGGTCCGGCAAACGCTGACGGCCACGCTTCCACCGCCCACCAGCACCTATTCGCCAGTGCCGCCCACCGAAACAGCCACCCTGGTGCCGCCCAGGCCATCCCCCACACTCGTCCCGCCGACGGTCACCGCCACGCCTCCACCGCCCGTCGAGAACACCGCTGTCGCGCCGCCAGAAAGCACGCTGCCGTCACCAGTCGCCACGGTATCCCCGACAGGGACGCCGCCCACCGCAACCAGCCGCCGCCCCTGCCCAGCACGACGGCAGAGCCGGCCAGGCCGACGGACACCTCTCAGCCGCCGCCCGCCACGCTCCCGACAGACCCTTACCCTGAGGGCGGCGAAGCAGAGCAGCGCGGCACTTCCGCCGCAGCGGATCACGCCTGCTGGAAAGCTCCCTCAATCTGGCACGCCCCCGCCCTCGTGCGGCTTGTAGGAGCGGGTCTGCCCCCCCCCAACGCAGCGAGTTGCAGCCGCTACGGCCCAGAATACCGGCAAATACGCCAGAATGGGTTCGTTGTGTGACGGATAGCCCGCACCGCGCGTGACGAACGGCACTACAGCCCACCCCCCTGCCCAGCTAGGCTTACGCTGACATCAATACAGCTACTTTGCGGCCAGAGCCACAGAGCCAGGGAGGGTCCAGATGGTAAAGAGCGCTGTCACCAGCAAGCCCGCGCACAACAACGGGCACACTGCCGCCAAGGGCGAGGCGAACGGCCACACCAGAGGCGGCGCCGCCAAGCCCACGGCCCGGCGTGCCGCCCGCGAGAAGTGGGTCTATCTATTCGGCGAGGGCAACGCGCAGATGCGCGACCTGCTGGGCGGTAAGGGCGCCAACCTGGCAGAGATGACGCGCATCGGCTTGCCGGTGCCGCCGGGCTTCATCGTGACCACCAAGGCCTGCAACGCCTTTCTGGCCGCGGGCGAGCAGTTCCCGGCCGGTCTGTGGGCGCAGGTGCTGGCGGCCCTCCGGCAGATCGAAAAAGACAGCGGCAAGGTGTTTGGCGACCCCGCCAACCCGCTGCTGCTCTCGTGCCGCTCGGGCGCCAAGTTCTCGATGCCGGGCATGATGGATACCGTCCTCAACATCGGGCTGAACGACGCCACCGCCGCGGGCATGATCGCCCTGACCGGCGACGAGCGCTTCGCCTACGACGCCTACCGCCGGCTGGTGCAGATGTACGGCGCCGTGGTGATGGGCGTGGCCGACGAGCCCTTCGAGGCAGTGCTGGCCGAGCACCGCGCGCGGCGCGGCGTGGCCAACGACGCCGAGCTGCCGGCCGGCGACTTGCAGTCGATCACGGCTGAGTTCAAGGAGATCATCGTCAAGCACGCCGGGCGCGAGTTCCCCAACGACCCGCTGGCGCAGTTGAAGCTGGCGACCGAAGCGGTGTTCAAGAGCTGGAACGGCAAGCGCGCCATCGACTACCGCAACGCGGCTGGCATAGCCCACGACCTGGGCACGGCCGTCAACATCGTTACCATGGTCTTCGGCAACATGGGGGCCGGCTCGGGCACCGGCGTGGTAACCACCCGCAACGTCTCGACCGGTGAGAAGGAGCTCGAGGGCGACTACCTGACCAACGCCCAGGGCGAGGATGTGGTGGCCGGTACCCGCGCCACCAGGCCGATCGCGGCGCTGAGAGCCGAGATGCCCAAGATCTACGCCCAGTTCGAACGCATCTGCCGTAAGCTGGAGAAGCATTATCGCGAGGTGCAGGACGTCGAGTTCACGATCGAGCGGGGCAAGCTATGGATGCTGCAGACGCGCGACGCCAAGCGCACCGCGCAGGCGGCCGTGCGCATCGCCGTGGACCTGGCGAACGAAAAGCTGATCACCCGGGCCCAGGCCGTGCAGCGCGTGCGGCCCGAGCAGGTGGACTACTTCCTGCACCCGCAGTTCGACCCCAAGGAGAAGAAGGCCGCCGTCGCCCGAGGCGACCTGATCGCCACCGGGCTGAACGTCTCGCCCGGCGCCGCGCACGGCCAACTGGCCTTCGACGCCGACACGGCCGAGCGCTGGGCCAAGCACGACAAGAGGGCCGTCATCATGGTGCGGCCCGAGACCAAGCCCGACGACGTGCACGGCATGCTGGCCGCCAAGGGCATCCTCACCAGCCGCGGCGGGCGCACCAGTCACGCCGCCCTGGTAGCGCGCCAGTTCGGCAAGCCGGCCGTGGTGGGCGTGGCCGCGATGGAGGTGGACGTCGAGCGCCGCCGCTTCACCGTGAACGGGCGCGCCTTCAACGAGGGCGCCGTGGTGTCGCTCGACGGCACCAGCGGCGAGGTGTACGCCGGCCAGATCAACACCATGATCCCTGACTTCAACGATCCCTACCTCCTCAAGCTTCTGAGCTGGGCAGACGACATCCGCGAGCTGGGAGTGTGGGCCAACGCCGACTATCCGCGCGACGCCGAGCGCGCCCGGTGGCACGGCGCCGAGGGCATTGGCCTGTGCCGCACCGAGCACATGTTCTTTGAGACCGAGCGCCTGCCGCTGGTGCAGGAGATGATCCTGGCCAAGACCGAGGCCGAGCGCGCCGCGGCGCTGGCCAGGCTGCTGCCCTTCCAGCGCAGCGACTTCGAGGGCTTGTTCCGCGCCATGGACGGGCTGCCCGTGACCATCCGGCTGATCGACCCGCCCTTGCACGAGTTCCTGCCGAACCACGACGAACTGCTGCGCGAGGTGACCGAGATCGAGATGCGGCTGGACGGCCGCCAGATCGAAGTGGAGGCCATCGGCCGCATCGTGGCCCGCCGCCGCAACATGGTGGAGGCGATCGAGGCCCTGCGCGTGGCCACCACTGACGAGAGCGTGCGCCAGAGCCTGCCGGCCCGCGCCCAGCAGGAGCAGGACATCCTGGAGCTGGAGGCGCGCCAGAAGCAGGCGCTGCGCGACAGCGACGAGCTAAAGGCCCGGCTTGGGGAGCGCGAGAAGCTGCTCGCCGCCGTGGAAGGCATGCGCGAGGCCAATCCGATGCTGGGCCTGCGCGGCGTGCGGCTGGGCATCCATCTGCCGGGGCTGGTGAAGATGCAGGTGCGGGCCATCGTCGAGGCCGCCTGTGCGTGCGCCAAGCAAGGCATCAAGGTGCATCCCAAGATCATGATCCCGCTGACGGCGCACAACAACGAGCTGAAGCTGGAAAACGAGATCCTGGAGGCCGAGGCGCAGCGGGTAATGGCCGAGCAGGGCTGCAAGGTCAAGTACCAGATCGGCACGATGATCGAGATCCCGCGCGCGGCGATCACCGCCGACCAGGTGGCCGAGCATGCCGAGTTTTTCTCGTTTGGCACCAACGACCTGACCCAGACCACCTTCGGCATTTCGCGCGACGACGCCGAGAGCGGCTTCCTGATGGAATACCTGGAGAAGGGCATCCTGCCCGAGAACCCCTTCGGCAGCATCGACGAGCCGGGCGTGGGCCAGCTAATGGAAATGGGCGTGCGGCTGGGGCGCAAAGCGCGGTCCGATCTCGAGATCGGCGTGTGCGGCGAGCACGGCGGCGACCCCAAGTCGATCGACTTCTGCCATCGCGTGGGCCTAAACTACGTGAGCTGCTCGCCCTTCCGCATCCCGATTGCGCGGCTGGCCGCCGCGCACGCGGCGCTGAGGAACGGCAAGCGTCGGTAGCGTGGCCCAGGAGGATCGATTGGGAGCGCATCACCGTGGTCGGAGGACGCGCGTCCTGCGACCACGGCTGGCTTAGTCGGTAGAACGGGGTAGATCATGGCGGCTTTGCGGAGCTACGCGCGATTCGTCGGCGTTCTGATCGCCAAGATGGCCGTGATCGGCGCTGCCGTCCTTGCGCTTTCGGCCGTCTATTGCGTTATTACCGGCGGATTGACCGCCAAGCGCTTCGCGAGCACGGGGATGACGGCTGGGCTGCTGACCACCGCGCTCGGCGCGGTTGCCACGGGGGGCAGCGCGCGGCTCGCGACGCAGCCAACCTACCAGGCAGCGCGCACGGCCAGCGCGGCCAGCGGCGCCGACCGCGCCCGGCAGGACTTCCAAGACAGCGAAAAACGCATCGGCTTTACCTGGCTCATGCTGGGCGGCGGCGTGGTGGCGATGCTCGCGGCCTACGGGATCGGGCGGCTGCTCGTGCCCTGAGGGACCAGGCGGGTGACGGTCGGCCCTGGGCAGACCGTGGAGGCTTGTAGATGCGGGCTAGGAGCAAGGACCATGTCAAACAACACACTGGTCACTTACGCGACACGTTACGGATCGACGCGGGAAGTGGCGGAGACCATCGCCGCTGCCCTGCGCGGCGGCGGGCTGGAAGTCGCACTTCAGCCCATTAAGGCGGTGCAGACCCTGGAAGGGTACTAGCAGTCGTCCTGGGAGCGCCGCTCTTCATCTTCAAGTAGCACGACGAGGCGCACTGCTTCCTGAAACGGCACCGTACCGCGCTCGGGCAACGGCGCGTGTCCGTGCACTCACCGTCGAGACGGGCCTGTGTTTTCCAGTCAGCATTTCGCCGCATCTACTGGCCAGTGGCTAAGGCCACACGTCGCGAGGGGCGTGAAAACAACCCGGGCGCTCCTCGCGCTCAAACAACGCCGCAAAGGCCTCAACACTCAAGCCGGTAACCTCTTCAAGAGAGCGTGCGTGCTGCAAACCCAATGTTGTCAGGTTCAACTCGGTCTCGAGTGACTGAAGGTTGTCGGCGGCATGCGCCAACAGGTCCAGACTGGCAATATCCTCTCCGCCCTCAAAGCGCGGACAGAAGGTGTACTGCTCGCCCCACTCGGCTGCACCCGAATAGCCGACAACGAACCCGGCAGGATCATAGAAGAGCCATAGATAGTATCCAACATGGTTCGTCTCCGGGACAGGGCTGCTCGAGGTGCTCTCCAACCACACTCGGGATGGCACGCCGTATTGCCCAATGATCGCTGCGGGGGCATACTGAGACCAGGCGACTTGCCAGACCTCCACGTCTGTGCCCCCTTCACTGTGAACTTGAATGACATCAACAATCCCCGACTTCTCCCAAATCCCGACTCTGGTGTGAATTGACCGCGCTGGAATGTCCAATCCCCCCGCACCATGAAACACGCGTCCATCTGGCTGGGCATCTGCTCCCGTCCTGATCCCGGCATACCCATACCAGGCAAGGACGGCGGCCCACCGCGTGGACCCAGGAATGATGTCCCACCAACAAGGCAACAGGCAGCGCGGACTAGCCAGCAGATCCAGCACGAGGCCTTCCCGTTCATCTGCCGTAAGTGTCGGCATCAGAGTTGGCGTCGCATCAGGCGGTCGTTCTGTGCCAGTCAGGGGCGGCATCGTCGTGAAGTATATGTTTACCGGGTTCTGGCCGGATACTTGCACAGCTGACGGGCGATGAACATTACGGACCTGCTGGCTGAAAACAAGCGCTTGCGCGCCGAGAACCAGCAACTTCGATTCGAGAAGGCGGCTTTGGAGAAACGCGTCGCGCGCTTGGAAGCCGAGCTTCAGACGCTCAAGGAGCTGCTTGAGAACGCCCAGCGCCGGGGCAAGCGTCAGGCCACACCTTTTTCGAAAGGTGAACCGAAGGCCACGCCGAAGACGCCTGGGCGCAAGGCCGGGCATCCGGCCGCGCATCGCGCCGTCCCGGAGCAGGTCGATCGGACGGAAGAAGCGCCCTTGCCGCCAGCGTGCCCGGACTGCGGCGGCCGGGTGGTGGACGACGAGGTCCAGACCCAATACCAGATCGACATTCCGCGTCCGATCCCGGTCAGTGTCACACAATTCAACATTCACGTCGGCCATTGCGAAACGTGCGGTCAACGGCTGCAAGGCCGGCACGCAGAACAGACCTCGGACGCCACCGGCGCGGCGGCGGTCCAGACCCCCGCACTTGCGTTGGGGGCAAGTGTTGGTCCGAACGCCCTGGGGCTGGCAGCAGAGTTGAAGCATGTCTTGGGGATGCCCTTTGGCAAAGTCGCGCGGATCTTGAACACGGCCACCGAGTTGGAACTGAACCGCTCGACCCTGGCGCGGGCCAGCCAGCGTCTGGCGCGCAAGTGTTGGCCGACATATGCGCGTCTGATCCTGCGCTTGCGGCACGGGGCGGTGACCCATGTCGATGAAACCGGGTGGAAGGTCGGCGGGCGCGCGGCCTGGTTGTGGGTGTTCACAAATGACGCGATCAGCCTGTACGTCAGTGACCCGGCGCGCGCCCACGAAGTCGTGGAAGCCATCTTGGGGAGCGACTACGCCGGCGTCTTGATCTGCGATTGCTTCCTGGCCTATGACCCGCTGACCTGCACGCAAAGCAAGTGTGTGGCGCATCTGCTGCGGCGCTGCAAGGAACTGCAGGAAATGAAGAGCGGCCGGGCCGTGCAGTTCACGAGCGACTTGGCCCGCCTGCTGCGCGCCGCCATGACCTTGAAGGCGCGGCGTGCGACCCTGAGTGGGCACGGCTATCGGGTCGCCTGCGGCCGGCTGGAAGCGGCGCTGGATCGGCTCTTGGCCCGTCAACTGACCGATGCCGACAATGCCCGCTTTGCCAAAACCTTGCGCAAGCAGCGCCCGCGCCTGCTTACCTTCCTGTATCATGACGCTGTCGCCCCTACCAACAACGCTGCCGAGCGCGAACTGCGGCCGGCCGTGGTCGTCCGCAAGACAGGCGGCTGCAACCGCACCGACGCTGGCGCCGAAGCCCACGCGGTTCTGGCGACGCCAAAGGCGGTTGCGCACCTGCCAGAAACAGGGCTTCGATCCCGTTGAAGTCCTCAAGCACCTGCTGCACAGTGCC
>JADLEU010000031.1 GCA_020845955.1 Anaerolineales bacterium
GCTGCTGCGCGGCGCGCACCTGCGCCTGCGGCGACAGTCCCCGCAGCCGCGCCTGGCGCTCGGCCAGCGCCCAAGCCTTGTCGCGCGTCAGCGCTAGCAGCGCATCAACCAGCCGCGCGCCCAGCGCATCCACGTCTAGCCTGAGCTGTTCGCCGTCGGGCGACACCAACTCGGCCGCGGCCGAGGGCGTGGGCGCGCGCAGGTCGGCCGCGAAGTCGGCCAGGGTGAAATCAGTCTCGTGGCCCACGCCGCTCACCACCGGCACCGGGCAGGCCGCGATGGCACGCGCCACCTGCTCGTCATTGAAGCACCACAGGTCTTCCAGCGCGCCGCCGCCCCTTGCCACGATGATCACGTCGGGCGCGCAGCCTGCGCACGCCTGCAACGCCGCCACGATCTGCGCCGGCGCGTCGAGGCCCTGCACTGCCGTCGGCGCCAGCACCACCTCCACCAGCGGGCAGCGCCGCCGCAGGATGTTGAGGATGTCGCGCAGCGCCGCGCCGGCCGGCGACGTCACCACGCCGATGCGGCTCGGCCAGGCGGGCAGCGGGCGCTTGCGCTCGGCGGCAAACAGCCCCTCGGCCTCCAGCTGCGCCTTGAGCCGCAGGAATTCGCGGAACAGCACACCCTCGCCGGCTGGCTGCAGCAGGGCCACGTCGAGCTGATACTGCCCGCGCGCCTCGTAAAGCGTCACGCTGCCAACCGCCACCACCGCGTCGCCGTCGCGCGGCGTAAAGCGGCTGCGCTCAGCGCGCCCACGCCACATCACGCAGCTCACCTGCGCGCTGCCGTCCTTCAGGCTGAAGTACCAATGGCCCGACGGATAAGCTCGGAACCCCGACACCTCGCCCGAGACGCGCAGGTCCTGCAGCCGATAGTCGGTCTCCAGAGTCTCTTTCACATACCGATTTAGGGCGCTGACGGTCCACAGGTCGGGCATAATGGGATGGTAGTCGAGGCGCCAAAATTGGGCAAGAGCCGCCAACGCAAACCGCCCCTGAGTCTCAATGCGGATCAATCGCCTGGCGCAAGGCCCGGCGAAGCCGCGCAGGAGATGGGGGCTGACACCGGCGCGAAGGGCATCCTTAACGTGCCCAGGCTGCCTCGCTACCATATCTCTCCAGCATCGGGCCCCCGTCGCCCAGCTTCTGATCTCCTACTTCTTATCCGCTATACTGTGCCCATGCTCCCCAGACCCCATTGGCGGCTCCTGGCGGCGCTCCTGGCGCTCGCGGCCGGCTGCCGCGGCCTACCGAGTGCGGCCACCATCACCCCGCCGCCGGCCGCCTCACCCACCGGCGCGCCAGCGGCCGAGACCCCGCCAGCCGCCGGCGCCACCGCCACGCCCAACCTTAGCCCTTCCGGCGTCAGCCAGGTGCTGCGCGTTTGGCTGCCGCCCGAGTTCACGCCTGACCTGGCCACCACCAGCGGCCTGATCTTTGCCGAGCAGATCGCCGCCTTCGAAGCGGCGCACCCCGGCGTGGCGCTTGAACTGCGTACCAAGGGCGCGGGCGGCGTGGGCGGCCTGCTCAACGCCCTCATGACCGCCGCCAACGCGGCCCCCGGCGTGCTACCCAACGTTGTCGCCCTCCGGCGCGACGACCTGGCGCTGGCGGCCGCCGCCGGGCTGGTAGCGCCGCTGGAGGCCTACGTGCCGCCCGAGACGCTGGCCGGCTTCTACCCGTTCGCGCAGAGCATAGGTCGCGCTGGCGGGGTGTGGGTGGGGCTGCCCTTTGCCGCCGACGCGCGCGTGTTAGTTTACTCCACGCGCAGCTACGCCAGCCCGCCGCTGCAGTGGGCCAACCTGGTGACCGGCACGCTGGCCATTCCCGCCGCCGAGCCCAACGCGCAGACCTTGCTGACCGCTTATCTGGCGCTAGGCGGGACGCTGGCCGGCGAGGGAGGGCGCACGCACCTGGACGCGGGCATCCTGGCCACCGCGCTGGAGCAGTTCCAGGCGCTGCAGGCGGGCGGCGTGCTGCCGCTGAGCACGCTCGACTACGCCGACGCCTCGGCGACCTGGCAGGTGTTCCGCGAGCGCCGCGCGGCGCTGGCCGCCACCACGGCGCAGTGGTACCTGGCCGAGTATTTCCGGGTCGAGGGCGCGGCCATGACCCTGCTGCCCACGGCCGGCGCGCCGGGCCTGGCCCTCACCGACGGGTGGAGCTGGGCCATCGTCAACGTGGCCCCCGAGCGCCACGCGCTGGCGGCCGAGCTGCTGAACTGGCTGCTGGCCCCCGAACAGCACGCGCCCTGGACCGAGGCCCGCGCGGTGCTGCCCACGCGCGCCGCCAGCCTGGCCGCCTGGCAGACTGGGCGGCTGGCGTCGGAAGTCAGCCAGGTGGTGACCCACGCCCAACTGCAGCCACCCGGCGCGGTGCTGGGCGTAGTGGCGCCCGCGCTGCGCCAGGCGCTGGCCGACGTGCTGACCGGGCGGGCCACGCCGTTCGCCGCCGCGGGCGTCGCGGCGGAGGCGGTGGCCGGGCCGTAGTACAATCCAGCTATGACTGATTGGCCCGCTTTTCAGACGCTGTTTGGCAGGATTCTGCTTCAGGACTCCCTGGAGTACATGCGCCAAGAGGTGCCAGATGAGTCAGTTGACCTGATCTTCACCAGCCCCCCCTTCGGGCTAGTCCGCAA
>JADLEU010000032.1 GCA_020845955.1 Anaerolineales bacterium
CCTACACCGCGGACCCCGACAGCCTCTTGAACAAAGCCGCGCGCGAGGTGTTGGCCCGCTTTGACGCCGCCCAAACGGCCGAGGAACGCAGCCGCTGGGGGCCGAACGGCGACGAGGCGAAGAAACTAGAGGCCTACCCCGAAGCGCTGGCCAAGCTGAACGACCTGGCCGTGGCCGCCTTCGCGCAGCTGAAAAGCCTGGCCGACCTGGACGGCCAGCCCGACCATCAGCAGTGGGGGCTCGCCTTCGATCAGACGCCCGCCCATCAGGCTGCGCTGGACGCGATCGGGCCGACGGTGATCACTAGCGCCGCGGGCCTCGAACAGCGCACCGGCCAACTGCGCGGCGCCATTCAATGGCTCAACGACTTCCGCCAGGTCTACATTTTCGTGGCCGGGATATTGGCGGGCATCAGCCACCCGAACACCCAGGCGCCATTTATTCACCTGCTGCAATATCTATATGGTTCCCACGTGACTGGCCCCGACGTGCTGCCCATTCTGCGCGAGCAGGCCCACGCGCTGGCGTTAGAGCTTAGCCGCGCCTCTGTGCCCTTTGGCGGCGCGAAGGCGCCCGCTGCCCGTTTGACCACGCCGGCCGCGGCGCCGCGGGATTGGGCGGAACTGCTCAGCGGCGCGCCGCTGGCTGACATTTCCACCGCCAGCGCGGCTGACTTGCAAGAAGCGTTGCGCCGGCTGGAGCGCGCTTTCAATTGGCTGGCCGCCGTGGCCGTTTTCGCCACGGGTATGCTCACGCTCTATTACCCGAAGCCAGCCTTTGGCTCCCTCGCCGACTACCTCAGCCTGCTACTATGGGGCGTTACGGTCAAGGCCGGGGTCGAGCTGGCACGCACCCTCCTGCCGCCATTTTTTGGGCGCTCATAGCGCCTGCCGGGGCTGGAATCACGACTCGGCGCCGGTTGACGCTTCGCGGCCGCTGCTTTACACTGGCAACTGTCCTCGCTGCACTGCCAGCGCTGCCGACAGCCTCCCATCGACAACACACTGCCTCCTGACATGCCACGTGCCCTATTCTCTGTCTACGACAAAACCGGCTTGATCCCATTTGCCCAAGGGCTGCACGCCCTCGGCTGGTCGCTGCTGGCCTCAGGCGGGACCGCGCGGTTCTTAATCGAAAACGCGCTGCCCGTCACCGAAGTCGCCGACTATACCGGCTCGCCCGAGATCTTGGGCGGGCGCGTCAAGACCCTGCACCCGGCGATTCACGGCGGTCTTCTGGCGCGCGCGAGCGACGCCGACCGCGCCCAGCTCCAGCAGCTTGGCTGGGACTATATCGACCTGGCAGCGGTCAATCTCTATCCGTTCGAGAAGACTGTGGCCGATCTGAACGCGGCGCTCGCGGATGCCATCGAAAACATCGACATCGGCGGTGTCGCCCTGATCCGCGCGGCGGCGAAGAACCACGAGCGGGTGACGCTCGTCTGCGATCCGGCCGACTATGGCGCGGTGTTGGCCGAACTGCAGGCCGGCGGGGTCACGCCCGCCACGCGGCGCCGCCTGGCGCTCCAGGGTTTCCGGCACACGGCCCGCTACGACACGGCCATCAGCGCCTACCTGGGTGGGCTAGATGGCTCGCCGGCCGGCGAGCCGCTGTCTCTCACGGTCTACCCGGTACAGCGTCTGCGCTACGGCGAGAACCCGCACCAGACAGCCGCGCTGTATGCCTATGCCCCGGGCGCCGGCCCGTTGGGCGGCGAGGTGCTGCAGGGCAAGGAGCTCTCTTACAACAACCTGCTCGACCTCGACGCGGCCTGGCGCGCGGCCGTCAGCTTCGAGCGGCCCAGCATCTGCATCGTGAAACACCTCTCGCCCTGCGGGATTGCTTCGGCGGACAGCCTGGCCGAGGCGTACGCCGCCGCGTTTGCGTCGGACACGCGCTCGGCCTTCGGCGGTGTGATCGCCAGCAACCAGCCCTTTGACGCCGAGACGGCCCGCGCGCTGGGCGACCTGTTTGTCGAGTGCATCGCGGCGCCGGGCTTTGCGCCCGAGGCCCGCGCGCTGCTGGCCGGGCGCAAGAACCTGCGGCTGGTGGCGATGCCCGACACCCGCGTCGCGCCGCCCTACGAGCTGCGCTCGATCACGCGTGGTCTGCTGCGCCAAGATCTCGACCAGGGCGATCCCGCCGCCGCACAGTGGCAGGTCATCTCGCGGCGCGCCCCGACCGGCGCCGAGTGGCAGGCGCTGCGTTTCGCCTGGAGCGCCTGCCAGCATGTCAAGTCCAATGCTATTGTCCTGGCGGTTGGCGAGGCCACCGTCGGCATCGGGGGCGGCCAGCCCAATCGCGTCGACTGCGTGCGGATCGCGGTCGAGCGCGCCGGCGCGCGGGCGCGCGGAGCCGTGATGGCGTCGGATGCGTTCTTCCCGTTCTCGGACTCGGTAGAAGCCGCCGCCCAAGCCGGCGTTACGGCCGTGATCCACCCGGGCGGCTCGGTGCGCGACGCCGACTCGCTGGCGGCTGCCGACGCGGCCGGCATGGCCATGGTCGTCACGGGCGTGCGGCACTTCCGGCATTAGGCCGTAGACCCGCGGCCACCCCTCGATGCCCACCTATCGCGTCCACGTTTCGAAAGATTACACGGTCTTCGCGGCCGGGCACTTCGTCACCTACGACGGCAGCCAGTGCGAGCCGCTGCACGGCCACAACTACCGCGCGGCCGTCAGTGTTGAGGGCGATCTGGACGAGAACCAATACGTCTTCAACTTCGTGCCGCTCAAGCGCATCCTGCGCGGTATCTGCGACGGGCTCGACCACCGCATGCTGCTGCCCACCGGAAACGCGCTGCTCGACATCACCCACGCGCCGCCCAGCTATACGGTCCGTTTCCAGGACAAGACCTACGTCTTTCCCGACACCGACGTGGTCCAACTGCCTATCGCCAACACGACCTCCGAAAACCTGGCCCGCTGGATCGGCGAGGCCATGGTGGCCGAGATGCGCGCCCGCGGTATCGGCCTGGCTGGGCTGCGGGCGTTGGAGGTCGAGGTCGAGGAGAGCTTTGGGCAGCGCGCCTTCTGCCGCCTGGAGCTGCCGGCGGCATGACGGCCGCGACGGTCTACCTGGGTATGGGCACCAACCTGGGCGACCGCGCGGAGAACCTGCGCCGGGCATTGCGGGCGCTGGAGCCAGATTTCGCCGTGCAGGCGGTGTCGCCGGTATACGAGACTGAACCGGCCTACGTGCTCGACCAGCCGCGCTTCCTCAACCTGGTGTGCCGGGCCCAGACCGAGCTGGCGCCCCTGGCCGCTCTGCGGCGGCTCCAGGCGCTGGAAGCCGAATTGGGTCGTGTGGCTGGCCGCCGCTTCGGGCCGCGGCTGATCGACATCGACCTGCTGCTCTTTGACGACCAGCAGCTCGATACGCCCGAGCTGACACTGCCTCATCCGCGGATGGCGGAGCGCGCCTTCGTGCTGGCGCCGCTGGCCGACCTGGCGCCTGACCTGGTGCATCCCGGCCTGGGTGTGACGATGCGCGAGCTGCGCGGCCGGCTTGGCGACGTCACTGGCCAGATCTGGCCGTCAGGCGTCGAGATCGCGCGCTGAACCCATGCCGCCGGCCGCGCCGCAGTTGACGCTGGGGAACACGACCTTGCGCTGGGGCAGCCAGACCTATCTGATGGGCATTGTCAACGTCACGCCCGACTCCTTTTCGGGCGACGGCCTGGCGCAGGCCGGCGGCCAGGCGGAGTGGGTCGCGGCCGCCGTGGCCCAGGGTCAGGCCCAGGCGGCAGCCGGCGCGCACTTGCTGGACGTGGGCGGCGAGTCCACCCGGCCGGGCAGCACCCCGGTGCCGTTGGAAGAAGAGCTTCGGCGCGTGGTTCCTGTCGTGGCCGCGCTGGCCCAGAGCGTTGCGGCGCCGATCTCGGTAGATACGTACAAGGCCGAGGTGGCTCGCCAGGCGCTCCAGGCCGGCGCGGCCCTCGTCAACGACGTGTGGGCGCTGCGCATGGACCCGGACATGGCGCGCGTGGTCGCCGAGAGCGGCGCGGCCGTGGTGCTGATGCACAACCGCAGCCGCCCGAAAAGCGCCGAGCAGTCGGCCCGGCTGGGGGGGCGGTACGTGGGCGTCGAGTATGCCGATTTGATCGACGACATCGTGCGCGAGCTGCGGGCCAGCCTCGAGCTGGCCCAGGCGGCTGGCATCCCTCCCGGCCGCATCCTGATCGATCCTGGCATCGGCTTCGGCAAGACGGTTGAGCAGAATCTGGAGCTGATGTACCGGCTGGATGAGCTGTGCGTGCTCGGCTACCCGCTGCTGGTCGGCCCATCGCGCAAGTCCTTCGTGGGCTACACGCTCAACCTGCCGCCCGCGCAGCGCGTCGAAGGCACAGCCGCGGCCGTGACCCTGGCCATCGAGCGCGGCGCCGATGTCGTGCGCGTCCACGACGTCGAGGCCATGCTGCGCGTGACCCGCCTCACCGACGCCATTGTCCGCGGCCGCCCGCCGCGGCGCCTGCCTGGGTAAAGCGCCTATGGCTCTCCGCGAAGCGAATTACTGGCTCGACACGGGTCCCATGCCGGTCCCCGATTGGGAACGGCCGCTGCCCGAGCGCTGCGACGTCGCCGTGATCGGCGCGGGCTTCACCGGCTTGGCCGCCGCCCGCGCGCTGGCTCGCCGCGGTGCGAACGTCGTCGTGCTGGAAGCCGAGTCGATCGGGTGGGGGGCCAGCGCGCGCAACGGCGGCATGGTGCTGACGGGGCTGAAACTCGGTCCAGAGACGCTGATCGCCCGCTACGGTCGCCAGCAGGCGCGCGAGCTCTTTGCGGCCTCGCTGGCGGCCATCGACTGCGTCGAAAGCCTGGTGCGTGACGAAGCCATCGACTGCAGCTTTTCGCGCTGCGGCCACCTGGAACTGGCCTGCAAGCCCGCGCACTATGCCGGCTTCGAGCGCGCCGCCGAACACCTGGCGCGCGAGTTCGGCCACCTTGTGCGGCTGGTGCCGCGGGCCGACCTGCACACCGAGATCGGCAGCGAGGCCTATTTTGGCGGGCTGGTGGACGTGGTCAGCGCGGGCGTCAACCCGGCGCGCTACGTGGCGGGGCTGGCCCGCGCCGCCGAGCAGAGCGGGGCGCTGCTCTTCGAGCAGGCCCGGGTCAAGCGCCTGCAGCGCGCGGGCAGCGGCTACCGCCTGGCGACGCCGCGCGGCGCGTTGGAGGCCGAAAACGTCATCGTGGCTACCAGCGGCTATACCAGCCGCGTCACGGGCGCGCTCGCCCGGCGGATCGTCCCGATCGGATCCTACATCATCACCACTGGCGTGCTGCCGCCAGACCTGTCGCGGAGCGCCAGCCCGCGCGGGCGCATGATCTTCGACTCGAAGAACTTCCTGCACTACTTCCGTCTCACGCCGGACGGGCGCATGTTGTTTGGCGGCCGGGCCGGCTTCGTGCCCGAGACACCGGCCACGGTCTTTGAGAGCGCCGCCATCCTGCGCCAGGCGATGCTGAGGGTCTATCCGCAGCTCAACGACGCTCATGTCGAGTATGCCTGGGGCGGCACGCTTGATTTCGCCTTCGACCTGATGCCGCACGCCGGCCGCTTGGATGGGCTGTGGTTCGCGCTGGGGTACGCGGGGCACGGGGTGGCGCTGGCCAGCTACCTGGGCACGACGCTGGCCGAACTGGTGCTGGGCGGGCGGCAGACGCTGGCCACCCACCCCTTTGCGCGCCTGCCCTTCCCCGGCGCGCCGCTGGGGCTGTACGATGGGCGGCCGTGGTTCCTGCCGCTGGCGGAGGCCTGGTATCGGTTCTTGGATGTGGTGACATGACCATCCGGTCAGGCGCTTTCAGACTCCTGGCCGCGCGCCCGTTTGAGCAGCGCCAGCCGCAGCAGGTTCAACGCCGCCGTGCCGGTCCAGCGGACGGCCAGCTCGGGATGACCGCCATAGCCCAGCGTCTGCGTTGCGGTGCCCCTCGGCCCGGCCAGGGCGATCTCTAGCCGCACCGGCTCGGGCGGCAGCACGGCCACCACGCCTAGGCCCCATAACGCGCCGGGGCCCGCGGTGGCCCGGCTGGCCTCAGCCAGGGCAGCGGCCGTCGTGTCTGGGCCTGGGGGCGCCTGCATGGCGCCGCGCAGCACCTGGCCGGCTGCGGGCGTGGCCGACAGCCGCTGGGCGACCTCGCCGGCCGTGCCAGCCTCGCCGATGGCAATGCCCTCGCCGCGTTCGGCCAACATCTGCGCGACCACTTCTTCAACGGTCGCCTGGCCCTCGGCGTAGACGAAATCTCCTAGCCGGCGCCGGATGTCGTCCGCGATCGGCGCGATCAGCGCTTCGGCGGCTTCGGCCGTTCCGGCCTTGGCCGTGATGCGGATATCGGTCTGGCCGGCGTGGGCCGCTAGGCCGACCGTGGGGTTGCTTAGCGCTTCCAGCTCGCCGATGCGGGCGTCGATCAGGCTTTCGCCCATGCCGACCGTGCGCAGCGTGCGGCTGCGGATGACGGCCCCCAGGTCGAAGTGCGCCTGCAAATATGGCACGACCGCATGCTCCAGCATGTATTCCAGCTCGCGCGGCACGCCCGGCAGGGCGATGATGACGCCGCCCGGGTGCGGCAGGGCGAAGCAGGGCGCGGTGCCGACGGGGTTCTCCAGGGCGACGGCGCCGGCCGGTATGTAGGCCTGTTTTCGGTTGTTTTCGGTTGGCGCGCGCCCGTAGCGCCGGAAGCGGGCCTCGATCTGGGCCCACAGCTCGGGCCGATATTCGAGCGGCACGCCGATGGCGCGCGCGATCGCCGCCCGGGTGGGGTCGTCCACCGTGGGACCAAGCCCGCCCGACGTGATGACCACCGCCGAGCGCCGCCGGGCCTGGTCGACCAGGCCCGCGATGCGCGCCTCGTTGTCGCCCACGGCCGAGATCCACCACAAGTCCAGGCCGATGTCGCGCAGCGCGCGGGCAACCCGGGTTGAATTGGTGTCGGAGATTTCGCCGAGCAGCAGCTCGGTGCCGATGGCGATGATTTCCGCGTTCAAGGGTAGAGAGGGCGGGCCTTACGGCCGCCGGCGCTGGCTGTAGAGCAGTTCTTCGCGGATGCGCAGATCGGTGCTGCGGATTTTGAGGGCCAGGTCAGCGGCCAGGTTGCGCATCAGCCGGTAGCCCAGCTGGGGATAGGTATCGCAGAGCATAATGAGCTTGTCGCGCGGGATGACGAGCAGTTGGGTGTTGTTGGCGGCGCAGCGCGCCGAGGCCGAGCGCAGCCCCTGGTCGACTAGGGCCACCTCGCCGAACGACTGGCCGCGGCGCAGAGTAGCAATCGTCACCGGTCCGACGGTCTTGGCTTCCTCGCCGCCCACCAGGGCCGGGTCAATCTGGATATCGATCTCACCCTGCGCGATGATGTAGAGCTCGTCGCTGGCGGCGTTCTCCTCAAAGATGGTATCGCCGGCCTTGCCGCGCCGCTCCTGGCACAGCGAGCCGACCAGCTCGAGTTGCGTGGGCGTTAGCTCGTAGAAGATATCGGCCTGTTTGAGTATCGTGGCGAAAGACATGTCGTCTCCGCGGACTGGGATACGCGCGGGCCAGTGTAGCACATAACGCACACGCCTGCTACGCCTGGCAGGCTGGCGGGCGGCTGAGGGCCGTCCGACCTCAACGGGCGCGCGTTCCCTCTGGTGGCAGGTCCGATGCTATACTTCTCGGTTGCGGGGCGGTGTCAAGGAGAGCTAGATGCGTATCGGCATGATGGTCGATATGTACAAGCCCAATATCAGCGGGATCACGAGCTACGTGTCTCTGAATAAGCAGATATTGGAATCGCTGGGCCACAAAGTGTTCGTCTTTACGTTCGGGGACCTGGACTACGAGGACACCGAACTCTACGTCATCCGCTCGCCGGGTATGCCGCTCAACATTAATGCCACCGGCTTTCACATCTCGTTCCGCTACACCCGTCCGGCTCAGCGCAAGCTGCGCTCGATGGACGTGGTCCACGTCCATCACCCGTTCCTGAGCGGGCCGCTGGCGCTGCGCTATGCCAAGTCGCGCGGGCTGCCGGTCGTCTACACCAATCACACGCGCTTTGACCTCTACGCGCACCATTACCTGCCGTCGTTCGTCCCCGAAGCCGTCGGACAGGCCTTTCTCAAGGCTTATCTGCCCGGGTTCTGCGAGCGCTGCGACGTGGTGATCGCGCCGTCCAACGGCATCGCCCGCGTTCTGCGCGACATGGGCGTCAAGGGCAACATCAAGGTGATCCCCAATGGTATTGACCTGGCTCCCTATCAGGCGGCCCAAGCGGGGCTGACGCGCGCTCAGGCCGGGCTGGCGGACGAGGCGATCGTCCTGATGTACGTTGGGCGCCTCAGCCCCGAGAAGAACCTGGCCTTTTTGCTGCGCGCTTTCTTTGGAGTCGCGTCGGCCTGTCCGGGCGTGGCGCTGGCTTTGGTGGGCGATGGACCCGAGTTGGAGAACCTGCACGACCAGGCCCAGCGGGCGGGCCTGGGGTCCTGGGTCCATTTCCTCGGCAAGGTTGAGCACGACGCGATCCCGGCTTACTTGCGGCTGGCCGACGTGTTCGTCACTGCCTCGGTCACAGAAGTGCACCCCTTTTCGCTGATCGAGGCCATGGCGGCGGGGTTGCCGGCGGTCGGGATCGACTCGCCCGGCGTCGGGGACACCGTCGTCGACGGCGAAAACGGCTACCTGAGCTCGTCTGATCTGGCTGCTTACACTGCCAAGCTCATGCGCATCGTCCTGGAGCCGGAAACGCGCCGCCGGATGGCAGAGCGCGCCAGAGAATCGGCTCAGCAGTACGACATCCAGCGCACGGCGCGCCTGGTGCTGGCCGAATACGAGCAACTGGCCGGGCGGCAAATCCACGGGCAGCCGGGCCGCTCGGGAGTCGGCCGGCGTCTGCGCCAGATACTGCCATGAGCCTGGCCCGGGTGCGCCTTGGGCAGCGCGGCGAACTGTTGGCGGCCGAGCGGCTGGCCGCCCTGGGATATCAGATCGTCGAGCGCAACTATCGCTGCCCCTACGGCGAGCTGGATCTGATCACCCGGCAGGGCGAGACCTGGGTATTTGTTGAGGTGCGCACGCGGCAGGGCGAGCGCTTTGGCACTCCGGAGGAGTCCTTCACTCCGCGCAAGCGCGCACACCTGATTGCGGCCGCCCAGCACTACCTTCAGCTCCAGGCCCTGGAGGAGGTGTCCTGGCGGATCGACGCCGTGGCCGTGGCCCTCGGCGCCGACGGCCGGCTGCAGCGCCTGGACGTCATCGAAAATGCCGTCTCCGGCTGAGAGCGCGCCGGCCGGCGCCGAAGTTGGCGCAAGCGACGAGCGGCCGCTGGCGCTGCTCCTGGTCGGGCCGACGGCCGCCGGAAAGACCGCCGTGGCGCTCGAGCTGGCCGCCCGGCTGCCGATCGAGATCATCTCAGCCGATTCGCGTTACCTGTATCGCGGACTTGATATTGGCACCGCCAAGCCCTCGCCCGCCGAGCAGGCGGCCGTTCCCCACCACCTGATCGATGTCACCACCCCCGATCAACCCTGGAGTCTAGCCCAGTTCCAGTCGGCGGCCCTGGCCGCGCTGGCGGGCGTCCAGGCCCGCGGGCGGCTGCCCGTGCTCGTCGGGGGCACGGGCCAATATGTGCGCGCCGTGGCCGAAGGCTGGCGGCTGCCGCCCGGTGACCCGGCCGGCGTGACACGCGCGGCCCTGGAGCGTCAATTGGCTGAGGCGGGTCTGCCTGCCCTGGTCGCGCGCCTGCGCGAGGTGGACCCCGCGTCCGCTGCGCGGGTCGATCTACGCAATCCGCGGCGCGTCATCCGGGCCCTGGAAGTGGTCATCACCACCGGGGCTTCCTTCATCGCCCAGCGGGGCAGGCACCCGCCACCGTACCGCTTTGTGTGGACCGGACTGACCCTACCCCGCCCAGAGCTCTACGCCAGGATTGACGCGCGGATTGACGCGATGCTGGCGGCTGGCCTGGTGGACGAGGTGCGGCGCCTCGCCGCTCAGGGCTATACTTGGGACTTGCCGGCTATGTCGGCCGTGGGCTACCGCCAGATTGGCGCTTACCTGCGCGGCGAGACCGATCTGCCCGGGGCGGTTCAGGCCATCCGCCGGGCGACCCGGCAGTTGGTGCGCCGCCAGGCCAACTGGTTCAAGCGGTCGGACCCGGCCATTGGGTGGTTCCTGGCGGAGACGGGCGCGGCAGCGAAGCTGGCCGGCTTTCTCCGTCAAAGGGCCGATGCGGACAGCCGCCTAACACAAACATAGCTTTACACCCTAGTTATCTCTGGTACAATGCTTCTGTCCGTTCCGGGCACTCATCACCAAACGTTCGCCGCATGCTTGGTCTGCCGCTGGCTCGGCCTTTCCCGCTGCCTGCAATCTCAATTATCTTGGAGGCTAATTTGCCATGGCTGCACAGATTTGTTGTGTAGATCACGAACGCGCTGGGACGCACACCATCGGGGGGCGGTGGTTCTGTGAGGATCATTATCGGAAAGCCACTTATGCCCGGGCGGGCTTCTGGCGCAGCGGCCTAGTGGCCATCGTCGGCCTGCTGATCTTCGTGGCGGCCGTCGTCGCCCTGGATGCGCTGCTTCGACCGCAGTTGGGTGGGGTTGCGTTGGTGCTCACCGGCGTGCTGCTGGCCGTCGTCCCAGCCGCCCTGTGGTTGCTGTTCTTCTACCAGCAGGACCGCCTGGAGCCCGAGCCGGTCGGCAACGTGGCCCGCATGTTCGTGATCGGCCTGGCTCTGGCGGGGGCCATCGGCATCCCGCTCACCGACCAACTGTTTGCTGTCCAGGATTGGCTGTACCGCGACACCCTGACCACCTGGCTGGCCTCCATTTTCGTGACAGGCGCCGTGGAGGCGTTCATCATCTTTGCCACCGTGCGTTACTTTATGTTCGATTCGGCCGAATTTGACGAGCGGACCGACGGCGTTATCTATGGCACGGCGGCCGGCCTGGGCTACGCGACCGCACTCAACTTGCAGTTCATCCTGGCAAATGGTGGCGCGGCCCTCGGGTCGGGCGAGGTCTTCGTCGCCGAAGTCGCCCTGGCGCACGCGGCCTTTGGGGGCCTGCTGGGTTACTTCCTCGGCCGCGCCAAGCTGGAGCAGGATCCCATCTGGTGGCTGCCGGCCGGCCTGGTCCTGGCCTCCGTGCTGAACGGCCTGTTCCTGGTGCTGCGCGGCGAACTGGATCCCAGCGGCTTCACCTTCGCCGGCCAGGGCTCGGGCCTGCCAACTTTCAGCGGCCTGCTGCTGGCGGGCGGCCTGGCCATCGCGGTCACGGCTGTCGTCTCCTACCTGATCAATCGCGACATCACGCGCAGCCTGGGCGGCAAGCAGCCGCCCGCCACCGTTAACCCCGTTGTCGGCGATCGGCAGGCCAGCGTGGCTGCCATCGCGACGTTCGTTGCGCTCCTGCTGATCGGCGCTTTCGCCTGGAACAACGCCGTCAACCGCATGACGTCCTTCAGCGTCGGCGGCTTTTCGGGCAGCTACCCGGCGGCGTATGGCGCCGCCACCGGGGCGAGCGACGTGCTGCGCGTGACCGACAGCCTCGGCACGGGGGCCGAGTTCGCCGTCAGCACGCCCGCCATCGAGGCAGGCTGGGATGCTGACGACGTCGCCGCGCAGTTGGCCGGCGAGCGCGCCAGCACCTACGAGCTGTACAAGGTGCTGTCTAGCGGCACGGCCACGGTCAACGGCAGGCCGGCCTACACTCAGCAGTTCGCCTTCGTCGACCCCAACGGGCTGACCGGCGCGGCGCCCGAGGTGCACGAGGGCCTGGATTACGTCTTCGTCGAGAACGGCCGCGCGGTAGTTGTGACTCTGCTCACCACGCCCGACGAGTTGGCCAACGTGGAGCCGGAGTTCGCGCGATTCCTCAACAGCCTGAAGTTCTGAACGGCTGAACCCTGATGGCTAGGAGAGATGACATGAAGCAACAGATCAAGACGCTGGCGTTGGTCGTCACGACGCTGATCGCGCTGGTGGGCACGGTCTTCAGCGCCAATGCCACGACGCCGGCGCTCGGGCGCGCGGGCGAGGTGGCCCAGCCGTTTGGTTCAGCCCGCATGGCGCGCCCGGCGCCCGCGCCGCTGGCGGCCTGCACCAATATGGACCCAAGCGACGTGGCCTGGGTCACCCTGACCGAGGATTTTGAGATTGACGAGCAGGTCGAGTCCTACCCGTCGGGCACGACCATGATCACGCCCGTTTTCGAGTATGCCTGCGTGCCCAAGAAGGTCACGGTCGTGACGGTCTTCTCGTTGAACGGGGAAGTGGTGTTCTCGGACAAGGAATCGCTGAAGGCTTCCAACAGCGACGGCCTGTACGGCTACCCGCTGGGCACCACCGACGAAACGCCAATGGACGATGGGCTGTGGAGCGTCGAGTTCTTCAATAACAAGAAGCCCTTGACGGAAGGCGAGATCGTGGTGGGGGAGGGTGGTGACGGCCCGATCGAGGGCGAAACTGTGACGGTTGAAGGCACCGTCAAGGACAAGAAGACCAAGAAGGCGATCAAGGGGGCGACCATCCTGGTTCTCAACCCTGGCGTGACCGTCGACGGCTGGGTGGATGGCGGCCAGGAGGACAGCGACGTCTTTACGGCCGGGCAGACCAACAGCAAGGGCCAGTTCACGCTGGAAGATCCTCTGACGCGCAATGAGATCTACTCGCTGATCGTCGTCGCCAAGGGCTATAAGCCGATTGCCACCGACGAGTTCGTGATCGAAGACGACGTCGAGGACCCGGTCCAGCTCAACATCGTGCTGACCAAGTAATAGCCCTGGCATGGCGCTGTAGCGCCGACAGACTGCTCCCGCGGGCCGAGAGGCGTGCCAAGCACGCCTCTCGGCCTCGGAGGTTAAGAATGCGATCTCAGGCACTCTTGCGCGTACTGGCAATTCTGCTCCTGGCTTCGCTGGCCTGCTCGATGGCCACCAGCAACGACGTGCTGCCGCCGACCGCCACGCCGGAGGAATCGCGCCCGGAACCGGCCGTAACGCCCGAGGGTGGCGGCGTGCAGGATGGCTTTTTCGTCCTTAACCTGAGCGAGAGCGACCAGGATGGCCTGGAGCTGCGGGCGGACGAAATCTACCAGGCGATTCTCAACAGTGGCGGCGAGGTGGACCGCGGCGTGCTGCTGGAGGCCTACGCGCACCTGGCTGAGCTGCCGCGCGTGGGAGGCGCGTGGCAGGCGGTTGGGCCAGCGCCCATTGACGGGGTCTACATGCCGCAGGGGCGCATCCCGGGCAGCGGCCGCGTCAACGGTTTCGTCGTCGATCCGCGCAACTCCGATATCGTCTACGCGGCGGCGTCGATCGGCGGCATCTGGAAGACCGAGGATGGCGGCCAGACGTGGCGTTCGCTGATCGACCAGCAGGTGCCGCTGATCTACGGCGGCCTGGTGGCCGATCCGAACGACCCCGACACGCTGTACGGTCTCTTGGGCGAATTCGATGGTCAGGTCTCGAGCACGTACGGCTTCCTGGCCAACGGCGTTATGCGCACGCAGGACGGTGGCGCCACCTGGGAGCACTTGGGGCAGGAGACCTTCAATGGGGCGTCGGTGACGGCGCTGGTATTTGATGACCAGGGGGCCATGTACGCCAGCTCAGGCCAGATGTCGGTCTACTATGGCCCGTCTGATCAGCCCGAATTCGGCATCTTCAAGTCTGAAGACGGAGGCGAGAGCTGGGACCAGCTGGCCGCCTGCAGCGATTTCGGCAACTGTATGCCGAACACCGGCGGCGAAAACCGCTCTTACCTGGGTGGTTTCTTCGACCTGGAGATCGCCAGCAACGGCAGCCTGTATGCCAGCCACTGTATCGTGCAGTGCTTTACGACCACGCTGCTACGCAGCACCGACGGCGGTGACTCGTGGGAGGCGCTGGACGTTAGCGACGCTCTGAGCACCTGGCAAGACGAAAACGAGGTCAACGTCCTGTATCTCGACGACGAAAGCACCGTGCCGGCGCTCGACGGGTTCGAGATCGCCGTCTCTGCCAGCGATCCCGATCTCCTGATCGCTGGGGGCGGCATCTCGTGGTACGACGACGACGGCAACGAGGGCATCTGGTCGTGGATCATCCGCAGCACCGACGGCGGCGACACCTGGGAATGGCTGCCGGACGCCGGCGATTACTGCTCGAGCACCAACGGCAGCCAGCAGTGCACCTACGATAACGTCATCGAGATCGATCCCACCGACCCCGACATCATGTACGCGGGGGGATCGCTGACGGTCGAATCTGAGACCTACAACTGGATCGGTGTGATGCGGCGCAGCGCTGACGGCGGTGAAACATGGTCTGACATGACCCCAGCCATCGAGGGCAGCCTGATGCATCCTGACGTGCACGGCATGGCCTTCGATCCCAACGACAGCAACGTGATCTGGGTGGGCAACGACGGCGGCATCTACCGGACGGGCGACGCCGCGGGCGACCCGGTTGAATGGGAGAGCCTGAGTGAGGGCCTGAACACCCTGCTGTTCGTCGACGTGGCGCTGCACCCCACCGATCCCGACTACCTGATTGGCGGCCTGCAGGATAACGCCAAAGCCTTTACCACGGATCGGCAGACATGGGAGGGCGCCTCGTCGGGAGACGGCGCCTACGTGGCAGTGGACCCCTTCGACCCAGACTACGTCTACGGGACGATCTATCCGCCCACCGTCTTTGAGCGCAACGAGGCGGGCGGGGCCGGAGACTACACGGCCTGGAACCCCGACTCCTTTTCCAGCGGCTACAACGAGGGCCTCGACGGAAGCGACACGTGGGCCTTCTACCCGCCCTTTACGGTCGACCCAAACAACGAGGGTCTGCTGTACCTCGTGTCTAACAGGGTCTATCGCAGCGAGGACCGGGGCGACTCGTGGGAGCCGATCAGCGATTACTTCAACTTCACGGACTTTGGCTCCATCCAGAGCATCGCCGTGGCGCCAAGCGACTCGGACGTCATCTACGCCGGGCTGACGGAAGGCACGCTCTACGCCACTTTCGACGGGGGCGGTGAGTGGGTCGAGGTCACTGGCGACGATTTTCCGCCGCGCGAAATCGCCAGCATTGCCATCAACCCCGAGGACCCCGGCACGGTCTACCTGGCTTTCAGCGGCTTCGACGTTCAAACACCAGATACACCCGGACACGTGTTTGTAACGACGGATGGCGGCGAGAGCTGGGAAGACATCAGCCAGGATCTGCCCGATGCCCCGCTCGCCGGCATCGTGGTTGACGTGCGCCCTGACTATGCCGGCGTCTACGTCGGCGGGGCATTGGGCGTGTGGGTGCTCGAGGAAGGCAGCGAGAACTGGCTGCCCTACGGCACCGGGATGCCGTTCGCGCTGGTCTCGTCGCTCAAACTCAATCCCGAGACCGGCGTGATGGCGGCCGGCACCTACGGCCGCAGCGTGTGGGTCATGGACATGCCCTGAGCGGGCGACGCTCCACCGTGCCGGAGCGCGGTCCTTGAGCCCTGCCTGGCCCCCGCGGCGCGTTGCCCCGGGGGCCAGGTCGTTTTCGGGGCGTTAGAGCGGCGCTTCACGGACCGGGCCGCAAGCCTGGGAGGTGAAGCCCCAACAGAAAATATGGACGCTGGCGGGCCGATCTTCTTGCTTCTCTCCGTGCAGGCAGGTACAATCGGCTCAATGCGCCGTTTTCTTCGTGTTTTTCTGGCCGTCGCGCTGGTAGGCTCCACGGTATCCCCGGCGCTGGCGGGACCGCGCGCCAACACCCCGCAGCAGAGTCCCGCGGTTGAGACCCTCTTTCAGGCTCTGACGCCAGCCGAGCGTATCGGGCAGCTCTTCCTGGTGACGTTCTATGGCACGTCGGTAGATGAGGGCAGCGACATCCACACGCTCATCAGCCGCTACCGCGTCGGGGGGGTGGTGCTTCTGGCCGGCAACGACAACATCACCAACACGCTGCAGGCCCCGACGCAGGTGTTGACGCTGACAAACGCCCTGCAGGCCGCGGCCGTGGCGGCTGCGGAAACGCCGCGCTCCGGCGTTAGCCGGCTGACACCGCCCTACGTGCCGCTGCTGATCGGCGTCAACCACGAGGGCAATGGGTATCCCTTTAACGAGGTCCGCAGCGGCCTGACCGAGCTCCCCTCGGCCTTGGCGATCGGGGCCACCTGGGATCCCAGCCAGGCTGAATCGATGGGCCGCATCGCCGGGACGGAGCTCGCCGCGATGGGCCTCAACCTGCTGCTCGGCCCATCGCTCGATGTGCTGGAAACGCCTCATCCCGAGAGTGCTGATCTGGGGACGCGGGTCTTCGGCGGCAGCCCCTACTGGGTGGGCCAGATGGGCCAGGCCTATATCCGTGGCGTGCATTTTGGTTCGGGGGAGAGCATGGCCGTGGTCGCCAAGCACTTCC
The DNA here is from genome assembly GCA_020845955.1 of Anaerolineales bacterium. Classification (GTDB taxonomy): domain Bacteria; phylum Chloroflexota; class Anaerolineae; order Anaerolineales; family UBA6663; genus JADLEU01. Next base: position 16,355 of record JADLEU010000032.1, read on the forward strand.
CCGGACACGGCGGCAGCGACCGCCGGCCTGACCAGGAACTGCCCACCGTGCGCCGCTCGTTCGACGAATTGCAGACCTCCGATCTGGTGCCCTTCTATGCCGTCACTGGCAATGCGTCCAGCGCCTCGGGCATGGCCGATGCTGTGCTCACGGCGCACATCCGCTATCAGGGCTTTCAAGGCAGCATCCGCCCGAACACGCCGCCGGTGAGCCTGGACTCGCAGGCCCTGGGCCAGCTCCTGGCACTGCCACCCATAGCGGCCTGGCGGGCCAATGGCGGCGTGACGGTCAGCGACTCGCTGGGCGCCACCGCGCTCAAAAGCTTTTACGATCCCAGGCGGCAGGACTTTCCCAACCGGCAGGTGGCCCGCAGCGCCCTCAACGCTGGCAATGATCTGCTGCTCCTGCAGGATTTCGGCCTCAACCCGCGGGTTGACCAGTTTGCGACCATTGTCGATACGCTCGACTATCTGAATCAGGTCTACCAGCTCGACCAGAACTTCGCGGCCAAGGTGGACGCGGCCGTGCGCCGGATCCTGGCCCTCAAGCTGCGCCTCTACGGCGGCAAATTCGATCCGCAGATGGCGGCGCGGCCGCTTACCGGCCTTGACCTCCTGCTCCGCGACCGCGACGACGTGGCGACGCTGGCCCGGTCCGCCGCGGCCCTGATCAGCCCCAGCGCCGACGAACTCGAGGCGCGGGCACCTGAACCCCCCTCGGCCACCCACCGGCTGGTCTTCTTCACCGATGTGCGCGAGGGGCTGCAGTGCTCGACCTGTGAGCGCTTTCCGCTGCTGGATCGGCGCCAGCTTGAGACCGATGTGTTGACGCTCTTCGGTCCCAACGGCAGCAGCCAGACGCGGCCCAGTAACCTGCAGAGCTATACGTTTGAGGAACTGGCCGCGTACCTGGAGAATCCCGGCGGGCCCTCCGTCGGCGACGAAACGCCCACGCCCGAGCCGTCGCCCATCGCCAGCGCGCTCGCCCAGGCTGACTGGATCGTTTTTGCGATGTTGAACGAGACTCCCGCCGTCCCCTGGTCGAACGTGGTCTCGATCTTTCTGGCGGACCGCCCGGACCTGGTGCGCACCAAGCGCATTGTGGTCTTTGCGTTCGACGCGCCCTACTATCTCGACACCACCGAGCTGAGCAAGCTCACGGCCTTCTACGCCCTGTACAGCCGCGGGACGGCGTTTGTCACCGTTGCCGCGCAACTGCTCTTCCGCGATCTGACCCCCAGCGGGACCTCACCCGTGTCGGTGCCCGGCGCCGGCTACGATCTGGCGCAGGTCACCCGGCCAAATCCGGCGCAGATCATCGAGCTGAACTGGCAGCCGGCCAACCTCGCCGGCGAGGGCACGCCTTCGCCGCCTGGCCTGCGCCTGGGCGACACGATCACGCTGACCACGGACATCCTGAACGATTTCAACGGCCACGTGGTGCCCGACCAGACCCCGGTGACCTTTCGCGTCTTCTACGAGTCCGAGGGGCTGCCCGAGAACTTCGTCGTGGCCACCCGCGGCGGGGTCGCCACTGTGCCGCTGCAGCTCAACCGCCCGGGTCGCCTGGAGATCACGGCCAGCAGCCAGCCGGCGCTGAGCTCCATTACCCTGAGCATCAACGTCCAGCCCGGATCCGACTTCGGAGTGACGCCCATCGTCCCCACCGCTTCCCCGACGGCGACGTCCGAGCCAAGCCACACGCCGGTGCCGGCCACGCCCACGCTCACGCCGACCCTCGAGCCGACGGCTACTCGGGAGCCGGTCCCCGCTACGCCGGTCGATTGGCGCGGGTTCTTCCTGATGTGCCTGGGACTGATCGGCGTGCTGGTCAGCGGCTATCGCCTGGGCACCCTGGAAGCGGCGCAGACTCGCCTGGGGGTGCGGGTGGCCCTGGCTGGCGCCATTGGGATGCTGCTGGGCTACAATTACGTGGCGCTGGCGCTGCCCGGCGCTAGGGTCGTTTACCTGTGGCTCGGCGCGCTGGCTGCCCCGGCCAGCGCGCTCGCCGGCGGTGTGCTGGGCCTGGCGGCGGGCTGGTATCAGTTCGTCGGCCGCTTGCAACACGACTAGGCTGGCCGCCAGGCGCAGGGCGGGAGCGCTAGCGGAACTGAAGCGGGAAGAGCGTCAGGATCAAAGCCAGGAGGAACAGCCCGGCGGCGGCCACCGCCAGGTAACGATCGACCGGGGTCGGCAGGCTGGGCAGCCGGATAGTGGGCTGGACGACAAAGGTTTCGCCCTCGGCGCGCAGGCGCAAGCCATTTGGCGACTGCAGCGCGGCGCGCAGCGTGGCCACATCGGGCGGCCGGTCGTCGGGATGGAGCGCTAGCGCCCAAAAGACGGCTTGCTCCACGGTGGGCGACACGCTGGGATTGATGGCGCGGATGGGCTTGAGCGCCTCGGGCCGTAGGAAGCGCTGCTTGGCTTCCGCCGGGGGCTCGTTGGTCAGCAGGTGATACAGTGTTGCGCCGAAGGAGTAGAGG
>JADLEU010000033.1 GCA_020845955.1 Anaerolineales bacterium
CGCCGCGCACCATCACGGTGACGAAGCCGCCGCCCACGTACTCGCTGCCGATCAGGGTGACGTTGGCGGCCTTGACCATGGCGTCGGCCGCTTCGATGGCGCCGATCAGCCCGCGGGTCTCCACCATCCCCAGCGCGATCATGCTCACGTCGACAGGCATCGGAGGTCTCCTTAGAACTTAATCGGGTTCTGGGCGACTTCCAGCACCATCTCGCGGAAGGCGCTGGCGGCGGCGCGACAAGCCGGTTGGTCGCCGGTGAGCATCACGCCCATGTAGTTGGTTTCGGACGGCGGCGCGGTGTAGTGGACGGTGCGCACGGCGGCGGCCTTGAGGGCCGCGTCGACGGCCATCACGCCTTCCAGGGGCGGCGCGATCAGGTAAGCAATCGGGTCGCCCAGGGGGATGTTGCAGACGCGCGACAGGTAGCTGCCGGTGCGCGAAATGACGTGCGGGAAGAAGGCGATCGAATCGTCCTCGTTGGCCGAGTACCACAGCGCCTCGTTCTTGAGATAGCTGAGCGCGGCGTTGAGGCCGGCGCGCACCTCGGCCGGGGTGGGCCCGGCCAGCATGGCGATGATCTCGCCCGAGAGCTTGCCGGACGAGTGCTTGGTCCCGGCGTAGAACGAATGGGCGTAGACGACCTCGACATCGGCCATCTTAGTGGCCTCGTCAATCGAGACGTAGGTGGCGTGGTCGTTGTCCGCCGTGATCAGCCCGAGCGAGCGCTGCTCGGGCTGCAGCTTGAGCGTCTGGGCATAGTCGGGATCGACGTTCGAGATGAGGCGGACGGCGAGCGGGGCGGCGTGGATGGGGTCGAGGGTGGCCATAGGGCTCCTGGAGGCGAGAAGTGAGAAACTGATCGTCGCGGTCCCTGGATGATGCCAGCCAATGCAATTTAGGGCGCAGCGCGGGAAAGGTTGCGCCAACTCTCGATGAGGCCATCGCAAATGGCCGCCTCAGCATACTTGAGCTCGCGGGCGATTTCAAGGTGGACGATCATTTGGCAAAGGGGTCGGGCGCCGCCCGATGGCCTGCGGGCTGCGCTCGGTCGGTGGAGAGCAGGGCGCGGGCGGGCATGGCAGAGGGGGCATTATAGGCGCCCCACCCGGGTTAAGCAAAGCGGCGCCTGGCGTAGTCGGGTGTATACTTGGGCGCCTATAACGCTCTCCTAACCCGCGTGTCTTGAAAAGGGCCAACCACCGCACCCGTGCCCACCCACATCCTGGTTGCCGAAGACAACATCGACATCATTGCGGTGATGCGCGACGTGCTCGAATCCGAGGGGTATCGCGTCACCTGCGCGGCCAACGGCCGGGAGGCGCTGAGCGCGTTTGAGCGCGAGGCGCCTGACCTGATCGTGTCGGACGTGATGATGCCGCAACTCGACGGATTTGGGCTGCTGTCGGCCGTGCGCGCTCATCCGGCCGGCGCGGCCGTCCCGTTCCTGTTCTTGTCGGCCCGCACCGAAATGGCGGCGACGTCGCAGGCGCGCCAACTGGGGGCCGACGATTTTCTCTTTAAGCCGTTTGACGCCGAGGATCTGACCCTGGCCATTCGGGCCAAGCTGGATCGCCGCCGGGCCGTGGAGCGGTTCGACACGCGCGCCGCGCACCTGCAGACGGTGTTGATGCTGGCCAACGTGGTCGAAGCCCGCGACCGGTACACGCGCGGCCACATCGAGCGGGTGCAGCGGCTGGGGTTGCAGCTGGCCCGCAGCATGAACTGGTCGGAGGAGGCCCTGGCCGTGCTGGAATTCGGGGCGCTGCTGCACGACCTGGGCAAGATCTTGATCTCGCGCACGATCCTCAACAAGCGCGGCCGGCTGGAGGCCGACGAGTGGGAAGTCCTGCGGCGCCATCCAGAGGACGGCGCCCAGATGCTGGCCGGCGTGGACCACCTGCGCGCCGCCGTGCCCTATCTGCTCGCCCATCACGAGCGCTGGGACGGGGGCGGCTACCCGCGCGGGCTGGCCGGCACGGCCATCCCGGTGGAGGGCCGCCTGCTGGCCGTGGTGGATGCCTACGACGCCATGACGACCGAGCGCGCCTACCGCGCGGCGCTGGCCAAGGACGACGCCTGCGCCGAGATCGAGCGCCAGGCCGGCCGGCAGTTCGACCCCACCCTGGCCGAGGCCTTCGTGTATCTGCGCCGCAAGAGCTCCGATTAAGACCAAGTCGATTTGAATGGCCTCGGCCGCCGCGCGGGCAGCGTTGAATTCAAGCCGCCGCCAGGCCGTTTACGTTGGGCATTCGCGGGGAAAGTGATACAATCTTTGCGCTCGATGTCACAACCTACACAACTTGGAGGCCAGGTATGACCGCGATCGGCGCGACGATGTCTTTATTTGTGGAGGGCCTGCTCTACCGCGGGCGCGAGGGCCATCTGAGCTACATCGGCCATCGCCTGGCAGGGCTGGGCACGCTGCTGTTTCTGGCGATCCACATTGTCGACACCTCGTCGGTCTACTTCGGGGCGCTGCTGGGCGTTCCCGAGATGTATTCCCACGCCATTGACATTTACCGCAGCCCGCTCTTCATGGTGGGCGAGATTGTGCTGGTGGCCGCGGTGATCTACCACGGCATCAACGGCCTGAAGATCATCCTGCACGACACCTTTCCGCATTGGTGGAACAAGGGCTTCGAGCGCCAGTCCTTCTGGAAGGTGGTCGCGATGACGTTGCTCCTGTGGGCGCCGGCCGCCTACCTGATGGGGCGCTCGCTGTACCTGCACAGCATCTGCCGCTGCCCCCCCGTGGAAACGGCCGACGTGACCGCCAGCACGAATTTCGCGGTGACGGCTATCCCACTCCTGTTCTTTGCCATCCTGGCCGTATTGATCGTGGGCGGCAAATTGCTGGCGCCGGCGCCCGCCGGACGCCGGGTGGCGGCGCCGCCTAAGACGCTCGACACGCACATCTGGCAGTTCATGCGCTGGAGCGGTGTGCTGCTCATCCCGCTGGTGTGGATCCACGTCGCCATCCAGGACGTGCTGGTGGGGGTGCACGCCATCGACCTAGACTTCGTGGCGCTGCGCTGGGCGACGCTCGGCTGGCGCCTCTACGATATTGCTTTGCTTGGCTTTGCGTTCGGCCACGCCATACTGGGGCTGCGCAACGTCACCAACGATTACCTGGCCAACCCGGTCTGGAACCGCCGGGTGAAGTGGCTGCTGATCATCGGTTGGCTGGTGATCACGGCCATCGGCGCCGTGGCGATCGTGGGCGGCGTGATGCGGCCCGAGTGAGCGGGCGGCGCCCAAAGGTTCACTAGCGCCCGGCCGCAGCCCGGGCGCGCTTCAGGAGGTTTCCCTTGACACAGCACCACCAGTTCGAGGCCGTGATCGTCGGCGCGGGAGGCGCCGGCCTCATGGCTGCCCTGCACGCCGCCCGCAGCGCCAAGGTGGCGGTCATTTCCAAGCTCTACCCAACCCGGTCGCACACCGGGACGGCCCAGGGCGGCATCGCCGCCGCGCTGGCCAACATGGAAGAAGACCACTGGGAATGGCACATGTACGACACGGTAAAGGGCGGCGACTACCTGGTCGACCAGGACGCGGCCGAGATCCTGGCGCGTGAGGCCATTGAGGCCGTGATCGAGCTCGAGCATATGGGCCTGCCCTTCGACCGCACGCCCGACGGCCGCATCGAGCAGCGCCGCTTCGGCGGCCATACGGCCGAGCATGGCAAGCGGCCGGTCATGCGCGCTTGCAAGTCGGCCGACCGCACCGGGCACATGATCCTGCAGACGCTGTTCCAGAACTGCGTCAAGCAGCAGGTGACCTTCTTCGACGAGTACTTCGTGGCCGACCTGATCCTGGAGGACAACGTCTGCCGGGGCGTGGTGGCCATGGACATCGCTTCGGGCGAGATGCACGTCTTCCACGCCAAGGCCGTCATGCTGGCCACGGGCGGGTTTGGGCGCATGTTCAAGGTCACGTCGAACGCGCACTCGCTCACCGGCGACCCGGTGGCGGCGGCTTACCGGCGCGGCGTGCCGCTGGAGGACATGGAGTTCTTCCAGTTCCATCCCACCGGCATCTACCGCATGGGCATCCTGCTGTCGGAGGCGGCGCGCGGCGAGGGCGGGGTGTTCATCAACGGCCAGGGCGAGCGCTTCATGGAGCGCTACGCGCCCACGATGAAGGACCTGGCCTCGCGCGACGTGTGCTCGCGCTGTATTTACCTGGAAGTGAAGGCCGGGCGCGGCATCGGCGGCAAAGACTACGTCTATCTCGACATCCGGCCCGAGACGATCAACCGCTACAAGAGCGCGCCGGGCGGCCGGACCGTGACGGCGCACGAGCTAGAAACCAAGCTGCCCGACATCATCGAGATGATGCGGATCTACCAGGGCGTCGAGCCGATGCGCGAGCCGGTGCCCATCCAGCCGACGGCCCACTATGCCATGGGCGGCATTCCGACCGACAGCAGCGGCCGGGTGCGGGCCAACGAAGGGCCCGGCTTCGTGACCGGGCTCTTTGCCGCCGGCGAGAGCGCCTGCGTGTCGGTGCACGGCGCCAACCGGCTCGGGACGAACTCGCTGGTGGACCTGGTGGTGTTCGGCCGCCGCGGCGGGCGGGCCATGGCCAGGTTCTGCCAGCAGGCGGCGTTTGCGCCGCTGCCGGCCGACCCGCAGGCCGCGGTGGTGGCCGAGCTGGAGCGCATCCGCGCCAACACGGGCCAGGAGAAGGCCGGCGCGCTGCGGGCCGAGATGCAGGCGATCATGATGGACAACGTCAGCGTCTTTCGCGACGCGGGCCTGATCAGCGCGGCGCAGGCCAAGGTGCGCGAGCTGAAGGAGCGCTTCGCGCACGTCCAGATCGACGACAAGGGCCGGCGCTTCAACACCGATCTGCTGGAAGCCTTTGAGCTGGGCTGCCTGCTGGACCTGGCCGACGTGACCGCCAGCTCGGCCCTGGCCCGCACCGAGAGCCGCGGCGCGCATTCGCGCGAAGACTATCCCCAGCGCGACGACGCCAACTGGCTCAAGCACACCTTCGCGTTCGCCGGGCAGCCGTCGGGGGCAGGGCTGGCGATGGGCGAGGTGCGGCTGGCGTACCGGCCGGTGGTGGTCACCAAGTTCGAGCCGAAAGAAAGAGTCTACTAGCATGAAAGTCACGCTCAAGATCAAGCGCTTCAACCCCGAGGCCGATCAGAAGCCGCATTGGGAGAGCTATCCGGTGGAGGTGGAGCCGACCGAGCGCCTGCTGGACGCGCTGCACCAGGTGAAGTGGTTCCAGGACGGCACGCTGGCGCTGCGGCGCTCGTGCGCCCACGGCATTTGCGGCTCGGACACCATGCGCATCAACGGCGGCAACCGGCTGGCCTGCAAGGTGCTGATGCAGGACATCGTCAAGGACGGCGGCACGGTCACGGTCGAGCCGATGCTGGGGCTGAAGGTGATCAAAGACCTGATCGTGGACCTGGAGCCGTTCTTCGCCCACTATCGCTCGGTGATGCCCTACGTGGTGAATGATGAGGCGCTGCCGGAGGACGGGCGCGAACGGCTGCAGTCGCCCGAGGCGCGCGAGCGGTTTGACCAGGGCACGAAGTGCATCTTGTGCGCGGCCTGCACCACCGCCTGCCCGTCGTTCTGGTCCAACAGCACCTACGTGGGCCCGGCGGCCATCGTGCAGGCGCACCGCTTCATCTTTGACGACCGCGACCGCGCGACGGACGAGCGCCTGGCAGTGCTCAACGAGCAGTTTGGGGTCTGGCGCTGCCGGACGGTGTTCAACTGCACCGAGGCCTGCCCGCGCGATATCCCGGTGACGCAGCTGATCGGCGAAGTGAAGCGCGCGCTGGCGACCGGCCGGGTAGAGTAGACGGCCGGCGCCAGGCGGCGCTGGCGGCCCCGGCGAAGATTGGGGGCGTGGTGGAACTGGTCGACCGCGAGCTGTCTGCCGGCAAGCCCAAGGTCCTGGTCGTCGACGATGACTGGCTGAACCGGGATGTGCTGGCGACGTACTTCGTGCACATGGGCGCGGAGGTCACGACGGCCATCGACGGGCTCAAGGCCCTGGAGATGGCCACGCTCGATCCTCCCGACCTGATCCTGATGGACATGGCCATGCCGCGTATGGACGGCATCGAGGCCTGCCGCTACCTCAAGTCGCACCCGGCCACCCAATTCGTGCCCGTGGTCGTCGTCACCGCCATGGAGAGCGACGAGGTGCGCACGCGCGCCCTGGCGGCCGGAGCGGACGACTTCATCACCAAGCCCTACTCGTCGAGCTTGCTGGTGACTCGGGCGCGGGCGCTGATCAAGATCAAGCACCTCAACGACGCCCTCAACCGGCGCACCGAGCTGCTGCACAAGGTGCTCAACCGCTACGTGGCCGAGGAGGTGGCCGACGCCATCCTGACCGACCCCGAGCGGCTGCTGCAGCTGGGCGGTGAGAACCGGCAGGTGACGGTGCTGTTCGCCGACATCCGCGGCTTCACTCAATTCACCGAGCGGCAGGGCGCGGCCGAGGTCGTGGAGGTGCTCAACCACGTCTTTGCCGAGCTAACGCGCGTGATCTTCAAGCACCAAGGCACCTTCGACAAATACCTGGGCGACGCGATCATGGCCTTCTACGGCGCGCCGATGGAGCAGCGCGACCACCCGCTGCGGGCCGTGCAGACGGCGCTGGAGATGCAGATGGTCTTTCAGGCGTTGCTGGCGGCCCGGCCCGCGCTGGCCGGGCTGGGACTGGGCATCGGACTGCACTCGGGCGAGGCCATCGTGGGCAATATCGGCACCGAGAAGGTCATGGATTACACCGTCATCGGCGACACGGTCAACCTCGCCAAGCGCCTGACCGAGGAGGCGCCGGCCGGCGACATCCTGCTCAGCGAGGCGACCTTCTGCCAGGTGCAGGACATCGTGGACGCCGAACTGCTGGGCCCACGCCCGATCCGCGGGCGGCTGGAGCCGGCCACGGTCTATCTGCTGCGCTGCGGCCCCCCAGCAACGCCTCAGAATCAGTTATAATCGTTCTCTAGGCCCCCGTAGTTCAACGGATAGAACAGGGCACTCCTAAACAATGGTTGGGCTCCGCCGGGGAAACCCGGCGGATGGATGCAGTCAAATTCGGAGGAACCTAAAGAGAGAGCAGGCCATGGTCCAACTCCCAGTGATGATTTGGGCATAAGCACACCAAGTTATCCTGGGCGTTGACCACGGAAACCAGGGCGTAAACTGGGAACTCAGCAATGCTCCGCTTGTGGCAAATCTCCATTTGGGTCGAGTAGCCACAAATGCAGCATCTGAGCGGCAGACCGCGGTCGCGGTAAACGCGGCGAGCCATCTGCCGAATTCGGGCATTAGCCTGGAACTTGGCCCGCCGCTGGATTTCACGGACCGTGATCTGGTTTGTGGCTATCGTCCGAACGCTGTGCGTGTCGCAGTGTTTGCGCCGATGGCTGGCTTCGGAACCGCAAACCTGGCAGAAGCAGCGCCGGCTGCAGAACTTGGGGTTGGAGGTTTCACGGCCGCAGTTCAGGCACTGATTCACGTGCTCTCTCCATGGCAATTCCGAGCCAAGCCTCTCCCGGTGTCAGTATTCTAGTCAGGCTGACGCAGGAGTGGAAGGTGTAGAGACTAGACGGCTGCCGCCTAAAGCCGGATGGCTATGGCGAAGGTATAGTCCAGGGAGTTGGGAAACCAACACAAACCATGAAGGCTCTGATGTGGGTTCAATTCCTGCCGGGGGCACCTAGCAGAAGAGGGGCGTTGGCGGGCTGTGCGCCGGGCGTCCGTTTTCAGGGTTACGGCCAAAGACAGGCTGAAAAGGGCCCACCTTAAAAGTTCTACATCTCGTCAGGGTCCCCTTGCACCGGCAAAAAAGATAGGGTATAGTTCCGCTACAGACAGGTCTCGCGGTGCCCCCCCTCACCGCGAGACCTGTCTGTGTTTTCTAGCGCGGCCGCTGAGGCTTCAAGCATAAGTTTGCCGCCGCGGCAAGCTTTTGGCTTCACGCGCGAGACCAGTCCTCCCCACCAGTAGGCTCCAGCGCCCAAAAATCAGCCTCGCATCCAACCTGTGGCGGTAACCCGCGGCAAAGCTATGCGTTCATCTTGAACTCGCGGCAAACTTATGGTTGCCGCGCGGCCAAACCCAACTCGTCAACGGCTGCTTGCCAGGCCTCATAGCCAATCTGGTTGCCCCAGAAGCTTGCCGGCTTGAGATATTCACGCACCCGGTTCCGGCTGGGAAGAATCCCGGCGCGCTGAAGCGCCACGACCGCCTGGCGGATGCGGGCCCGCAGTTGCTCGATCCGCTTCGCCTTCTCCGCTTGGCGGAAGGCCAGGTAGCGGTGGGCAATCGCCTTGCTCAACTCCGGAAAGCGCCGGTAAAGATAGTGCGGATCACACTTCAGCCGCCGTCCCATCGCGCGCATCGAAGGGGGCGCCGAACTGATCAAGGCCTGCTCCAGCACGGCCCGGTAAGCCTGATCGTCGTGGCTGGTTTGCCGCCGAATCTTCGGCTGGAACAACGGTCGCGCCGGCATACGTCTGGGTTTCAATCGCAAGGGTGTTTCCGTCAGAAATTGAAGGAGTGTCACCCCGCCCACATAGCACAGGCGCAAGAGCGTGCCCAGCGAGGGTGCCTGCGGGCCACCCCGCAAGGTTTCCATCACCGACTCGTGCCGGCCGATCAGACGCGCCAGGCGGTAGCGCGAGCCGCCGGCCAGTCGCTGCAGGCTGCACGTCGCGGCATACGCTAGCCGCGCCGCGGCCGGCCTGGCCTCCAGCCGGGGTGTGTGCGCCAGCAACTCCCCCACACGCTCGACCACCCAGCGTTGCCACGCCAGGTCGGGCACGCTCAACTTCGGCTGGCTCCCCGTGCGGGCGCCCAGCCATGCGCCACAGTAGGCACACCGGCCCGGCCGCGCCCGGCTCGTCAGGTGCGGCTGCGCCCGCTGGCAATCCGCCTGGGGACAATGGGCCACGAGCGGCCGCTGGTGTTGTGGGCAGATCAGCACTTCTTGGATTGCCCAAAGCAGGGGGTCGTAGAGCGTCTGGCCCGCCGCGTGCCAGGCCTGGTAACAGTCGGGGCACCAGGCGCGCTCGCCGCGGATCAGATCCACATGGGACAGCACATTGGCCCACGGCAACAGGCTCGCACAGTGCAAGTCGGTGCGCCCGGTCAAATCCGCCAATACGCTCACCCACTGGCTGGCCCAGCCGCGCACGCCGCACAGGGCGCGCGCATCGTCCTTGCAGATGGAGGCCGCCAAGTGCCGGCCGCCGATCGGCTGGTCGGCCCCGGCGAAGCGCGGCCAGATTTCGCCCTGCACCAATTGGCGCACGGTCAGGCCATGCGCCTGGGCCAGCCGGGCCGTGTAACTGGTCATGCTCTCGACCTGGGCCGTCCCCAGCCCGCACAGCGGCAGGGCATACAGTCGGCTGCGCGCCGGCACCGGCGGCATCGCCACATCAACCATCGCATACATCTCAATGGATTGGGTCACGGCTTGGGCGGCGCTCCCCCACCCGGCGGGTCTGGCCAGTTGCCGACCGCACAGCAGACGAGGTGGCCGCCGCGGAGTGTTTCGGCGCTCGGGCAGGCTGGCCCACAATCTGCAGCAGGCGCCGGATCTCGGCCTCCGGATCCGGCCCGGCCGCACTCAGCGCGTGCGCCTCGCCTTCATGGATTTCACGCGCCATCTGCAGCCGCTTGGCCGGGCTGAGCCCGCTGCGCCGCAGGTGGGTCAGGGCGAGCGTCTTGGCTTTCTCTTCCAACGCCAGGTCCAGGGCACGGGTCAGCCACTCCTTGAGCACCCCCACACAGCCGGCCGTCTGGTCGTAAAGGAACGCCAATTGCTCGACCAGCGCGGGTTCTTGCTCCAGCGGCAGATGGCGCTGGAACGTCCAAACCACATTCTTGAACTCGGCCGCGTTCGGCGCGTAGCGGGGAAAGTGCAGGTCCAGGCTGCGCCGCCCAAGCTGGCCGCTCAGATTGGTCAATTCCAGCAACTCGTAGGTGCCGAATAACACCAGGCGCGTCTCGGTCAGCGAGGCCAGCGACTTGAGCGCCTCCATCTGGCTGAGCAACTGCCGGGCGCCGGCCACGGCCTTGAAGTGCTGGGCCTCGTCGTGCAAAAAAGCCACCGGCCGGCGCTGGCGCAGGGCAGTCTCCAAGGCCAGCCGCAGCGCCCGCCGGGTCAGGCTGGCCTCGCCCGGGCCACTCACCGCGCGGTCGAGTGCGGGATACACGCGCGGGTCAAGGCGATAGTCGAGCCGGACTTCCTGGAGGGCGGCCAGGCCGCGCCGGTAATAGTCGCCCCAATCGAACCGACCCGAGTCGGGGGCGGGCACCTCCAGTTCCACCACCGGGAGGCGCGCCGGATCCTGCGCCAGTGCCGGCAGGGTGTCCTGGATCAATTGCGCCGCCAGCTTGCGGCGCAGGGTGGTCTTGCCCACGCCGGTGGGACCATAGATAAAGATCAGGGTGCCCTGCGCGGCGCGCCGGATGCTGTCCAGGGCGGTCTGGTAGACCTGGCGCAGGTGCGGGTGCAGGATCACTTTGCCGGCAAAGTGATCGCGCCGCGCCTGGGTCGGCTGGGAGAGCAGTTCGGGTGGAAAGCCGCGCTCGGGCATTAGAAATCCCCGTAGGCCTCCAACGCTACCGCCTGCCCTGGTTCTTCGGCCAGGATCGGCGCTTCTCCAGCGGGGTTCTCTGGCTCAGGGGTCTCATCCAGGTTAGGCTGATCCAAACGGCCAAGCCCAGCGTGCAGGGCACGCACTTCGGCATCCCGCTCTTGTTGGGCGACCACTGTCCCTTGCCCAGCCGGTGAGTCCAGAAAGCCGGCCAGGGCTCTGGCCCGCACGCTGAACTTGCCCGCTTGCTGGCGGTGTTGCCGGCGCAGTTCGGCCGTGGCCAGGTGGATCTCGCGTTCGGAGCGGCCCTTGAAGCGACTATAGTATTCCGAAAGACAGCGCACCCAACGGCCACTCTCGGCCCCCCCAGCGGCTGCCGGCCGCGGGTTGGGGATGAAGGCGTAGGCCAGGCCGGCGTCGAACGGATCGTAGCGCACCGGGACGGTCTGGCCCTCCACCCAGCGGCTGCGGAAGGCTTCGGACCAGTAGTAGAGCGAGTGGATCTTCACGCCGCGGTTGGGCTCGACCTTGGCCTGGCCGCGCGGGGTGGTGGGCAGGGTCGCCAGGCGGAAGTTCTCGTCGTTGGCGATGCGCTGCTGCGGGCGATAGCCGCTTTGGGCCAGGCCCTGCTCGAAGGCTTCGCGCGGCGATTGGCCCAGCGCGGCATGGTCGAGCGTATCGTAGATCTCGTAGCCCCACTCGCACAGCGCCACAGACAACATCTCCAGCGTCCAGGCGGCGTGGGTCTTGGGATTCACCGCCTGGGTCACCTGGCGGACTTTGCGCATGATTTGGGTGTTGCCTTGCAGGTTGTGAATGAAGTCCTGGTTGGTCGTGCCAAACAGGCGCTCGATGACCGAGCCGAAGCGCGGCTTGCCGCCCGGCCGGGTCTTCAGGCTGCGCCCGTAGAGCGCCAGCAGCGACTCAAAGTAGAGGCTGGCAAACTCCCGCCCGCCGTCGACCACTAGGGATCCGGGCAGGCGCTCAAAGCGCGCCACGCCGGTCCGCAAGACCATCATGCACGCGCGGTAGCTAGGCTCATCGAAGGACAACTCAAGGGCCAGCAGGCGCCGCGAGAACGCGTCCAGCAAGAAGGTCGCCCACGGCCGGCCGAGGCTGCGCTGGGTCCGGGAGTGGACCAGCTCAATATCCAGTTGGGTGTGATCGAGGTGGCCGATGTGGAAGGGCCAATCGCCGTGGCGCGGGGTGGTCTGGCTGAGTTCCCAATAGAAAGGCTCATGGGCATAAGCCGCCCGGTTTCCTTCGCGCTTCTGGATTTGGGGATAGCGCTGGCGTTGCGCGATGTGGCGGTAGTAGGTCGTGTGGCTGGGGGCGGGTAGGCCGGCTTGCTCACATTCGGCCAGGAATTTGCCATAGGCCACGTGCTTACCTGGCTGGCGCAGGGTCTCGTATTCAGTGGCGATGTGCTGCTCCAGCCGCTGGCGCATGGCTTCGTCCAGGCGGGCGGTGCGGTTGCCCTTCTTGTGCTGCTGATCGATCAGGCCCAGGTAGCCGCTGCCGTAGCGGCGCTCAGCGGCGCGGTATTTCTGCAGCCAATCACGCTCCGTCCGGTTCGCGGCGGGGCGGGTTCCAGCCAGGATTGGCTGGAGTTGCGTGTGCCGGTCACGGGCGCGGGCTAGGGCCTCGGCACTGGCATGGATCAGGCGGTCGTGCGCTTCGGCGGCCAGTGCACCACCGTGCGATGCGACTTTGCGCTCAATGCTCGGTGGGAGGTCATTGGCCGACCCGGCCGCTTCATCCTGAATGGGTGCTGGGATCTGCGCCGCCAGCTCGCGGTGAATAACCTGGTTGGCCCGGGCGGTCTGCTGATCTCGATACAGGTGGACGTGTTCGGGCTCCGCCAGCGGCGCCGCGTGCAGGTCCACGTAGAGCCGGCCGGTGGCGATCAGGGCGTAGACATCGTCACTGCGCCCGCCGAAGTTGGCCCCCAGCAGGGCGCCCAGGGTCAGGCCGGGCGCGTAGCCGACATAGTCGAGGATCGCCCCAGCGATATTGGGGTCCGGCGGGGGCACCTCGGCGTGCAGATAGTCGCCCAGGAAATCGAGGTTGCGCTGCCAGCACCAATCAATCTCGGCCGATGAGCGCACCCGGTAGTACAGCCCCTGCGGCGCGGCGGCCTGCTCACCGGGCGGGCAGCGCCAGCCGCCCTCGGCATCGCGCTGGTAGCGGTTCGGCTTCTCCACGGCGAGCCGGGCGAGCTCGTCTTCGGTTTTCCACTCTTCCCAACCGGCCGTGTCCTGGCGCAGGATGAAGAAGTCCGGGGTGTGCCACGGGGCGACGGGCCGTCCGTCCGTGGTTTGGTAGCGCAGTTGGATGGAGACGGGCTGATCGTAGTATTCCAGCACGCTGGCGGTGAACTCATATTCGAGCACGCCGGCGAACTCCACGCGGTGGCTTTCCGCCTGGATCACGCAGCCCATTTTCTGGCTGGGGTAGCGGACGCACACGTTGCCGGCGCGGCTGCGCACGCGGCGGGCCGGGGGTGAGCGCCGGATCTGCTCGACGAGGGCGCGCGTCGCCTCGGAGAGCTGCAGCGCCTGGCAATAGCGGTTAAACTCGTCCTCGCCCAAAGCCATCGGGCCACCTGCTGGGCTAGGCTTCTCGCGTGCGGGCAGGCGACGGCAGACCGAGCCCGGCCCGCTCGACGCGGATTGCCCAACCCTCCGGCCTGCAATAGGTATGCCAAATATCCACCCGCCAGACTGAAACTGCCTATACTGTGGCAAACTTATGCTTTCACGATGGCAAGCTTATGGTTTAAGCGTCAGCCGCCGGCTACCCGGCAACGGCGTGCAGCACCGCCAACAGCCGCTCGACCTCGGCGCGGGTGTTGTAGTGCGCCAGACCCACCCGCAGCATGCCGCCTTTCTCCTGCAGACCCAGCCGCTCCATCACCGCCAGCGCGTAGTAGTTGCCGTTCCAAACAAAGATGTTCTCGGCCGCCAGCCGCTCGGCCAGTTGGCGCGGGTGCCAGCCGGCCAGGGTGAACGACACGGTCGGCACGCGCTGCGCCAACCGGGCTAGGTCGGCGAGGCCCCAGATCTTGAGGCCGGGCACAAGCTGCAGGCCCGCGATCAGGTAGGCGCCCAGCTCGCGTTCGTAGCCGGCCAGCGCCGTCATGGCCGCCACTAGGGCCGCCCGGCGTGCGCTCTGGCCGGCGTGGCCCCGCGCCGGGCCGGCCGCCTGTTCTCCCAGCCACTCGAAATACTCGATCGCTCCCAGGGCACCCGCCTGGCCCTCGTGGTTCTGGGTGCCGGTTTCGAACTTGCCCGGCGGCCGGTCGTCGGCCGGGCGCACCTTGTAGGCGCGCAGGCGGTCGAGCAGCTCGTACCTGCCGTAGAGGATGCCGGCGTGCGGCCCGAAGAACTTGTAGGCCGAGCAGACCAGCAGGTCGCAATCGAGGGCCTGCACGTCAATCGACCCGTGCGGGGCGTATTGGACCGCGTCGACGAAGCACAGCGCGCCGGCGGCGTGGGCCATCTCGACGATTGCGCGCACGTCGTTGATGGTGCCGACGGCGTTGGAGGCGTAGCCGCAGGCCACGATCTTGGTCTTGTCGGAGAGCTGCGCCTCGAAGTCGGTCATGTCGAGCGTGCAGTCTTCCGGGTGGATATCGACCCAGCGCACCCGCGCGCCGCGGTCTTCAGCCAGCATGAGCCAGGGGCTGATGTTGGCGTCGTGATCGAGGCGGGTGACCACGATCTCGTCGCCGGGCGCCAGGCGGCGGCCGAGGGCTCGCGAGAGGCTGAAGGTGAGGCTGGTCATGTTTTGGCCGAAGATGATCTCGTCGGGCGAGGCGGCGTTGAGGAAGTCGGCCATGGCGGCGTGGGCGGCGTGGAGCACCGCGTCGGACTCCACCGAGGTCTTAAAGGCGCCGCCGTGGTTGGCGTTGCAGCGCAGCAGGTAATCGGTCATGCGGGTGACGACTTGCTGGGCGACCTGCGTGCCGCCGGGATTGTCGAAGAACACCGCCCCCGATTCCAGCGCCGGGAACCGGGCGCGGACCTGGTCGATATCGAAGGGCATGACGGCTCCTGAAGGGCGAATGGGCTGAGTCTAGCCCCCCAGCCGGGAGGCGTCAACTGCGAAAGGCTTGCCTTCCGCCCATGGCGGTCGTAGACTATCATGGCAAGTGGAGGCAAAATGTCGAGTTTGGATCTGGCAGCGTTAGACCCCATCCTGGCCGAGCATGGCCCGCGCGGGCGCACGGCGCTGCTGCCGGCGCTGCACGCGGCCCAGCGCCTGTATGGGCACTTGCCGGAGCCAGTGGCGGCCGCAATTGGCAAGGCGCTGGGCGTGCCGCTGGCCGAGGTGTCCGGCGTTATCGATTTCTATGCCATGTTCTATCGCGAGCCGGTTGGCCGGCGGATCGTGCGGGTGTGCACCGACCCAGCCTGCGCCCTGGCCGGAGCCGACGCGGTGCTGGCGGCGGCCTGCGCGCGGGCGGGCGCGCCGGCCGGGCAAACGGCGCCCGGCGGCGACTGGACGGTGGAGGCCGCGCCCTGCCTGGGGCTGTGCGAGCACGCGCCGGCCGCGCTGGTGGATGACCAGGCGATGGGCCGCCTGAGCCCGGCTGACGTGGACGCGCTGCTGGCCGCGGCCGGGCCGGCGCTGCCGGCGATGGTGGGCGGCGACCTGCGCGTGCTGACCGCCAACTGCGGCCGGGGCCGCCCGGCCACGCTGGCCGAATACGAGGCGAACGGCGGCTACGCCGGCCTGCGGCGGGCGCTGGCGGCGGGACCGGAGGCCGTCATCAGCGAGGTGAAGGCGGCCGGCCTGGTGGGACGCGGCGGGGCGGCCTTTCCCACCGGCATTAAGCTGGAGGGGGCGCGCAAAGCCGCGGGCCAGCCCAAGTATGTGGTCTGCAACGCCGACGAGTCGGAGCCCGGCACTTTTAAGGACCGGGTACTGCTGGAAGACGACCCGCACAGCATGCTCGAGGGCCTGATCATCGCGGCCTACGCCATCGGCGCCCGCCAGGCTTACGTCTACATTCGTGGCGAGTACCCGCGTGCCTTCGGCATTGTGCAGGCCGCGGTGGCCGAAGCGTGCGCGGCCGGGTACCTGGGCGCGAACCTCCTGGGCAGCGGCTTCGACCTGGAGGTGGAGCTGCGGCTGGGCGCGGGCGCCTACATCTGCGGCGAGGAGACGGCGCTGTTCGAGTCGATCGAGGGCAAGCGCGGGTTCCCGCGGGTGAAGCCGCCCTTTCCCACCGCGCACGGCCTGTTCGGGCAGCCGACGGCCATCAACAACGTCGAGACGTTGTGCAACCTCCCGCTGATCGTGACGCGCGGCGCAACGGCCTACCGGCAGATGGGCACCGAGCGCTCGCCCGGGCCCAAGCTGTTCTGCGTGTCGGGCGACGTGGCGCGGCCGGGGCTGTACGAGGCGGCCTTTGGGTTGACGCTGCGCCACCTGTTGTACGACCTGGCCGGCGGCCTGCGGCCGGGGCGGCGGCTGCAGGCGGTGCTGTTTGGTGGGGCGGCGGGGGCGTTCGCCACCGAACGCGACATCGAGGTGAAGCTAACGTTAGAGGACCTGCGCGAGGCCGGCCTGCCGCTGGGGTCGGGCGTGGTGATGGCCCTAGACGACCGGCGCGACCTGCGCGACGTGCTGCGGCGGCTGGGCCATTTCTTCGCGCACGAGTCGTGCGGCAAGTGCTACCCGTGCCAGATCGGCACTCAGCGCCAGGCCGAGATCCTGGAGCGGGTGGCGGCCGGGCGCGCGCAGCGCGGCGATGCCGAGCGGCTGCGCGACGTGGGCTGGACGATGACCGACGCCTCGCTGTGCGGCCTGGGCCAGACGGCGGCCAGCGCGGTGCTGAGCGCGATGAAACTCTGGCCGGGCCTGTTCGCCGAGCAGCCGGCCGGGCCGGGGGCGTGAGGGCAGCATGTCGATTGACGTCCATTTGACCATTGACGGCCAGCCGGTGACCGTGCCGGCCGGCACGACCCTCCTGCAGGCGGCGGCCGAGGCGGGCCAGGCCATCCCAACGATCTGCTATCACGAGCACTGCACGGCGAATGCCTTGTGCCGGCTGTGCGTGGTGGAAGTGGAAGGGGCACGGGTATTGGCGCCGGCCTGCGTGGCCCAGGTGAGCGATGGGATGCAGGTGCGCACGCGCGGCGAGCGGGTGGACCGCAGCCGGCGCACCATCCTGGAGATGCTCGCCTCGGCCGTGGACCTGAGCGAGGCGCCCGAGATCCAGCGCCAACTGGAGGCCTACGAGGCCCAGCCGGGCCGCTTTCCGGAGGCCGAGCGCCGTGAGCCGGCGCTGATCGACGACAACCCAATGTTCGTGCGCGACTACGGCCAGTGCGTGCTGTGCTGGCGCTGCGTGCAGGTGTGCGCCGATGACGCGCAGTACACCTTCGCCATCAACTTCGAGGGCCGCGGCTACGCGACGCAGATTGGCACGTTCTTCGACCGGCCGCTGCCCGAGACGACTTGCGTGTTCTGCGGGCAGTGCGTGGGGGTGTGCCCCACCGGCGCGCTGAAGCCGAAACGCGAATGGCTGTTGGAGCAGGGCCAGACGCCCGACGAGATCATGGCGCTGACGCGCAGTGAGCGGCGGCGCAAGCAGCGCAAGTGAGTGGGTGTGGGCGTACGTGAGTGAAGTATCGAGTACTGAGCGCCGGTGTGACGAGTGAGGTCTAGCCATGATACAACCTGATCGGATTACCGCGACGACCTGCCCCTACTGCGGGGTGGGCTGCACGCTCGAGCTGCACATCAAGGACGACTTCATCTACCGGGTGACGTCGCCGTTCGATTCAGTCGTCAACCACGGCAACTTGTGCGTCAAGGGCCGCTTCGGCTACGACTTCCTCTACAGCCCGGCGCGGGTGACCACGCCGCTGATCCGCAAGACGCCCCAGCGGCCCGGCGCCCGTACCCAGGCCTTTGACCGGGACGAATGGCGCCAGGTGAGCTGGGACGAGGCGCTGAACCACGTGGCCGACCGGCTGGTGGAGCTCTACCGGCGCGACGGGCCGGGCGCGCTGGCGGTCTACGCCTGCGCCAAAGCCACCAATGAAGAAAACTACCTGCTGCAGAAGCTGTTTCGGGCGCTGTTCCGCACCAACAACGTCGACCACTGCACCCGGCTGTGCCACGCCGGCTCGGTGGCGGCGCTGTTGAAGGCGCTGGGCACCACGGCCATGAGCAACACGGCGGCCGAGGTCGCCAAGAGCGACTGCTTTATTGTCACTGGGTCGAACACCACCGAGAACCACCCGATCATCGCCCTGCAGATGAAGGCGGCGGTGCACAAGCGCGGCGCCAGGCTGATCGTCATCGACCCGCGCCGGCTGGAGCTGTGCCGCTCCGCCGCGTTGTGGCTGCCGCTCAAGCCAGGGACCAACGTGCCAGTCTTCTCGGCCATGGCGCACGTGATCGTCAAGGAAAAGCTCTACAACCGGGCCTTCATCGAGGCGCGCACGGAAGGCTTCGACGAGCTGGCCGCGTCGCTGGAGGCCTTTACGCCGGAGTACGCCGAGGCGATCTCGGGCGTGGACCGCGAGCTGATCGCGCAGGCGGCGCGCATGTACGCCCAGGCCGAGCGCGGCGCCATCTACTGGGGCATGGGCATTTCGCAGTTGGCGCACGGCACGGCCAGCGCGCTGGGCCTGATCAACCTGGCGCTGCTCACCGGCCACATTGGGCGCGAGGGCACCGGCCTCAACCCGCTGCGCGGCCAGAACAACGTGCAGGGCGCCTCGGATGCGGGCGCCATGCCCTATCACTACCCGGGCTATATGCTGGTGGACGACCCGGCTAACGCCGAGAAGTGGGAGCGGGCCTGGAACATCGAGCCGGGCGGGCTCAGCCGCGAGCGCGGCCTGACGACGACCGAAATCCTGAGCCACGCGCACCCCGGCGGCGTGCGGGCGCTGTATATCATGGGCGAGAACCCGATGATGACCGAGCCCAACCTGAACGTCACGCGCGAGCACATGCAGGCGCTGGAGTTCCTGGTGGCGCAGGACGTGTTTATCAACGAGTCGGGCGCGTTCGCCGACGTGATCCTGCCGGCGGCGGCTTGGGCCGAGAAGGACGGCACCTTTACAAACACCGACCGGCGCGTGCAGCGCGTGCGCCAGGCGCTGCCGCCCCCCGGCCAGGCCCGGCCGGACTGGCAGATCGTCAGCGCATTGGCCGCGCGCATCGAGCAGCGGCTGGGGCGGCCCAACAGCGCCTATTGGGGCTACGAAGGCCCGGAGGCGATCTGGCGCGAGATGGCCAGCGTGACACCGGCCAACCACGGCGTGACCTACGCGCGGCTGGAGAACGGCGGGCTGCAGACGCCAGTGCCCGACGAGAGCCACCCGGGCACGCCGTTCTTATTTGCCGAGACGTTTCCCGCCGGGCGAGGCAAGTTCTTCGCGCTGGACTACGTGCCCAGCGTGGAGCTGCCCGACGAGGCGTATCCCTTCATCCTGACCACCGGCCGGCTGCTGGAGCACTGGCATGGCGGAACGCTGTCGCGCCACTCGGAGCTGGACGCGCTCTACCCGGAGGCCCTGCTGGAGCTGCACGAGATTGACGCCGAGCGCTGCGGGCTGCGCAGCGGCGACGCGGCGCGCGTCAGCTCGCGGCGCGGCAGCGTGGTGCTGCGGGTGAACGTGCGCAACATGACGCGGCCGGGCGTGGTCTTTATCCCCATGCACTTCGCCGAGGCGGCCGCCAACCTGCTGACCATCGACGCGCTGGACCCGACGGCCAAGATCCCCGAGTTTAAGGCCTGCGCGGTGAGCGTGACCCGCGCGGCCGAGGCCGAACTGGCCGACCCGCAAGCCGTCACCCGGCGCGGCCGCTACTAGTGCTGTCTCAGCGAACCTGCTTGGAATCCGCCGTCCGGGTCAAGCCGGTGGCATTTAGCCTGCGCGCCGCCGTCGGGTTCCAAAGGCGCGCCCTGCTCGTGCACTAGGGCTGGGGCCGTTGCCTGCCGCGACCTGGACGGCGCCCCCACCAGCTGCCGCCGCGCTGCCGCTCAACCCTGGCCGCGGAGCAAGCCGGGCGCCTGCGTGGGCCGCCCGGCCATGATCACGCTGGGGGTCGTGGCCGACACGCACGTGCCCGACCGGCTGCCGGCGCTGCCGCCGGCGCTCTTCGAGGCCCTGGCCGGCGTGGATGCGATCCTGCACGCCGGCGATGTGTGCGTGCCAGGCGTCCTGCGCGAGTTGGAGCGCGTGGCGCCGGTGCACGCCGTGGCCGGTAACCGCGATTGGTTCCTGCGGCTGCCGCTGGACCGGGTGCTGGCGTTTGAGGGCGTGCGCCTGGGGCTGACGCACGGGCACGGCGGGCTGTGGGGCTATGCTCGCGAAAAGCTGCGCTACTACACGGTGGGCTACTATCACCAGCGTTTCCTGCGGCAGGTGTGGGCCCGGTTTTTGGGGGTACAGGCGATCGTCTTTGGGCATTCGCACTGGCCCGTCAACTTCCGCCAGAATGGGGTGCTGCTGTTCAACCCCGGCTCTTTTGGCCCCGACTATCGCGCGCCGCACGGCGCCGCCATCGGGCGGCTGATCATCGACGGCACGCAAATTCGCGGCGAGATCGTGCCGGTGCCCGTGCCGGGCGGGCCGGGCGTGCTGCCGCCCGATCCACGCATCAAGGATCGGCTGTAAAGGCCGCTCACGCCGCGCGCCCCAGGCGGGTACCCCGGGCATGGCGGTTATTCGCCGCCAAACGTGACAATCCGCACTTGCCCGCCGCCAAAACCGGGGCATAATCTTACCTGATTCAGGTTCCCTGCCAGGAGATCCCATGTCCAAGACCACGACAGTTGCCTCCCGCTCCAAGACCGGCGGCCAGGCGAGCCGTTCGACCAATGGCCGCCGCGGCGCCAACGGCGCCCGAGCGGCCTTCAAGCCCACCCGGCTGAAGCTGCTGAGCCCGGTGCCGTCGGACCTCGAAATCGCCCAGGCAGTCAAGCTCAAGCCGATTCTGGAGATTGCCGAGGAACTTGGGCTCAAACCCAACGAGTTGGAGCTATACGGTCCCTACAAGGCCAAGGTGCACCTGGAGGTGCGCGACCGGCTGGCCCGGCGCAAGAACGGCGTTTACGTCGACGTAACGGCCATCACCCCTACCCCCTTGGGTGAAGGCAAATCCACCACCACGGCTGGCCTGGCGCAGGCCCTGGGCGCGCACCTGGGCCAGCGGGTGTTCGTGTGCATCCGCCAGCCGTCGCAGGGGCCCACCTTTGGCATCAAGGGCGGGGCGGCAGGCGGAGGCTACAGCCAGATCGTTCCGATGGAGGATTTCAACCTGCACCTGACGGGCGACATCCACGCCATCACCGCCGCGCACAACCTGATGGCGGCTGCCATCGACGCGCGCATGTTCCACGAGCGCGAGCAGCCTGACGACGAAAAACTCTTCAACGCCTTCTGCCCCAGGGACAAGCACGGCCAGCGGCACTTCGCCGAGGCGCACTTGCGGCGCATGCAGCGGCTGGGCATCAGGGCGGACGACCCAGACGATCTGACACCCCAGGAGAAGCGCCGGCTGTTCCGGCTGGACATCGACCCGGCCAGCCTGACGTGGAACCGGGTGATGGACGTGAACGACCGGATGCTGCGCCAGATCACGATCGGCCAGGGACCGGAAGAAAAGGGTTTCACCCGCGCCACCGGGTTCGATATCACCGTGGCCAGCGAGATCATGGCGATCCTGGCGCTGACGACCAGCTTGAAGGACATGCGCGAGCGCTTTGGCCGGATGGTGTTCGGCACCAATCGAGCCGGCGAGGCCGTGACGGCCGAAGACCTGGGCGTGGCGGGGGCGCTGACGGTGTTGATGAAGGACGCCATCATGCCCAACCTGATGCAGACGCTGGAAGGCACGCCGGCCTTCGTGCACGCCGGGCCGTTCGCCAACATCGCCCACGGCAACTCGTCGGTCGTCGCCGACCAGATCGCCCTCAAACTGGCCGACTACGTGGTGACCGAGAGCGGTTTTGGCGCCGACATCGGCATGGAGAAGTTCATGGACATCAAGTGCCGCACCTCGGGGCTGGTGCCCGACGTGGTGGTGCTGGTGGCCACGATCCGCGCGCTGAAGATGCACGGCGGCGGGCCCAAGGTGGTGGCCGGCCGGCCGTTGGACCAGGCCTACATCGAAGAGAACCTGGCCCTGCTCGAAGCCGGGATGCCCAACATGATTCGCCACATCGAGAACGCCAGGCGCTTTGGCATCCCGGTGGTGGTGGCGGTCAACTCGTTCGCTACCGACACCGACGCCGAGATCGAGCTAGTGCGCAAGCACGCGGTGGCGGCCGGGGCCGAGGGCGCCTACAAGTGCACGCACTGGATGCACGGCGGTAAGGGCGCGGTGGACCTGGCCAGGGCCGTGATCGCGGCCGGCAAGTTACCGAAGGACTTCCGTTTCCTGTACCCGAGCGAAGCGAGCATCAAAGAGAAGATCGACACGATTGCGCGCTTCTACGGCGCCGACGGGGTTGATTACTCGGAGGCGGCCGAGCAGAAGGTGGCGTTGTACACGCGGCTGGGCTTCGACAAGCTGCCGGTGTGCATGGCCAAGACGCACCTGTCGTTCACCGGTGATGCCAACATCAAGGGCGCGCCGAGCGGCTTCCGCATCCACATCCGCGACATGCGCGCCTCGGTGGGCGCCGGGTTCGTGTACACGCTGGTGGGCATGATGCGGACCATGCCCGGGCTGCCCACGCGGCCGGTGTTCTTCGACGTGGACCTGGACCTGGAGACCGGCAAGGTCAAGGGGCTATTCTAGGGCGGCCAGGCGCGAGCCGAGGGGGGCCGGGCCAGCCAGGCGCCGCCAGCGCCTGGCTGGCCCTTTTTCTGGGCGCCGGCCGGCGCCCTTAAACCAGGTACAATGGCGTTGGGCTCGCTTGAGCCTGATCGCCAGTTGCCTCTCTGAATGGAATGGTTCGGACCGTGCCTAAGACTGCTGCTCCCCCGCTTGATCCACCCAACGCGCTGCTGCCAGAGCTGACGCTGGAAGAACTGCCGCCGGCCCTGCAGGCTGCCGCGGCCCGCGCCGGCTGGACCAGCCTGATGCCGGTCCAGGCCCGCGCGCTTCCCTATCTGCTGGCCGGGCGCGGCATGTTGATCCAGGCGCGCACCGGCAGCGGCAAGACCGGCGCCTTCCTGCTGCCGCTGCTGGAGCGCCTGGACCCGCGCGCCGCGCGGACCCAGGCGCTGATCCTGGTGCCGACGCGCGAGCTGGCGCGCCAGGTGTGGCAGGAGGCCGAGGTGCTGTGCGGCGCGGCCGGCCTGCGCACGGTGGCGGTGTATGGCGGCGTCGGCTACGGCCCGCAGATCGAGGCGCTGACGGGCGGCGCGCACATCGTCGTCGGCACGCCCGGGCGCGTGCTGGACCACCTGCTCAAGCGCACCCTGACGCTGGAGCACCTGACGCAGCTGATCTTCGACGAGGCCGACCGGATGCTGTCGATGGGTTTCTACCCCGATATGAAGCGCGTGCAGCGCTACCTGCCGGCGCGGCCGGTCAGCACCAGCATGTTCTCGGCCACGTTCCCCAGCTACGTGCTGCGCACGGCCGAGGAGTTCATACGCGGGGGCCAGGCGCAGTTTCTGAGCTTGAGCCAGGACCACGTGCACGTGACCGACACCGAGCACGTCTTCTATACGGTGCCGGCCCTGGACAAAGACCGCAGCCTGGTGCGCATCCTGGAGGTCGAGAACCCGGCCTCGGCCATGATCTTCTGCAACACCAAGGTCAAGGTGGAGTACGTGACGGTGGTGCTGCAGCGTTTCGGCTACGACGCCGACGGGCTGACCGCCGACCTGTCGCAGCCCGAGCGCGAGCGCGTGCTCGAGCGCGTGCGGCAGGGGCGGCTGAAGCTGCTGGTGGCGACCGACGTGGCCGCGCGCGGGCTGGACATCCCCGATCTATCGCACGTCATCCAGTACGAGCCGCCCGAGGACCCGGAAGGGTATGTCCACCGGGCCGGGCGTACCGGCCGGGCCGGCGCGGCGGGCGTGGCTATCCTGCTCATCAGCGGCGTCGAGCGCTTCGACCTGGACCGGATCGCCAAGCGCTACAGCATCCCCTTTGCCGAGCGCCCGCTGCCGTCGGAGGCGGAGGTGGAGGCGCTGGTGGCGCAGCGGGCGGTGGCGCTGCTGGAAGCGCGCCTGCGCGACCGCGACAAGCTGCAGACCGAGCGCAGCCGGCGCTTTGTGCCGCTGGCCCGCAGCCTGGCCGAGAACGAGGACGAGCTGGCGCTGATCGCGATGCTGCTGGACGACTACTACCAGCAAAGCCTGCACGCGCCGGTGGCGCCTCTGGCCGGCGCCGCGCCGGAGGCCCGGGCCGGCCGCCCTGCTAGTGGGCGCGCCTCGGCCCCCCGTGGGCGCGGCCGCCGCCCTCGGCGCTGAGGCCGCGGGCGCGGCGGCAGTTGCGGCGGACCGCCGCCTGCATAGAATTAGCCTGGCGTGAAAATCCTAATCGTTGACGACGACGCCAACTCGCGCCGGCTGCTGGCGGTGAACCTGGCCTTTGGCGGGCACACCGTGGTTGAAGCGGTCGACGGCCAGAGCGCCTGGGAGCTGTTCCAGTGCGAGCGCCAGCGCCTGGTGATCACCGACTGGAAGATGCCTGGCCTGGACGGCATGGGCCTGGTACGCCTGATCCGCTCGACCCAGTCGGAAGGTTACACCTACATCATCATGCTCACGGCGCTGGGCGCCAAGCCGCAGGTGATCACCGGGCTGGAGGCGGGTGCCGACGACTATCTGACCAAGCCTTTCGACCCCGACGAGTTGTTGGCCCGGGTGACCATCGGGCAGCGCATCCTGCAATTGGAGGAGCGGCTGATGGATTCGCGCCGCCAGATGGAAGTGCTGGCCATGCACGACACGCTGACCGGCTTGTTCAACCGGCGCGCGATCCAAGATCGGGCATTGGCCGAGTTGAACCGGCTGGCGCGCGGTGCAACCGGGGCGCATCTGAGCGTTGTCCTGCTGGACATCGACCGCTTCAAGCACATCAACGACAACCACGGGCACGAGGCCGGCGACCGGGCCCTACGGCTGGTGGCCGATCTACTGGCGCAGCAACTGCGCTCGTACGACTTCGTCGGCCGCTGGGGGGGCGAAGAGTTCCTGCTGCTGCTGCCAGGCGCCGGGGCCGCCGAGGCCTGCGCGGCGGCCGAGCGCATTCGCGATGGGCTGGCGCAGACGGTGGTGCCGGTGGAGGGCGGCGGCGTGACGCTGACGGCCAGCCTGGGGGTCGCTACGCTGGGCGTGACGGCCAGCGGCCCAGCGCCTGGTGGAGGCGAGCCCTGGCTCGACCGGCTGGTGCGGGCGGCCGACCAGGCGCTGTACCAGGCCAAGCACTCCGGCCGCAACCGGGTGTGCGTGGCCGGCGAGTTGAGCGCCGTGTAGGCCATGCGTCCCAGCGGACTGGCGTTCAGCCATGAGCGAATACCAATACTACGAGTGGCAGACGGTTGATCGCCTGCTCACGGGCGCGGAGCAGGACGCCGTCAGCCAACTCTCCAGCCACATCGACGTCACCGCCAGCCAGGCCGTCGTCACCTATGATTGGAGCGATTTCAAGCACGACCCGCGCAAGGTGCTGGCGCGCTACTTCGACGCCCATCTCTACTTTGCGAACTGGGGCACGCGGATCTTGATGTTCCGCTTTCCAGCAGGCTGGCTGGATGAAGCGCTCGTAGCGCCGTGCCTGGTCGAAGACATGATCCAGCTTTCGACCGAAGGCAAATCCCGCATCCTGGAGTTCTCCTTCGAAGAAGAACCCGAGTGGGACAACTTCGAGGGCGAGCTCTCCGGGTTGGTGGGCCTGCGCAACGACCTGTTGGGCGGGGATTACCGCTGCCTGTATCTCGGCTGGCTGAAGGCGCTGTCGCTGCTCTCCAAGGTTGAACAGAACGGGCTCGAAGAACCACCGGTCCCCGCCGGCCTGGCTAAGCTGACGCCGGCGCTGCGGCACTTCGCTGACTTCTTTCACCTGGACCCACACCTGATCAAGAGCGCCGCCGCGGCCAGCCCGGCCCAGGCCGCGACCGTCTCAGACGCCGCGCTGCGGAAGGCGATTAGGACGCTCACCCGCGCGGAGGGTGACGACTACCTGCTGCGGCTGCTCCAGGGCGAAACCGGCTTGAGCCATACACTCCGGCGCCGGCTGCAAAGCGAGGTGAAAGCGCCGCTCCGGCCGGCCGGCGGCGGGCGGACGGCCGAAGAACTTTTTTCTGGCGCCAGACGGGCCAAGCGCCAGGACGCCGAGCGCAAGGCGGCCGAGGCCGAAAAGCGCCGGATTGCCGCGCTGGAGAAGCTGGCGCAGAAGGAAGAGCAGACCTGGCAAACGGTCGAGGCGCAATTGGCCGAACGCCACTGGACTTACCATGCCAAGGCCATCGAGCAGCTCCAGCAACTGCGCGACCTGGCCGATCACCGGAAGACGCGGGCCGATTTCAATCGCCGCCTGAAGACCCTGCGCGAGCGGCACAAGGAACGTGCTTCGATTATGAAGCGGCTGGCGGAGGCCAGGCTCGTTTCGGGCGTTTGATCCGCCGGCCCGTCGTCTTCGACAGTCTCGATGCCCTGCGAGGCGAGCCAGGCCAGCACCCGCTCGCGCAGGCGCCCCTGCTTGAACGTGAACCAGCGCTCGCCGGGATGGTCGCTCGGCACGTCCTTGAAGCGGCGGAACGCGCCTCGGCCCGCGACGGCGCGCCAGAGCTGCTCGCGCAGCCGCTCGGAGCGCAGCGTAGCGATGAAGATTTCCATGTCGGCGTAGCCTGCGCGCGAGTCGCCGGGCGGCACGCGCAGGTAGCGGAGGCCGAAGCCGGCTTCTATCCGGTCGGCCTCGCGCAAGGCGTCCTGCTCCCACTCGGGTAGATCCAGCTGCTGGAGCGCGGCCTCGTCGACGTCCCCCATCTCTGCCTAGAGGTGTTCTAGCGTGGCGTTCAGGTTATCGCTCCGCGGGCTGCCGCCGCCGTCCGCGTTTGCCTGCTGCTCACCAATCGCTGAAAGGTCTGGCTACGCCTCCGGCGCGCCATACTGGGCCGGGGCCTGGCCCCGGCGCGCCACTACCTTTGGAAAAATCCCTGGGGCCGCCCTGGGGTGGTGCGCCATCACCTGGATTTCAAACTCGTGTCCATCACCATAGTCAAACACGTAAGCCAGGCGGCGGCCCGGCTCTAGCGCCAGCGCCGACAGCCGCACCTGGTGGGTGTGCTGCGGTGTTTCGGACCAGGGCGAGCCGATCTCGCTGGCCCGGTCCCAGGCCCGACCACTGAGGAAGAAGGAATACAGGTGGTCGTCCTGCCAGCCGAAGGCACCCTGGATGGCCAGGTGGAGGTCTTAGAGCGTCTGTTCGGCGGCGAGCTGCAGGTCGCGCCACACGTCTGGGTAGGCGCGGTGGGTCACGCGCAGGGTGTAGGCGGCCAGGGGCCGTTCGGCGGTGCTGCGGGCCAGGCGCGGCCCGCGGGCCGGGCCCGGCCGGTATTCGGCTGGCAGGTCGGGCGGAGCGCCCACGTCGTACACGGCTGTGCCAGGACCAAACAGCAGCTCGGCCAGGTCTTCGCCGGGGCCGGCTTCCGGTGGCCCGGCCTGGCCGCCGCGGCCCGGCGCCGGACTCCAGCCGCCGCTGGCTTTGAGGAGATCGGCGACGAAGGTCTCTAAAGGCTCGGGCGGCACGGGGCGCCGGTAGCAGCCGGTCGCCAGCAAGTGCGGCGCGATCTCCCACGGCAGCGTGCTGACGTGCTGCCGCTTGCGAATGAACTCGGCCGCGGCCAGTTTGATCTCAGCGGTGCGCGCCGCCACCGCCGCCTCGTCGCGCGCCTGGCGACGCTCGAAGGCGACGGCAAAGCGGCGCGCCGCGCCGTCGAGCGCGGTGACGATCAGGCTGTCGCCGCGCCGTGGGCCCAGGCCGCGCAGCCAGGCCCAGAACTCGGGCGCGGCGCGCGTGCCCCAGTTTGACTGGCCCAAGTGGTCCAGCGGCCACTCGGTCCAGCGCCCATCGGGGAGCTGCACCGGCGCCGGCGAACGGTCGCCACGCTTTTGGACTTCGAAGAATGCCGGCCACAACGCGTCGCGCACTTCATAGGGGAAGCGGATGGCCCGCGCGCCGGCGCTGCCGGCCTCGAACGGCACGCGCAACACCGCGCCGGTGATCAGCCGAGGCAGCCAGCCATAGCGCCCATCGCCCGTGGGCCGGATCAGGCGGCTCTGCGAGACGGCATTGCGCAGGGTTGCCTTGGGGTTCTTGGTCGTAATCGGCGCCAGGGCCTCGACGCGCTCAAAGATTTCGGCAAACGACAGCGGCTCGGCCGCCTCGCGCACCACCTGGTGGACCAGCTCGGTGTAGTTGGCCGCCGGCCGGGGCGGCTTGGGCGCGGCGGCCCGGCGGCCCGCGGGCCTGGCAGGCCCGGGCTGCGCGGGCGCCTTCGCTTCGTCCGCGGGGAACCAGCCGACCGGCTCGTACTCAATGGTGAGGTATTCCTTGATGTCGGCGGTGTGAGCCCGCAGCTCGTCCAGAGTCTGGCCTTGCTTCAGCCCCTTGCGCCAGGCCGCCTTCTCCACGGTGCCCAGCACCAGGTAAGCGTTGCCAATCACGCCCGGCCGCGCCTGCTGGAAATGGCCGGCCAGCTCGGCCTCGAGCTCGTCCTGGTGCGCGATGATGAGCTGGCAGTGCGAGCAGAACTTGCACGTCTTGCCCAGCACGCGCAGTTCGTCGGGGTCCACGTGGATGAGCAGCGCGAACTTGCGCGGGTAGGTCAGGCGATTGCAGCGCGGGCAGCGCGAGGCGCGGTAGTCGGCGTGCAGGTTGAGGGCAAAACGGTAGCGTGGCGGTAGTTGGCCAAAGCGTTTCGAGCGCGGCATGGAACTCCTTTCGCGGGCGTCAGGGCGGGCGGCGCGTGCCGCCATTATAGATAGTCGCCCGCCGCCGGGACAATCCAGTGCCAGAACCGACCGGCCGCATTTCGGCTTGGAGGCGAGTTTGGTGGCCGCCAGACCACCTCACCCCCGGCCCCCTCTCCTGGCCGCAAAAAGCAAGGGCGCGGGCCAGGAGAGGGGGAGTCAGACTGCGTAACGTGCCGGTATGCCCCCAAAGTGAATACGCCCGACCGCCCCCTCGCATTCTCCTCGCAGGCCGCCGCTATCGTGTTCGCCTATGAACACAATCACCTTCTCACCACGCCGGCCGGCCGCGCGCCTCGGGCTGGCCGCTTTGTACGCCGCCGGGCTGTTCTGGTCGGCGACGCCCCAGGCGCCCGCTCGGGCCGCTCCCGCGGCGCCGGCCGCCCCGGGCGCGCTGGACGCTGATTTCGCCGGTTTTGGCCATGCTGGCGTTGTCAGCGTGCCGGAGTTGTCAACCAGCGGCCTGGCGCTGCAGCCGGACGGCAGAATCGTGATCGTGGGCCTCACCGGCGGCGGGGCGGTGGACGTGCGGCGGTACCTCGCCAACGGCCAGCCGGACAACGCC
>JADLEU010000034.1 GCA_020845955.1 Anaerolineales bacterium
AAGCGCTTCAAGCCCGCATTCGGGAGGGCAGGCTGATGGAGAGGCTCGAGCAGATGAGCCCCGCCTACCTGGAGGGCATCCAGCGCATCCTGACCGTCTCGGCAGACACGGAGCTGATCAGCGCTCCAGCTTACTACCACGCCGCGCAAGACGCGCCCTCGCTCAACGCCTATATTTCGGCCATGGGCATCATGCAGGATGAGCTGGCCCACGCCCACATCGCCTATCGTCTGCTGGAAGACCTGGGCGTGGACAAGGAGCAACTGATCTACCGGCGGAAGCCCGAAGCCTTCAAGTACCCCTATGCGTTCGACGTGCCGCTCGCCTCGTGGGTGGAGCTGGTCGTCGCCAACGCTTTCTACGACCGCGCCGGCTACGTCCTGTTGGGGGATGTGTTCAAGCACACCACCTTTGGCCCCTGGAAGCGCGCGCTGGTGAAAGTGGACCGCGAGGAGAATTTCCACCTGCGTCATGGCGAAACGTGGATGCGCAAGATCATCGCGGAACCTGGCGGGCGAGAGCGGCTGCAGCGCGCGGTGGATTGGATGTTCCCGCTCACCGTCGAGTGGTTTGGACTGCCCGACGACTTGAAGAAGCATACCGAGCAGCTCGGTTACGGCTTCAAGGGAAGCAGCAACGACAGCCTGCGCCAGATCTGGATGAACACCGCCGTGCCGCTGTGCGAAGAGCTGGGCCTGAGCGTTCGCGCCCACTACGACGCGCGGCAAGGCAAGTACGTCCTTGACTTCCCTTTTCCTTGCGAGTTTGAGGCCGAGGAAAAGCGCTGGCGGTTCGAGCAAGGCCCCATTTCGTGGGAGGCCGTGCTCAAGCGCTGGAAGGCGCGCGGCCCGAAGAATAGCGAGTTCGTGAGTGAGGTGCAACGCGGCTACCGCGCGCTGAATACCGAGGCCGCCACTTGACCATGACCACCCCCCGCCCTCCCGGCGCCAATGCCGGCGCGCCGGAAACCCGCTCCTTGTGGGCGGCGCTGCAGGACGTGGCCGACCCTGAGTTTCCAGTGAGCGTGGTCGACATGGGCCTGATCTACGGCCTGCGGCGGGAGGGCGCGACCGCGCGAGTCCAGCTCACGTTCACGGCCATGGGCTGCCCGGGAATGGATTTCATCGTGCACGACATCCGCGCGCGGCTGCTGCAAGAGCCGGGCATCTCCCGCGTGGAGCTGGAAATTGTGTGGGACCCGCCGTGGACTAAGAACCGCCTGACCGAAAAAGGCCGCGAACGCCTGCAGCGGCTGGGGATGGCGGTATGAGCGCCAAGCGCTTGACCAGATCGCCGGCGGGCGAGATCTATGAGGTGTTCGCCAAGATCAAGCCCGAAGACAGGCTGCATCACATCGGCAACGTCATCGCGCCCGACGCGGACCTGGCGCGAGTCTACGCCTTCACCACGTATCAGGAATGGGCGTGGGCCCAGATGCTGATCGCGCCGCGCCGCGCCATCGTGCGCCTGATCGAAGCCGCATGACTGAATACCTGATCTTCGCCCGCAAGGCCTATCAGCATCCGCTGGCGCTGCTGGGCCAGCTGCGCGTGGAGGGCGCGGCCGGCGGCCTGAGGCGTTTGCTCGAACAGGCCTGTGAGCAATTTGGCCGGGAAGGCTGGATCGAGATGATCGCCATCCCCCAGTCCGCCGTCACCCAGGTCATCCCGATCGCCAGGCCCTGAGGCGCTGTTCGTGACCACTCCCTTGCCTGCGCTCCTGGTGCGGCTGGCGGACAACAAGTATCTGCTGGGCCGCCGCTTTTCCGAATGGTCGACCGCCGCCCCCGCGCTGGAGGCCGCCGTGGCCGCCGCGGCCATGACGCAGGATGAGTTGGGCCACGCCCGCAGCCTGTACGCGGCCCTGCAAAGCGCGCCCGACGGGCCGGACGCTTACCTGAACGAAGGCCGGCGCCTTCAACGGCTGGGCGCGCCCATTTTGCGGCGGCCCTTTCGACATTGGGCCGAGTTCGTGGCGGCAGCCGGGTTGTTCGACCGTGCGATGACGCTGGTGTTCGAGGCGGCGCGCAATTGCGGCTACGAACCCTTGCGCCAGCGCGCTGCTAAAATTCTGCAAGAAGAGTGGTTTCATGGGCAATACGGCCAGGGCTGGTTAAGGCAACTGGCAGCCGGGCCAAAGACGCGCGCGGCGATGCAGGCGGCCGTGGACCAGTTCTGGCAGCCCACGGCCGATTGGCTCGCGACGGTTGAGGCCGGCGCGCGCGCCGCAAACGTGCTGACCAAGAACACCGAGGCCCTGCGCCAGGCTTGGCTGGACGAAACCAGAGCTGTGCTGTCGGGGTGCGGCTTGCGGGCGCCATGACTCAATCGCCTCCCGCCGCCCCAGAACCGGCCGCGGAAATTGCCTGCCCGTTCTGCGCCTCGGCCGAGACGGAGTTGTTTGCGATGTTCAGCCAGTTCCTGCTGGCCTGCCAGTATTACTGCCGCGGCTGCCGGACGGTGTTCGACGTGGTGAGGTGGGAAGAGCGGGCCCGAGCGGCGCCGGCCGGAGGAGAAGCGGCGCCCCGCTCCGGCCCGCGTTCGCCGCAGGCGGGAGCAGCCGGGGAACAGGCGGGGTAGGAGACACGCATGGAACTGCAGACCTTGCAGTACGAGCTTAGAGACGGTCTGGCCCTGGTGACCCTCAACCGGCCCGACCAGCTCA
Organism: Anaerolineales bacterium; assembly: GCA_020845955.1. Taxonomy (GTDB): domain Bacteria; phylum Chloroflexota; class Anaerolineae; order Anaerolineales; family UBA6663; genus JADLEU01. Next base: position 2,665 of record JADLEU010000034.1, read on the forward strand.
ACGCCATCAACCTGCAGATGCGCCGCGACCTGACGGCGCTGGCCGAAGAGCTGTTCTTCAACGACCGGGTGCGCGTGGTGCTCTTCACGGGCGCGGGACGGGCGTTCTCCGCCGGCGGCGACATCGCGCATTTCGAGCAGGGCTGGCTCACCCCCGCGTTCCGCGCCCACAGCCGCCGCCTGGTCAAGTTCTTCGACGATTTGGAAATGCTCGAAAAGCCGGTGATGGCCGCCATCAACGGCCCGGCCACCGGGGGCGGGCTGGAGCTGGCGCTGGCCTGCGACGTGCGCTTCGCCGCCGAAGAGGCCACGCTCGGCTTCCGCGAAAACTACCTCGGCCTGATCCCCGGCATTGGCGGGTGTGCGCGGCTGGCGCGGTTGATCGGCGTGGCCAGGGCCAAGGAGTTGATCTTTGCCGGGACGATGCTGCCGGCGAACGAAGCCCTGGCGATTGGCCTGGTCAACCGCGTGACGCCGGGTGAAAAGTTGCTGGACGAAGCCCGCGACTATGCCCAGATGCTCCTCAAGCGCGCGCCGCAGTCCTTGGGTCTGGCCAAGAAGATCCTCAACCTGGTCGCCAACGGGGACCAAACGACGGCTATTGTGATGGAGGGCCTGGCGCAGAGTATTCTTCTCAAGACCGAGGATCACCAGGAAGGGCTGCGCGCGTTTCGGGAGAAGACGAAGCCGCAGTTTACGGGCAAGTGACCAGGCAGCAGGACGGGAACAAGTGCCTGGTGGCGCCGGGCAGTTCGCGCTGCTGGGCCGCCTCCTCGTCCGACACGGCCCCGGTGCTGATTGCCCTCGGCGCGAGCGTGCGCCTGGCCGGGCCTGGGGGCGAGCGCGTGACCTCAGCCCGGGCGCTCTACCGCATCCTGGGGGTGGCCGTCGCCTTGAGGCTTGCGGAAGATGGGACGTGCGCTGATGCCCGCATCGTGCTGGGCGCGGTGGAGGCCTGCCCGGTCGAGGCGCAGCAGGCCGCGTCAATGCTGATCGGCCAGAAGCTCACCAGCGAGGTGATCGCGGCCGCCGCCCGGGCCGCCGCCCGCCCGGCCAGGCCGCTCGACAACACCGGCATGAGCTGTCGTATCGCCAAAAGATGGCGCCGCTCTATGTGGCCAGGGCTTTGGAGCAGGCGGCAGCATGAAGCGAGGTTCTATGAATGATATGGCTTTAGGCCGGATGGCGCAGCCGTGACACCGAGTTCAAAGCTCACTTCGCTCCACGAGGCCATCGCCCGAGGCGTCGCCGACGGCAGCACCATCGTCCTGGGCGCCGGGCTTGAGGCCTGTATCCCTTTCGCCGCCGGCCACGAAATCATGCGCCAGCGCAAGCGCGGCCTCACCCTGGTCGGCCCAATCTCAGACATCCTTTTTGACCAGTTGATCGGCGCGGGGTGCGTGCGCGCGGTGCGCGCCGCCTGGGTGGGCAACGTCATCACCGGCTCGGGCTACAACTTCCGGCGCGCGGTGGAGAGCGGGCGCATCGCGGTGGAAGATCACTCCAACCTCACGCTGGCCCTGGCGCTGCGCGCGGGCGCGATGGGCGTGCCTTTCCTGCCGACGCGGACCGCGCTGGGGAGCGATCTGTTTGCGAGCAACGCCCATTTGAAGTCCATCACTTGCCCCTTCACCGCCGAGCGGCTGACCGCAGTGGCCGCCATCGTGCCGGATGTCGCCATCCTGCATGTTCAACGCGCCGACGCTGCCGGCCACGCCCACCTGTGGGGCAACTTTGGCGTCACGCGCGAGGCCGGCCTGGCCAGCCAGCACGTCATCGTCTGCGCCGAGGAAATCGTGGCGGCGGAAGTCATCGCCCGCGACCCGAATCGCGTCGTCCTGCCGGGCTTCCGCGTCAACGCCGTCGTTCACGCGCCATGGGGGGCGCATCCCTCGCCCATGCCGGGTCACTATAACCGCGACCACGAGCTGTTTCTGAGCTATCAACGTGAAAGTCAAACGCCGGAGGGGTTCGCCGCCTGGCAGGCGCGTTGGGTCGATGCGGTGCAGACCTCCGCGGACTATCTGGCCCTGCTCGGCGCGGAGCGCGCCGCCAGGCTGGCCCTGGCGCATCACGACTATTCCGAAGCAGTCGACTATGGCTACTGAAGCGCAGACGCGGTCTTATACGCCGGCGGAATTGATGGTGGCGGCGGCGGCGCGCGAGATCGGCGATGGGGAAGTCGTGTTCGTGGGGATGCGCCTGCCCCTGCTTGGCTTTCAGCTGGCGAAGCGCACCCACGCACCGGGGGCCATCGGCATTTACGAGCTGGGCATCATTCGCAGCACGCCCGCGCCCGAACCCATCCTGACCATGGGCGACCTGCCGAACCTTTGCCGCGCGCAGTGGCTGGCCGACACGCTCGACGTGATGAGCCTGCTGCAACGCGGCGACATCCACGTCAGCTTCATCGGCGGGGCGCAGGTAGACCGCTTCGGCAATCTGAACACAAGCTACATCGGCGGGATGGCGCCGGGGAGGATTGAGACGCGCCTGCCTGGCAGCGGCGGAGCTTGCGACCTGGCCAGCCTGGCCGGGCGGCACATCATCATCATGCCCCACGAGAAACGCCGCTTCGTGCCGCGCGTGGATTACATCACCTCGCCCGGGTACGGTGATGGGGCCGGCTGGCGCCAGCGGGCCGGCCTCACGGGGGGCGGCCCGGCGGCCGTCATCACCACCCTCGGCGTGCTGCGCTTCGACCCGGACACCGGCGAAATGATGCTGGCCTCGGTCCATCCGGGTGTAACTGTTGAGCAAATCTTGGCGGCCACCGGTTGGCCGCTGCGCGTTGCGCCACAGGTGACCCAAACGCCTGAGCCGACGGCGGAGGCTCTGGCGATCCTTCGCCATTTTGATCCGCAAGGGTTTTGGACGGGGAGTTGATCGACCTGACTCACGGAGGCCGGCTTCCCGCCGGAAGGAGTTTGCCAATGAGCGCGACGACCAAGCCACCGGATCGCTACAATGCCAGCGCGGTCTTGGACCACAATCTCGCCGAGGGCCGCGGCGGCAAGGTCGCCATCTACAGCGGCGACCAGACCACCACCTATCAGCAGCTCAGCGAGCTTGCCAACCGCACCGGCAACGCGCTCAAAGACCTGGGGGTAGAGCCGGAGCAGCGCGTCTTGATGCTTCTGCTCGACACGCCGCAATTCCCGACCACCTTCTTCGGCGCCATCAAAATCGGCGCGGTGCCCATCCCGGCCAACACGGTGATGCAGCCCGCCGATTACGAGTACTTCCTCAACGACAGTCGCGCCAAAGTGGCGGTGGTGAGCGAGCCGCTTTACAAACTGATCGAGCCCGTCCGGGCCAACTGCCCCGATCTAAAACACGTGGTCGTGGCGGGCGGCGACGGCGCGCCCGGCGCCATCAACTGGCAGCCGTGGGTCGACGCGGCCTCGCCCGCGCTCGACCCGGCCGACACTTCTCCCGACGACGTCGCGTTCTGGCTGTACTCGTCCGGCTCGACCGGCTTCCCGAAAGGCGCGGTGCACCTCCAGCACGACATCGCCGTCACGATCGAGAACTATGCGCGTGGCGTGCTCAACATGACTGAGGACGACCTGTGCTTCTCCGGCTCGAAGCTGTTTCACGCCTATGGGCTGGGCAACAACATGACGTTCGCCTACGGCGTCGGCGCGAGCACAGTGCTGTTCCCCGGGCGCCCCACGCCCGACGCGCTCCTGGAGACCATCACGCGCTTCCGGCCCACGCTTTTCTTCTCGGTGCCGACGATGTACGCGGCCATGCTGGCCGTGCCGGACGCGGGCGCAAAACAGAAGTACGACCTCGGCTCGGTGCGGCTGTGTGTCTCAGCGGCGGAGGCGCTGCCGGCCGAGATCTACCGCCAGTGGAAAGAGAAGTTCGGGCTGGAGATACTCGACGGCATCGGTTCGACCGAGATGCTGCACATCTTCATCTCTAACTATCCGGGGCGCGTGAAGGCGGGGTCGAGCGGGCAGGTCGTTCCCGGTTATCGCGCGAAACTCACCGAGGAGAATGGGATGGAGGTCCCGGCAGGGGAAATCGGCGATCTGCTCATCAGCGGCGACAGTGCCGCGCCCTTTTACTGGAACAAGCACGAGAAGAGCAAGCGCACCATGCGCGGCGAATGGATGTTTACGGGCGACAAGTATCACGTGGATGCCGACGACTACTACTGGTACGACGGGCGCTCAGACGACATGCTCAAGGTGGGCGGGGCGTGGGTCTCGCCGATTGAGGTCGAGAGCGTGCTCATCGAGCATCCGGCGGTGCTGGAGAGCGCGGTGGTGGGCGCCAGAGACGAGGCGGGGCTGGTGAAGGCCAAAGCCTTCGTTGTCTTGAAAGAAGGCCGGCCGGGATCGCCGGAACTCGCCAGGGAGCTCCAGGAGTTCGTGAAGGGCCGCATCGCGCCGTACAAGTATCCGCGCATGATCGAGTTCGTGCCGGACTTGCCGAAGACGGTCACCGGGAAGATTCAGCGGTACCGGTTACGCCAGTAGCCCGCCGGGCGAACTCCTGGTTGCTCTGGACAGGAAAGGAGGCGCTGCCTGACGCCAATTGCCACCCTGAAACACCGACGCGGATGAATGGGCTGCCTTATGCCAGAGGAGGAGAATGTCATGAAACAGCAATGTGCGCTCAAAGGCGGACTCTCGCGCCGTGGTTTTCTCAAGCTCACGGGCGCGGCAGGCGCGGGGATGGCTGCCGCCCCATGGCTGCTGGCCGGCTGCAGCCCAGCCGTCACCACCAGCCAGCCGCTGAAGATCGGCCTGCTGCTGCCCTACAGCGCAGTGTACGCCGAGCTCGGCAACAGCATCGAGCGCGGCGTGAGGATGTACCTTGACGAAACCGGCAATGAAGCCGGCGGGCGTTCGATCGAGATTATCACCGAAGACGAAGGCGCGACGCCCGACGACGCCACCCCCAAAGCGCGCAAGCTCGTCGAGCAAGACGAGGTGGACATCGTCGCCGGCATCGTCAGCTCGGGCGTGCTTGGCGCGCTGCGCGACTACTTCGATTCCAACAAGAAGCTGCTGATCTGCGCCAACGCTGGCGCGAACGGCATCAGCCGCGGCGGGAAGACGCCGTACATCTGGCGCACCTCGTTCAGCAACTGGCAGCCCAACTGGCCGGTTGGCCCCTGGGCCGCCGAGAACGTCGGCAAACGGGTGTTCGTCAGCGTGCCCGACTACGCCGCCGGGCATAACATGCGGGACGCCTTCTTGAACAGTTACCAGGCGGCCGGCGGCGAGGCCGTGGGCCTCCAAGTGACGCCGTTTCCGAACATTGGCGACCCGGCCCCGTTCATCACCGAGATCGCCAACGCTGACGTGGACTTCCTGTATTGCTTCTACAGCGGCGGCCAGGCGGTGACGTTCCTCAAGGCCTACGGCGATTTCGGCCTGGCGGGCAAGCTGCCGCTGCTGTGCGCCGGCTTCATGGTCGAAGAGGACGTGCTGCCGGCGGAGGGCGATTACGCGCTGGGCGCGCGCAGCGGCCTGCACTGGGCGCTGTACCTCGACAATCCGGAGAACAAGACGTTCGTCGAGGCCTATCGGGCGAAATACCCTGACAAGACGCCTGACGTGTTTGCTGTGCAGGGCTACGATACAGGGCGCGTGATTGTCGAGATGCTGAATCGAACGCAGGGCGATTCGAGCGCCGACAAAATGGTCGCCGCGCTAGACGGCATCAGCTTTGCCAGCCCGCGCGGCCCGTTCACGCTCGATGCCGCTACGCAAAACCCGAAGCAGCACATCTACCTGCGCGAAGTGCAGGCCATCGACGGCGCGCCGCACAACGTCTCGTTGGCGGACCTGGGCGAGGTCGCCGATCCCGGCGACGATTCGAAAGGCTAGAGCAGCCCTTCCCCAGCGCTCCCCGGCGGCTGGCCGGGGAGCGCTGGGGAAGGGGCCGCGCCCCATGGAAAACTTCCTCATCCAACTACTCAACGGCCTGGTTACCAGCATGCTGCTGTTCGTGATGGCGGCCGGGTTGTCGCTCATCTTCGGACTGATGGACGTCATCAACCTGACGCACGGCGCGTTCTATCTGCTCGGCGGCTACATCGGCCTGACAACGGTGCGCCGGTTGGGCAACTTCTGGCTGGCGTTGATGATCGCCCCGCTCGTCGTCGGCGGGTTGGGACTGCTTATCGAATACTTCTTTCTGCGCCGCCTCTACGGCCGGCACCGCCACCTGGAGCAGGTGTTGTTCACGTTTGGCGTGACGCTGATCATCATCGACCTGGCGCGGGCGACATGGGGCGCGTACGTCGAATCGGTCCCCAGCCCGGCGCTGCTGGCGGGCCAGGTGTCGCTGTTCAACATCCAGTTCCCAATTTACCGCCTGTCCTTGATTGGGTTCGGACTGCTGCTGGCGCTCCTGTTGTGGCTGCTGATCGAGCGGACCCGGCTAGGCGCCATCGTGCGCGCGGGCGTGTCGGACGCGCAAATGGTCGCCGGCCTGGGGATTGACGTCCAGCGCGTGTTCGCGGGCGTGTTCGCCTTCGGCGCGGCGCTGGCGGCGCTGGCGGGGGTGGTCGGCGCGCCGGTGTTCACGCTGTATCCCGGTCTCGATTCCGAGATCCTCATCCTGGCGCTGGTCGTCGTCGTCATCGGCGGGCTGGGCACGCTGAAGGGCGCCTTCTTCGGCAGCCTGATCATTGGCCTGGCTGACACGTTCGGCAAAGCGCTCCTACCCGAACTCTCGCGCTTCATCCTGTTTGCGGTGATGGCCTTAATCCTGCTGCTGCGCCCCTCCGGGCTGTTTGGGCAGAAGGAGGTCTGAGTGGCGGCCGCGCCGGTCGCCAAACAACCAGCTTGGCTGCGGCGGCACCGGCGCGGGCTGATGCTCGCTCTGCTGCTCGCCGCGCTGCTGGTTGCAATCGCTTATCCCTACGTCATGCGCATCTACTTCGTGACGCTGGCGGTGGACATTCTCATCTACGCCGTATTCGCGATGAGTCTCGATCTGATCCTGGGCTACGCCGGGCTGCCGTCGTTCGGCCACGCCGCGTTCTTCGGGCTGGGCGCGTACCTGCTCGCTTACCTCACCGCCCGCTTGCCACTGACCAACCTGCTGGTCACGGCGCCGGCTGTCCTCCTCGGCGCGGCGCTGATGGCGCTGGTCATCGGCTTCTTCACGCTGCGCACGCGCGGCGTTTATTTCCTGATGGTAACGCTGGCCTTTGCGCAGATGCTGTACAGCGTCGCGATCAATTGGTCGGCCGTCACCGGCGGATCGGATGGATTGCCCCACGTACCGAGCCCGAGCATCGGCATCGGCCCGCTCAGTTTCACCTTCGACAGCCGCGAAAGTTTTTATTATCTGAGCCTGATTTCCTTTCTACTGGTCTGGTGGCTGCTGCGCCGGATCGTCAACAGCCCGTTCGGATGGGCGCTGCGCGGCATCCGCGAAAACGAGGCGCGCATGCGCGCGCTCGGCTATAACACCTTTCGATTCAAGCTGGCGGCGTTCGTCATCGCCGGGGCGTTCGCCGGGCTGGCTGGCCTGCTGTATGCGCATTCGCAGTTCATCGCCTCGCCCGAGAACCTGTATTGGACGACCTCCGGCCAGGTGCTGATCATGGTCATCGTCGGCGGCGTGGGCACGCTGAGCGGGTCGATCCTCGGCGCGGCGACGGTGCGCCTGCTGCGCAACTACATCAGCAGCGCCACCGATCGCTGGGAAACGCTGATGGGCGTGGTGTTCATCCTGTTCGTGCTGTTCGCGCGGCGCGGCATCGCCGGTCTGTTTGCCAGCGCTCGCAGGCGGCTGGCGGCGCCAGA
>JADLEU010000035.1 GCA_020845955.1 Anaerolineales bacterium
CCGCCTGGTGCTGCAGCGCCAAGACTTTGGTGATCGCCGCCGTCAAGGTCGTCTTCCCGTGGTCGATGTGCCCAATCGTCCCCACGTTGATGTGCGGCTTGCTCCGGTCAAACTTCGCTTTGGCCATTGTGTGTCTCCAACTCTCGTGTCCAGACTTGACCTGGCGCCGCTCCGCGCGGCCGGCCATGACTGCAATTCAAATCGCCGCGTCTACTTCCGGCGCCCGTTCGGGTTGCCCTTGAGCGCTTCCTCAGCCAAGTTTGGCGGCAGTTGCTGATAGTGATGGAATTCCATCGTGTAGACCCCGCGGCCTTGGGTCGCCGAGCGCAGATCGGTCGCATAGCCGAACATCTCGGCCAGGGGCACCATCGCCCGGATGGCCTGCACGTTCTGGCGCGGCTCCATCCCCTCGATCGACGCCCGCCGCGCCGCCAGGTCGCCCAACACGTCGCCCATGAACTCCTCAGGCACCGTCACTTCGACCTTCATGATCGGCTCCTGCAGCACTGGGCCACCGCGCGACATGCCTTCCTTGAAAGCCATCGAGCCAGCGGTCTTAAAGGCCATTTCATTCGAGTCGACCTCGTGGGCCGAGCCGTCGTACAGGCTTACCTTTACATCGGTGACCGGATAGCCGCCCACCACCCCGCTTTCGGCCGCTTCCCGGATACCCTTCTCGGTCGGGCCGATGAACTCCTTCGGGATCTTGCCCCCCACGACGTTGTTTTCGAAGACAATGCCCGTGCCCGGCGCGCCTGGTTCCATCGCCAGAATCACATGTGCATACTGGCCGTGGCCGCCGGTTTGCTTCGCGAACTTCAGATCCACCTTCGGCACTGCCCGGGTGATCGACTCGCGGTAAGCCACGCGCGGCCGGCCGATGTTGGCCTGGACACGAAACTCACGCAGCATCCGGTCGACCAGCACTTCCAGGTGCAGTTCGCCCATGCCCTTGATCAGCGTCTGGCCGGTTGCCTCGTCCGATTGGACGTGGAAGGTCGGATCTTCCTCAGCCAACTTGCGCAGGGCCTCGCCCATCTTCTCCTGGTCGGCCGTGGTCCTAGGCTCCACCGCCACGGAAATGACGGGGTCGGGAAAGGTGATGGCCTCGAGCACCACCGGGTTCGCCGGGTCCGTCAGCGTCTCGCCGGTGAAGGTGTCCTTCAATGCCAGCACCGCCGCGATATCGCCCGCCTCGACCTCTTCAATTTCCTCGCGACGGTCGGCGTACATGCGGATCAGCCGGCCGATGCGCTCACGCTTGCCCTTGGTGGAATTCAGGATCGTCGTGCCGCTGCTGATCTTGCCGGAATACACCCGGAAATAGGCCAGCCGCCCCACATACGGGTCGGACACAATCTTGAAAACCAACGCGGCCAGCGGCGCCTTGGGGTCAGGCGGCCGAACGACCACCTCGCCCGTGTTGGGATTGGCGCCCGTCACCGGGGGAATGTCCAGCGGCGACGGGAGGAAAGCGACTACGGCGTCGAGCATCAGTTGGACGCCCTTGTTGCGCAGCGACGAGCCGCACAAGACGGCCGTGCATTGATTGGCGATCACCGCGCGCCGCAGGGCGGCGCGCAGCTCCTCCGTGGAAATCTCGTGGCCCTCGAGATACTTCAGCGTCAGCGCGTCATCCGTCTCAGCAACGGCCTCCACCACCTTGGCCCGCGCTTCAGCCACTTCGGCTGCCAACTCGGCCGGCACTGGCAGGCGCTCCATATTGGTGCCCATGTCATCCGACCAGACGACGGCCTCATTTTCCAGCAGATCCACTACTCCGCGGAACCCCGCCTCGCGCCCAATTGGGTATTGGATCGGGATCGGGTTGGCGCCCAGTCGCTCTTTGATCGACGCCACCGAGCGGTAGAAATCCGCCCCCACCCGGTCCATCTTGTTAATGAAACAGATCCGCGGCACGGCGTAGCGGTCGGCCTGGCGCCAGACTGTCTCACTCTGCGGCTCGACCCCCTGCACCGCGTCAAATACCACGACCCCGCCGTCTAGCACGCGCAGCGAGCGCTGCACTTCGGCCGTGAAGTCAATGTGACCCGGAGTATCAATCAGATTAATCAGGTGGTCGCGCCACTCGGCCGTCACGGCCGCCGAGACAATGGTGATACCCCGCTCACGTTCCTGGGCCATCCAGTCCGTGACCGTGGTGCCTTCGTCCACCGACCCAATCCGGTGGGTCTTACCGGTGTAGAACAGCACACGCTCGGTCGTGGTCGTCTTACCGGCGTCAATATGGGCAATGATGCCGATGTTGCGCACCTTCTCGAGAGGGTATTTCCCAGGCATAGCTCTGCTGCCGACGCGCTTTGGTTCGGCTGGCGGTTGGCATGGGGAGGCACGCCCGAAGCGGTCGCGCCACCAACCGGTCAACCCTACCAGCGATAATGGGCAAAGGCGCGGTTCGCCTCCGCCATCTTGTGCGTCTCTTCCTTTCTCTTGACGGCCGCGCCCGAGTTATTCGCCGCGTCCATCAGCTCACTGGCCATCTTCTCGGCCATCGACTTGCCTGGCCGAGCCCGCGCGGCCGCCAGCAGCCAGCGCATGGCCAGCGCCAGGCGCCGATCGGCGGCCACTTCCACCGGAACCTGGTACGTGGCGCCGCCCACCCGCCGGGGCTTCACCTCAATCAGCGGCGAAACGTTCTTCACCGCCTGGTCGAACACCTCCAGGGCCTCGCGCTTGGTGCGGGCCGCCACCAGATCGAGCGAGTCGTACATCACCCGCGTCGAAACGCTCTTCTTGCCGTCCCGCATCATGCGGTTGACGAACTCCTGCACCACCGGGCTCTGATACTTGGCATCCGGCGGGGTAACGCGCTTCGCGGGCCGTGTGCGTCGTGACATCGCTTACTCCATTCAACTCAATCGCATCGCTGCCAGACGTGATAACGGGTCGCCGAGCCCCGGTGCTGCTGTGACTCTTTGACCCGTTGTGTGCCTGACTTATTTCTTGGCCGCCTTTGGCCGCTTGCCCCCGTACTTCGAGCGGGCCTGGCGGCGCGCCTCGACCCCGGTCGTGTCGAGGGTGCCGCGCACAATGTGATAACGCACCCCCGGCAGGTCCTTCACGCGGCCGCCGCGCACGAGCACCACCGAGTGCTCTTGCAGCGCATGCCCCTCGCCCGGGATGTAGGCGGTCACTTCCAGGCCGTTGGACAGGCGCACACGTGCCACCTTGCGCAAGGCCGAGTTAGGCTTCTTGGGCGTCTGGGTGCGCACCACCGTGCATACGCCCCGCTTCTGCGGCGCGCCCTTTGGCTGCTGGGTCCGCCGCTGGTGGGCAATGTTCAAGGTGTATTGCAGCGCGGGCGCCTTGCTTTTCGCCTTCTTCGCCTTACGTCCCTTGCGGACGAGTTGATTGATTGTAGGCACGCTCTACCTCCAAAAATACGGCCCGGCCAGGTTGGTTTTAGGTCAGCGGTGGCTCGCAGCAGACGGGCCATGGGCACTAAGGGAGGCCACCGCGCCGTTCTGCGGTGGCCTCGCCTGGGTCTATCCGTATTCAACTCGCGCCAGAGAGAGACTAGCGCGGCCTGAGATCACTCAAGGACAGCCAGTTTACCACACGGTTTGTGCGCCTGTCAAGGCTTTTTGGCGCGTTTTTGGCGCCTTTTCGACTGGATTGACAGGCCTTGGGCGTTCCTTCCCCAGCCGCGGCGGCCGGCCGTCAGTCCCCGGTCAAACTCAGCAGGCCAACACCCGGCCGCGGCGGCCGCGCCTTCTCCTCATCCTTCCCAAACCGGATGATCTCGCCGCTGTTAACCAACGCCTCGACCACCAGGCCCAGGCTCTGCAGCTCCTTGACCAGCACGCGGAACGAGGCCGGGATCCCCGGTTCATCGATCGGCTCGCCCTTGATGATCGATTCGTACGTCTTCACGCGCCCCTGCACGTCGTCTGACTTGACTGTCAGCATCTCCTGCAGGGTATGCGCGGCGCCATAGGCCTCCAGCGCCCAGACCTCCATCTCGCCAAAACGCTGGCCCCCGAATTGGGCCTTGCCGCCCAGCGGCTGCTGCGTGACCAGCGAATAGGGGCCGGTGGAACGCGCGTGGACCTTATCCTCGACCAGGTGGGCCAGTTTCAGCATGTGAATGATGCCCACCGTCACTGGCTGGTCAAAGCGCTCGCCGCTCTTGCCGTCATACAGCGTCTGCTTGCCCAGCGTCGGCAAGGGATCGCGCGTCTCGAGCGCGATCGTCTCCGCCCGGCGGTACAGCTCCTCGCCCTCCCAGCGGTTGCCCTTGTGGCCGTGGCCTTCCATCCACAGGCGCAGGCACACGTCCACCACGGCGCTGTCGGCTGCTTGCCGCAGCGCCGGCTCCAGGGCAGAGTCCTCGAACACCAGCAAGCCTTCGGGATTCAGATCGCGCGCGCGCAGCCACTCAATCGCCGCTGCACGCCGCGCATACTGCTCGTTGGTTGCGAGCAACTCGCGGCTATACTTCTTGCCGCGCAGCCAGGTGTCCAGGTATAGCCGGCGCGCCTCGCTGTCATCCTCGACGCTTTCGGGGTCATAGCCCTGTTCCTTCAGCCAGTTCCAGGCGTCCTCGGTCACTTCGACCCAGGCTCGCGTCACTAGCCAAGCCCGGGCCAGCTCGGCCTCAATCTCTGCTTCCTTGGCCCCATCGAAGACTGGTGTCACGGCTCGGAAACCAAGACGATCGGCCGCCCAACCCAGGTGGGTTTCCAGAATCTGGCCGATATTCATACGGCCCGGTACCCCGAGCGGGTTCAGAATGATGTCGATGGGTGTTCCGTCCGGCAGAAAGGGCATATCGGCCACCGGCACTACTCGCGAGATCACGCCCTTGTTGCCGTGACGCCCAGCCATCTTGTCGCCTTCGGTCAGCTTGCGGCGCTGCGCCACCGACACGCGCACCATCTTGTCCACGCCGGCCGGCAGGTCGCGGTGCTCGTCGCGCGTGAAGATCTTGACGTCCACCACCTTGCCCTTTTCGCCGTGCGGCAGGCGCAGCGAGGAATCCTTGACCTCGCGCGCCTTTTCGCCGAAGATCGCCCGCAGCAGCTTCTCCTCGGGCGTCAGCTCTTTCTCGCCCTTGGGCGTGATCTTGCCCACAAGGATGTCGTTCGGACCGACCTCGGCTCCGACCCGAATGATGCCATGCTCATCCAGGTCCTTGAGGGCGTCCTCGCCCACATTCGGGATGTCGTAGGTGATTTCCTCCGGACCCAGCTTGGTGTCACGCGCCTCCACCTCGTACTTCTCAATGTGGATCGACGTGAATTTGTCTTCCCGAACCAGGCGCTCCGAGATGAGAATGGCGTCCTCGTAGTTGCCGCCCTCCCACGACATGAAGGCCACCAATACATTGTGTCCGAGCGCCAGCTCGCCATGATCGGTCGACGACGAGTCGGCGATCACCTCGCCCTGCTTGACACGCTGGCCCTTGATCACGGCCGGACGCTGATCGATGCAGGTGCTCTGATTGGAGCGGTTGTACTTCCGCAGGCGGTAGGAGCGGCGCTGGCTGCCCGCCTGGATGACGATCTCTTTGCCGGTGACTGAAACCACCTCGCCATCACCTTCGGCGACCACGACCTGTCCCGAGTCGAGGGCGGCCTGCAGCTCCATGCCGGTCGACACAATCGGCACTTCCGGCTGGAGCAAGGGCACCGCCTGGCGTTGCATGTTCGAGCCCATCAGCGCCCGGTTGGCGTCATCGTGCTCCAAGAACGGGATCAGCGCGGCGCTGATCCCCACGATTTGCCGCGGCGCCACGTCCATATAGTCAATCTGGTCGTGGGTCGCGAACAGGAACTTGGAGGCATGCCGGCACGATGGCCGCGCCCGGACGAATTCTAAGCGCTCGTTGAGCGGGGTCGTCGCCTGGGCGATGGTATAGCGGTCTTCCGCATCGGCCGAGAGATAGACGATCTCGTCCGACACGAACGGCACGATCGGGATCTCAAACAGGTCCAGCTTCGCCAGCCGACGCAATAGATCCTTGGTAACCTCGTCGCCCTGCGCCGCCAGCGCCTCGCCGCTCTTCGGATCGGCGATGTCCTCGCGCAGCCTCCGCCCCATGAGGCGTTTATCGTCAGGCTTCAGCGCGCGGTACACTCGCCGGTAGGGCGTCTCGATAAAACCGAACTGGTTGACCTTGCCGTACGTGGCCAGGCGGCCAATCAGGCCAATGTTCGGACCCTCGGGAGTCTCGATTGGACAGATGCGGCCATAGTGCGAGTGATGCACGTCACGCACATCAAAGCCCGCGCGCTCGCGCCGCAGACCGCCTGGCCCCAGGGCCGACAGGGTGCGCTTGTGCGTCAACTCGGCCAGCGGGTTGGTCTGCTCCATGAATTGAGAGAGCTGGCTGGAGCCAAAGAACTCGCGGATGGCCGCCACGATCGGGCGAATGTTGATCAGCGTCAACGGCGCCACGTTGTCCTGATCGCGGATCGACATGCGCTCGCGGATCACGCGCTCAGCCCGGCGGATGCCGATGCGCAGCTTGTTCTGGATCAACTCACCCACGGTCTTGACGCGCCGGTTCCCCAGGTGGTCAATGTCGTCTTTGGCTTCGACCCCATTGTTGATTCGGATCATGCGCGCGATCAACTGGATGATGTCGTGCTTGGTCACTGTCCGGTGGCTCAGGGGAATGACCTCAGTCAGGCCCAACTTCTGGTTCAGCTTGTAGCGCCCCACCCGTTCCAGGTCATAGCGGCGCTGATCGAACAGCTGCTGCTCGAGATACTCGCGAGCGTTGTCCAGAGTCGGCGGGTCGCCCGGCCGCATGCGCTTGTAGAACTCGATCAGCGCCTCTTCGGAAATCGACCGCTTTTCCTTGCGCTCCCACGTCGGCTCCTGCCGCAGCGTGGCCGGAATGAACAGGTGATCAGGGTTACTATCGACGCCCTCAAACAGCTTGAGGATTTCCTCGTCGCTGCCGTCCTTCACGGCCGATTCAGGCAGGCCGTCGCTAACCGCTGCCAGAGCCCGCAGCAGGATCGTCACCGGCACCGTGCGCTTGCGATTGAACTTGATCGTCAGGTAATCGCTCTTGCGCGTCTCGAACTCCATCCAGGCCCCGCGGTCGGGAATCAGCTTGGCCGCTGCTAGGCTGCGGCCTGACGAGCGGTCCTCTTCGGCCTCGAAATATACGCCTGGCGAACGGATGAGCTGCGAGACGACCACGCGCTCGGTGCCGTTAATAATGAATGTGCCGTTCTCCGTCATGAGCGGAAAATCGCCCAGGAAGATATCGTTCTTGATTGGGCTCGGCACTTCGCTGCCCAGCAGCAGCACCTGCACGTAAAGCGGAGCAGCAAAGGTCATGTCGCGCTCGACGCATTCGTCGATGCTGTACTTGGGTTTGTCAAACCAATACCTGAGATTGAAACCGGGGTCAACGCGCTTGCTGGGGAACCACAACTGCATGCCCCCATTGAACGACTCGATTGGCGAGACCTCTTCAAAGAGCTCGGCCAAGCCTTCTGTCAGAAACCAATTGAACGATTCGAGTTGCACCTCGATCAGTGAGGGGAGTGTCAGGACGTCAGGGATGCGTGAATAGGACTTTCGACCCAGAATATCCGCCATTCTCAAACTCCCGGCCCCAAGGTGAGGCCCGCTAAGATAAGGAAGGTACCGCTAGACGACAAGCCGGGGATGACTATGCGAAGCGGCTATTGTAGAACTTGTATTGAAATTCGTCAATGGGCAATATTAGACAGCAAAACAGCCGGGGCCACGGCGTTACGCGCAACGGTTCGCTGACGCGAACCGGCCGCTAGGCCGGAGCCCGGCTAGTACTGGGGATTATGGCCATCGGCGTCCTTCACTCAAGGACGCCGCCGATTAGCCGCCATTATAGCACAAAACGTTCTACGGCCAATCGACGCCTGCTGAGCGCCGGGCCATCTTGTTGTTCCCAGGCGCCGCTGGTCGAAGAATTCCCGGGCTATTGAGCGGCCAAAGTGGCCGCGCTGGCCTCGGCCAATGCACGCTGATCGATCCGGCCGGCTGCCCGCGCTGCCACTCGCCTAGTGACGGCCTGGGCCGCCCGAAAGCTGACAAAGCCCAGGCTCGCCAAATACAACGCCCCACCCAGCCCGGCTATCAACCTTAGCCGCTGTTCCTTCTCCGGCGCCTGCAGCGCGATGTCTGTCGGGCGAGCGGATAGGAGCTGCGACTTCAGTCCAGCCACAAAAGCTGGGCGTGGCGTAATTGGCACCAGGCAGTCTTTTAGGCGCCCTTCCAGTTGGCTCAGCGTTTCGATGCGCGCTTGGCCGCTCGCGGCCGGCGCCGCTTCAACGCCGGGGTTTGGGCCGGTCGGCTCGTTCTTGGGCCTGAGTGTTTGCTGACGTGACATTCTTGCGTCCTGCCTGGCTCAGCGTTCTTGCGCAACCGCGCGCTTTCTGCAAGTCTACCTGCCAGCACAGTAAGCCAGCCCCACGGTTCCCGGTCCGGTGTGCACCGCCACCGTTGGGCTGACCTCCGACAGAATGCTCTCCGCGGCGTTCAGCCTCTGCTTGGCCGCCGCCAGTAATGCCCCTGCTTCCTGAGGCGCCGCCGCATGCAGCGTGGCCAGGCGCACCGGTGACTTGCCAGCCGTTTTCTCGGCAATAATCTCCAGCACCCGATCCAGGGCCTTCCTTTTAGTGCGCACGCGCTCCACCGGCTCAACCCGGCCATCCCGCAATTCCAGGATTGGCTTCATGTCCAGCAGCCCGCCCAGGAACGCCTGCGCGCCCCCGATTCGCCCACCCCGGCGCAGATATTCCAGCGTTTCCACCGTGAAGACCAGCCCGACAGCCGGGATGGTGGCCTCGGCTGCCGCCACGACTTCCGCCTGCGACTTACCCTCCGCCGCCGCCCGGGCTGCCGCCAGGACCACAAACCCTAGAGCCATCGCGGTGGCGCTAGAGTCGAGGATCTTGATCTGCTGCTCGGGGAGCAAGGCGCGGGCCTGCTCGGCGGCAGAAAACGTACCTGAGAGTTTGGCCGACAGGTGAATCCCCACCACCGCCTGGGCGTCCTCGGCCGCCCGAGCATAAACCTCCCGGAACTCGCCGATCGAAGCCACGGCCGTCGTCGGCTGAACCGCATCTTTCCGCAGCCGCTCAAAGAACTCCGTGGACTGAATGTCGATCCCGTCGCGATAGGTCTGCGTGCCCCAATTGACGACGTTAGGGACGACGTGGACCTGGTACTGTTGGACCAAGTCCTTTGGCAGGTAGGCCGTCGAATCGGTCACGATTGCGACCCCGCGAACAGTCATTCTGAACTCCTTGTGCCGGAGGTTGGGGAAGGCGCCTGTGCCGTGCCGTTGCCGCTTGGCGCCTCCGCTTGGGTCATCACGTCGCGCAGCGCCAGCAGCGTGCGATGATAGAGGCTCTTGACCGCCCCCTCGCTACGATTCATGATTTTGCCGATCTCGGCGTTCGACATCTGCTCCACGAATTTCAAGACGATGAGCTGCTGGCGCTCCGCTGGCATCCCGTGAATGGCCCTAAGCAAGTGCGCCTGTGTCTCGCGCGTCTCGGCGGCTGCCTCGGGCGCCTCGGTGCGCAGCGACTGCCAGTCCTGGCGGTCCGCCTCATGCAGCGGCAGCGTCTGCCGCCGCCCCACGTCGCGATGCCAGTTGGCCACCAGGTTGTGCGCGATGCGGTACAGCCAGGCGGAGAATGGCAGACCGCGCGCCGTGTACCGGCCCAGGTTAGCTAACGCCCGCTGGAAAACCCGCGCCGTCAGGTCCTCCGCATCGTGGATATTGCCCGTCCGGTAGTACAGGTAGCTATAAATCTTCTTAACGTAGCGTTCGTACAAAGTGCCGAACGCCTCAGAATCCGCCTTGGCCTGTGCAACCAGGTCGACTTCGTCTTCAAAATCAGGCACACGCCGGGCGCCCACAGGCGCAGGCTTAAAGTGATTTAACACCCATCACCCACAACAGTTACGTTAGCTCGCCCCCTCTCGCCACCAGCGCGCGCAGTATAGCAGAGTCTGGGCCTGGTTAGTACTGGCCGGTCCAACGCGGGCGCCAGCGGAGGCCCGCAAGGCCGGCCGGTAAAGAGACGTGCTGGCCCGGCCGCCGTTGACGCTCCCTACCCCTCATGCTACACTCATCCCGCGATGCGGGGAGTTTGGCGCTTTGGCGTGCTCGCGCTCACGCTGGCCGCGGGCTTGTTCTGGCCAGCCGCGACGAGGGCCCAAGAACCCGGCGCGGCTGTCATCACTTCGCCGCTCGCGGGCGCCACGCTCAATGGCATTGTCCCTATCGCCGGCAGTGCAGCCCATCCCCAGTTCCAGCGCTACGAGCTGGCTTTCGGCTACAGCCCCAACCTCACCGATACCTGGTTTTCGCTGCAGGCCCCGGTCTCCGGTCAGGTAGTCAACGAGGTCCTGGGGCGCTGGGATACGACGCAGATTACCGACGGGCTGTACGTGCTCCGCCTGCGCGTGTTCTATGGCGAGAACGCGTACCTGGAGACGTTCGTACCGAATGTGCTGGTGCAAAACTCTACACCGACGACCCCCGCCCCCACGCCCGTCCCGCCCACGGCTGTTGCGCCTGCTGCCCCAACACCGGATCCCACCAGCACCCCGCCGAGCATCGATTTGCCGCCGACGGCCACGCAGCGCGCAGAGGTCAGCGCGGGCGGCGGGCCAGACAGCCCGGCCTCGCCAGGAGCCAGCGCGCCGATTCGCATCAACGCCAGCCTGATCGGGGTGGCCTTCCTCGCGGGCGTGCGGTTTACGCTGGCTGCCTTTCTGCTCTTGGGAGCTTACGCCGCCATGCGGGCCGCACTTCGGTTCAGGCGCTAGAAACCGCCCGGCCGCGTGCCTGGCCGCCACGGCCGTCACACGCAGGCGTGCTGATGCCTGAAGCGAGGGCAGAAGGGCTGGTCGACGCGACGAGCCCTGACCGTGATTCACTGAGACCGAATTGAGGGCGCGCTTGGCTGAACGCTATTTACTGGTCGGCTTAGGCAATCCAGGGCGAGAATACCGGCTCAACCGTCACAACGCCGGCTTTCTGCTCTTGGATCGTCTGGTTGAGCGGCACGGGCTGCAGGGCTTTACCAAACACCAGGGCAGCGCCCTGATCACGACTGGCGTCGTCGGTGGCATGGCCGTCATCCTGGCCAAGCCGCAGACCTATATGAACCTGTCCGGACAGGCAGTCAGCACTCTGGTCCGCTTTTACCAGGTGCCTCTCGAGCGCCTCTTGGTGGTTGTGGACGACATTGACTTGCCGTTCGGCACACTGCGCATTCGGCCCGAAGGGGGTTCGGCCGGCCAGGGCGGGCTCAAATCCATCATCCAGCAGTTGGGCACCGAGGCCTTCCCCCGCCTGAGGATCGGCATTGGCAGGCCCCCGGGCAGCAAAGCCGCCGCCCATTACGTGCTCAAGGACTTCCGCGCTGACGAAATGGATCTCCTGGATGCGACGCTCGATACCGCGGCAGACGCCTTGGAGTGCTTTCTCCAGGACGGCCTCGTCATGGCCATGAACCGCTTCAACGGCGCTGTCGACCTGGAACGATGAATCTCTCCGGACTGCTGGCCGCCGTGCGGATCCAGCCCGAGTACCAAGCGGCGCTGGCAGCGCTGGCGGAGGCCTCCGCGCCGGCCGGCGGCTTCGCGCTGCGTCTTCAGCGCTCCGCCCGCATCCCGGTGGCCGCGGCCCTTAGTGCCGATTACGCCCAGCCCGCGCTGTACATCACCGCTCGCGCCGATCGAGCTGCCACAGTGGCTGAGGAGTTGGGCGCCTGGCTTCCGGCCGCTCGAATTCTAACGTTCAACGAGCCTAATCCCCTGTTCTACGAGCACAGCGCCTGGGGCCCGCGCACCATTTCTGCCCGCCTGTCCGTGCTGGCGGCCCTAGCTGGCCTGGCGGCTCGCAGCGCGCCGCCAGTCGTGGTCGTGTCCGCCCGAGCCCTCATGTCGCGCACGCTGCCCCAGCGCGACTTCTTGGCCAACACCCGCACGCTTACGACCGGTCAGGCTGTGCGCCTGGAGAAGATCCTCGACGGCTGGGTAGGCGCAGGCTACGTGCCGGCCACGATCGTGACCCAGCCGGGGCAATTCGCGCGGCGCGGCGGAATTCTGGACGTCTTCCCTTTAGCCGCCGACCAGCCTGTGCGGCTTGAGCTATTTGGCGACGAAATCGAAACCGTGCGCCTTTTCAATCCGGCCACGCAGCGCTCCGGCGAGCGCATCCAGGCCGTGACGATCCCGCCAGCGCGCGAGGCTCTGCCGCGCTACTTCGACCCTGCCTGGCGTATCGAACCCGCTGAACAGCCCGCCAGCGCTGCGCCCGCGGCTGAGGACGAAGCGGCGCCTGTGCCCAATCTTGAATTCTACTTGGCGCGCATGGCCGCGCCTGCCAGTGTGCTCGAATATCTGCCCGACCGGGCCTTGGTCATCATCGACGATTGGCGCGAGTTGGCCGATTCTGTGGAGGAGCTCGAAGAACAGGCCATCGAATTACGCGCCGAACAGCAGGCGGCCGGGATCGTGGCCCCGGACTTCCCCCTGCCCTATCACCCGTGGGCCGACCTGCAGGACGAGCTGGCGGACCGCCTGCCCCCGCCGGTCCAGCTCGCGGCGCCAGCCGATGACCAGACCGATCTTGTGCCGCTGGGGTCCCGCTTCCATCCTGGCCCGCGCTTTGGCGGGCAGCTCAAGCCGCTGCTCGATCATCTCAAGGGCCTCACCCAGACCACCGCGCGGGCGGTGGTCGTCACTCGCCAGTCGCAGCGGCTGGCCGAAATGTGGGCCGAGCAGCAGCCATACCTGGCTCCAATCGACGACTTGCCTGCCCCGCCCCCGCCCGGCAGCCTGGTCTTTGTCCCCGGCGCGCTGGCCGAGGGCTGGCGGCTTGACCCTGAGCCTGACGCCGGCAACACCGCGCCGGGCCCCCTGCACCTATTAACCGATGCCGAAATCTTTGGCTGGGCGCGGCCCGACGCCCTGCGCGCCCGGCGCCGCGTCCGTCCAGCAGCTCGCGCGCCCGAGGCCAACTATGCCGATCTGTCCAGCGGCGACTATGTTGTCCATCTGGACTTCGGCATCGGCCGCTTTCGTGAGTTGGTCAGCCGCGAAGTGGACGGGCTCGAGCGCGAATACCTGCTGGTTGAGTATGCCGACGGTGATGAGCTGTACGTGCCCATCCACCAGGCCGACCGGCTGACGCGCTATGTGGGCGTGGACGAGAATCAGACCCCCGCGCTTTCGCGCCTGGGCTCTGCCGACTGGCTCGCGGCCAGGTCACGCACCCAGCAAGCCGTCGAAACCGTGGCCCACGATCTGTTGGCGCTGTATGCCAGGCGCGAGGCCTCGCCAGGCCACAGCGCCGGGCCCGACACGGTCTGGCAGGCCGAGCTGGAGGCGTCCTTTCCCTATGTCGAAACGGAGGATCAACTCCGCGCCATCCGTGAGGTCAAGGTGGATATGGAGAGCCCGCGGCCGATGGACCGTCTCATCTGCGGTGATGTCGGCTATGGAAAAACTGAGGTCGCCCTGCGGGCCGCCTTTAAGGCCGTACTAGATGGCGGACAGGTGGCCGTATTGGTGCCGACCACCGTGCTTGCTCAGCAGCACCTGCACACCTTTCAGAGCCGCCTGGCGCCCTATCCGGTGCAGGTAGAGATGCTCTCCCGCTTCCGCACGCGGGCCGAAGCCGACGAGATCATCGATCGGCTGGCGCAGGGTCAGATCGACATCATTATTGGCACCCATCGCCTGCTGCAAAAGGATGTTCAGTTCAAGAACCTGCGCCTGGTGATCATCGACGAGGAACAGCGCTTTGGCGTGACCCATAAGGAGTACTTCAAGCACCTGCGCACCGAGATTGACGTGCTGACGCTGACGGCCACCCCGATCCCGCGCACGCTTTATCTCTCACTCACCGGCGCGCGCGACATCTCCACCATCAATACGCCGCCCGAAGAGCGCCTGCCCGTCATCACGCACACGGGGCCCTATGACGAGCGCTTGATCCGGCAGGCGGTTCTACGCGAGCTCGACCGCGATGGGCAGGTCTTCTTTGTCCACAACCGCGTCCAGACCATTGGCGTCATCCGGCAGAAACTGGAAAGCCTCGTGCCCGAGGCGCGCCTGGGTGTAGCGCATGGTCAGATGGATGAGCATGAGCTGTCCCGCGTCATGGACCAATTCAATAATGGCGAGGTCGACGTGCTGCTCTGCACCTCGATCATTGAGTCTGGCCTTGACATCCCCAACGCCAATACCCTGATTGTGGACCGGGCTGACACCTTCGGCCTGGCCCAGTTGTACCAGCTACGCGGGCGCGTGGGCCGCGGCGCGGCCCGGGCCTACGCCTACTTCTTCACCGACCGCCGCCGCCGGCCCACGCCGGAAGGCTACCAGCGTCTTGAGACCCTCGCCGAACAGACCGACCTGGGCGCGGGTTTTGGCATCGCCATGCGCGACCTGGAGATGCGCGGAGCGGGTGATATTCTGGGGATGCGTCAGCACGGGCACATCGCGGCGGTGGGCTTCCACCTGTATACCCAGCTGCTGGGCAACGCGGTTCGCCGCCTGAAGCCGGGCGCGGCCGCCGCCGGGGCGCCATTAGTGACTACGACCGGCGCCGGCTTGAGTGCCCTGGAAGGGCTCATGACCAGCGCGGTTTCGGTCGACCTGCCCATCGCCGCTTCGATCCCGGCCAACTATCTCCCCGACGACGGTTTGCGGCTGCGCATTTATCGCCGCCTTGCCGACTTGCGCGCCGAGACCCAGCTTGACGAAGTCGCCCGCGAGTTGGCCGAACGGTTTGGCCCCCTGCCCCAGCCGGTCGAAAACTTGTTGTTTCAGCTGCGCGTCAAGCTCCGCGCCACGCAGGCCGGCGTGAACTCGATCACCACCGAGAACGGCCAGATTGCACTCGCTACTCACCCGGTGGGTGGACTAGACCTGGCCTATCTGGGCCTCCAGCTAGGGTCTGACGCGCGCGTCAGCAAGACCAAGATCTGGCTGGGGCGCGCCTCGAATCCGCGTGCCCCCGACGCGCCCTGGCGCGGCCGTCTGCTCGCCGTGCTGTCGCAACTGGCCGCCCTGCGGCAACAGAGCCTGACCTAAGACTGCCTTACCCCCGCTGCTCGCAGCTCGTCAATACGCTCTGGGATTGTGAAGCCTCGGATCGTCGACCAATCCACCAGCCACGGCAGCGCCTGGTTGAGCCAGGCCGAGATACGAAAGGGCCATGTGATGATCAGACTCGCGCGCGGCCGCTCAGCCAGCCCCACGACCGCGCGCGCCACGTCGTCGGCCGTCAGCCGCATCCAGGCCGGGGTGGACACGCGCCTCTTGCGTTTGATCCCGGCGTGTGCGCCAAATTCAGTCGCCACGCCCCCTGGATAGACGGCCGACACGCCAATTCCCCAGGGGGCGGCTTCGCGCCGCAGCGCCTCCGAGAAGCCCCGCACCGCGAATTTGCTGGCCGCGTAGACCGTGTACGTCGGCGTCCCGACCAAACCGGCCACTGACGCCATGTTGATGATATGGCCGCTTCGCTGGGCCATCATCACGGGCAGCACCTGGCGCGTGGTCTGGATTACGCCTAGCACATTGACCGCCACCTGCGCCTCAATGTCCCTGACGGGGTCGAGCTTCTCAAACCAGTCCAGGCGGCCAAAGCCAGCATTGTTGAACAAAACATCAATGCGGCCAAAGCGGGCCAGAGCTTGCTCAACCAGGTTCTGAATGTCCGCCAGCCGGCTCACATCGGCCGCCACCGGCGCCGCCGCTGCGCCGCCCCCCAGCGCTTCAATCTCGGCGGCTAGGGCCTCCAGCCGCTCGAGCCGGCGTGCCGCCAGCACGACGCGCGCCCCGGCCCGGCCGAACAACCGCGCCGTGGCCTCCCCAATGCCTGACGAGGCCCCCGTCACTACGACGACCTGGCCGCCCAGATAGGTCATGCGACTTCTCCTTACGGATTAGGGACGCCAGTCTCGCCGGCGCGCGGCAGCAAGAAGTAGAAGCACGAGCCAGCGCCGGCTTGGCTCTCCACGCCGATACGGCCGCCATGCGCTTCCACGATCAGCTTACAAATAGCCAGCCCCAGACCGATGCCGCCGCGCCGGCGCGTGGCGGTGCCGTCCACCTGATAGAAACGCTCGAAGATCCGGTCCAGGCCTTCGGCCGGGATGCCGATGCCGGTATCGCGGACTTCCACCCGCGCCCAGCCTGGGGCCGCCTGCAGCAGCAAGGAAATGCGCTCGCCGCGGCCGGTGAATTTCAGCGCGTTACCCAATAAATTGTCGAAGACCTGGCTCAGGCGCAACGCATCGCCGCGGACTTCGACCGCTCCGGCAGGCAATTCGCTCACCAGCTCCACGCCGGCCTCTTGGGCCACTACGGCCACGCCGTCCGCTGCGGCCCGCGCCAACTGGCACAGATCGACAGGCGCTTGCGCAATCGTGGTTGGCGTCACCGCCTGCAGCGTAATCATGTCGCCGACCAGACGCACAAGCGTGTCAGTTTTGTCGCGCACAACCTGCAAGCTGCGCTGCTGGTCCGGCAGGAGCGCCCCCAGGTCGCCGCTCAACAGGAGTTCGACATAGCTACGCAGAAAAGTCAGCGGCGTGCGCAGCTCGTGCGAGATGTTCTGCACCATCTCGTCCCTCAGCCGGCCCATTTCGGCCAGCTCGTCGTACGCGGCCTGCAGCGAATCGGCGCGTTCGCGCAGTGTTTGGTACAGCGCCGCGTTCTCAATTGCGACCGCCGCCTGCGCCGCAAAGCTCGACAACAAGTCAAAGTCGTGGTGTGAGAACTCGCGCTCACCTTCGCGGTAGACCGCCATCACGCCCGTGGTGCGCTCGCCGACTGTCAGCGGGACGGCCATTAAGCACTCCGGCGTCAACGGCGTGCCCGGGATCTGCTGCGCACGCGGATGCTGGTCAGCACGGTTAAAGATCTCGCCCTGCCTGCTTCGGGCCACGCCGCCGATCAGCCCTTCGCCGACCACCACCCGATCGCTCAGCGTCTCCTCAGCATAGAGCTCGTCGATGGCGATGATCGGGACCAAGAGCCGGCCGTCGGGGCTGAGCTGGTAAATCGTGCAGGCCTCGGCGCCGACCAACTCGCGCGCGTGCAGCGCCACGGCCTCGAGGCGTGCGTCTAGCTCGCTCGAGCCGGTCACTGCCAGGGTGGTCGTCAATAACGCCGACACCTCGGCTGCCCGCTGCCGCGCTTCGGTGAACAGGCGTGCGCTATCCAGCGCCGCCGCGGTCGGGCGGCTGATGGCCTCGAGCGTGGCGGCCGCATCTGGCGGCAAGGGCCGGTCGCTGTGAATGTCCAGTATACCCAGGATGCGGCCGTGTGCCGCCAGCGGCACCACCGCCTGGGCCAGCGTGTCTGAAATGTACGGATCCTCCGTGTAGACTTGGGCGGCCCGCACGTCGGGGGCGTATCGCGGCTGCCCGTGGCGCGCGACCCAGGCCACCAGCCCGGGCCCATCCAGGGCAATCTGGCGTTCCGGCCGGGCCAGCGCCTGCCCGCCGTCCTGGCGCGGTGGAAAGACGACATAGCCGTCCTTGATCAAGCCGAGCCGGGCGTGGGCATAGCCGAAAGTCGTCTCCAGCCACTGGCCCACCTGCCTGGCCAGCGCCTCAAAATCCAGAATGCCGCCGACATGGCGTCCAAGCTCGTTCACCAAACGCATCTGCTCGGCCTGGCGCCGGGTCGCGTTGAGCAGGTGAGTTGTGTTCAGCGCGGCCGCGGCCTGGCTCGCCAGTACCGCGAACAAGCGCAGGTCGTGCTCCTGATAGGCTGCCGGCGAGTAGGCTTCAGCGATCATGACACCCAGCGCTCGTTCGCCAGTCTGAATCGCCACGGCGAGGGCGGAGCCGGGGGGCGCCTCGGAGGCGGGGTGAGGCGGCCAGTCAGCCGGCGCGCGCAACACTTGCGGCTGCCGCAGGCGCAGCACGCGGCCAGCCAAGGTAAGCTCGCGGTCGGCCCGGTCAGGCGTCTGGCGCACGCCTCGCTCGACGAAGTAGGCTGCCTCGCAGCGCGCCTGGCAATCGTCGCACAGCACGATCGCAAAGACATCGCTGGGCACCAGCTCGCCGGCCGCCGTGCAGGCGGCGGCGTAGATCTGCTCGACTTCCAGCGTCTGGCTGAGCGCCTGGCTCGACCGCTGCAGGACGGCCAGGTGGTCCGGCTGCAGCGGGTCCACCGCGTTGCGTTCAGCCTGCCCCAAGGCGATCGCGGCCTGCGCCGCCACCAGCGTGGCCAGGTCTTGCGCCGCGGCGTCTAGCAGCGGGCCGCTGATCACCAACACCCAGGCCAGTTGGCCCCGCCAGTGCAGTGGCAGGCCGACCATCGCCGGCTGCGTGTCGTGCACCACCACCCGCGTTCCCCGCTGGGCGACCTGCCCGGCGACCTCGGTGCTGGATACCGCGTATGGCCCGGTTTCGCCAAATCCGGCGGCGGCCAGGCACTCGACCCGGCACCGCCTGGCGTCGACGGCAAAGATCTGGCAGCCGGCCGCCGGCAGCAGGCCCAACACCCAATCAACAATCCGCTGCGACAACTGCCGGGTATCACCCGGCCCAGCTAGATCCTGCGTAAATTGCTGAAGCCGGTGAATGAGCGGATCGGTCACTTGCCAACACCCCTGCTGGCTATTCGGGCCCAACGCCGTGGCGGCCGCGAGTTGCCGGGCGAATCGCGTGGTGACTGCGCCTGGTGGGCTGCCGCTCGGGTCTAGTGAGCGTACGGCCGCGGCCGCCCGCGCGCTGGCCGCGCCTTGGACTTAGCAGGCGCTCGCGCCGGCGACCGCCGGCGTTGATCGGGCAGCGCCTTCGGCCGCAGACCGTCTTTGGCTGCGGGCGGGAACAGGGCTGCCGCCAGCACCGCATCCATGTGCTCCACGAAAACGAACTGGACCTCGCGGCGGGTGCTCTTGGGCACGTCGACGAGATCTTTGTCGTTCTTGCGCGGCAGAATGACCTTGCGCAGCCCAGCCCGGTGCGCCGCCAGCACCTTCTCTTTGACGCCGCCCACGGGCAGCACCCGCCCGCGCAGGGTGATTTCCCCCGTCATCCCCACTTCCTTGTGAACCTTGCGCCCCGTGAACGCCGAGATCAAGGCCGTCGCCAGGCTGATCCCCGCGCTGGGACCGTCCTTCGGGATCGAACCCTCCGGCACGTGAATGTGCGTATCGGTCTTATCGAATCGTTCGTAGTCGACGGCCAACTGCTTGGCGCGCGATTTAAGATAAGACATCGCCGCCTGGGCCGACTCTTGCATCACTTCACCCACCTGCCCAGTGATCTGCAGGCCGCCCTTGCCCGGCATCAGACTCACTTCGATCGGCATAGTGTCCCCGCCTGCTTCCGTCCAGGCCACTGCCGTAACCACGCCGATCTCATCGTCTTGCTCGGCCTCCAGCGGCGTGTATTGGGGCGGGCCCAGATACTTGTACAATGCTTCCGCCGAGATGCGTGCCGGCAGGCGCTTGCCTTCCGCCTTCCGCCGCGCCACCTTTCGCAACACGTTGGCGATCTCCCGCTCCAGGTTGCGGACCCCGGCCTCGTAGGTGTAACTGCGGACGATGCGCCGCACGGCCTGATCGGTCAGCGTCATCCGCGTCCCGACTAATCCGTTCTCGGTCATCTGGCGCGGGATCAAATACTTGCGGGCGATGCGCAGCTTCTCCTCCTCGACGTAGCCGGGGAACTCAATGATTTCGAGCCGATCCTGTAACGCGGGGGGCACCGTCGTCAGCGTGTTGGCGGTGGTGATGAACATGACCTTCGACAGGTCATAATCAACATCCAGGTAGTGATCTACAAAGGCACGGTTCTGCTCGACATCCAGCACTTCCAGCAGCGCCGCCGCCGGATCGCCCCGGAAATCCTGGCCGAGCTTATCGATTTCGTCGAGCATCAGCAGGGGATTGATTGAGCCGGCGCGGCGCATCGTCTGGATCAACCGGCCAGGCAGCGCGCCAATATAGGTCCGGCGGTGGCCGCGGATATCGGCTTCATCGCGCACGCCGCCCAGACTCAGACGCGCGAACTTGCGCCCGACTGCCTCGGCTATTGACTTGCCCAGAGAGGTCTTTCCCGTTCCGGGCGGGCCCGCGAAACAGAGGATGGGCGAACGAACCTGCTGCTGATCGGCCGTAAGCCGCCGCACGGCGATGTATTCGAGGATGCGTTCCTTGGCTTTGGGCAGGCCGTAGTGCTCGCGTTCCAGCACTGCCGCGGCATGCTTCAAGTCCAGGTTGTCAACCGTCGTTGCTGTCCAGGGCAGCTCAATGAGCCAATCCAGATAGGTGCGGATAATGCCGACTTCGGGCGCCATGGGCGGCATTTGCGCCAGGCGCTCAAGTTCCTTGGCCGCCTTGTGCTGCACCTCTTCCGGCATTCCGGCCGCCGCGACCTTCTCACGCAGCTCGCCCAGTTCGGCGTTCCAGATGTCGGTCTCGCCCAACTCGGTCTGGATGGCCTTCATCTGCTCGCGCAGGTACATCTCCCGCTGGTTCCGGTCTACCTCGTTTTGGACCTGCGAGTGAATATGATCCTCCAGCTCAAGCACATCCAGCTCGCGCCCCAGCAGGACACTGATGCGCTGCAGCCGCGCCGTCGGCTCAAACGTCTCCAGGACTGCCTGCCGCTCGGCGATTTCCAGGTTGATGGTCGAGGCGACCAGGTCTGCCAGCCAGCCTGGCTCCTCGATGTTCATGGCAAAGACGTAAGCTTCTTCGGGCAAGGATCGGTTGAGCTGGATGCACTTCTCAAACAGGGCCAGCACCGCCCGCATCAGCGCCTCGGTCTCACGCGGCCTGCCCGTCGGCTCGTCAATGATGCGGGCCTTCGCGACATAGTAGGGCTCGGCCTGCGTGATGGCCACCACCTGTATCCGCCGCCGTCCCTGGGCCAGCACCGAGGTGGAGTTGTCCGGCATCCGCAGCATCCGGCCGACCGCTACCTCCACGCCCACGGCGTACCAATCCTCCGTGCCGGGATCTTCCACCTCTGGATTGATCTGGGTCACGGCGAGCAGGGTCTTGCCGGAGGCCTGGGCAGCGGTGATCGCCGCCAGCGATTTTTCGCGTCCCACGAACAGCGGCGTCACCATGTGTGGAAACATCACCATGTCCCGCAGCGGCAGCAGCGGGCACTCGATCAGCCCGTCATCGTCGGGTTCAGCTTCGGTGATGTCGTACAGCTCCTCGGTGCGCCGGCTCATTGCCTCGGCAAATTCCGATCGCGCTAACCACTCACGATATTCCTTCTCAAACAAGGCACTCAAATCAACACTCTTTCACCAGCCGGCGCTCTCGCTCACCGAACGCTCGGCAGCACCTCACCAGGATAGCTGTGGACCGGGCATTGCGACGACGCCCTGTGCGGCTGCGCGTGCCTCGGCTACGATGAACAGGCTGCCGCACGCCAGGATGACGTCCTCTGGCCCAGCCCGCGCCAGCGCCAGCGCCACCGCCGTCGCCACCGGCATCACCACCTCCGCCGGCACGCCGTGCGGCCGAGCCAGGTCTGCCAGCGTCTCGGGCTCCATCGCGCGCGGGTGTACCGCCTGGGTCAGGATAATTTGCGTCACCCCAGTATCGGGCCGCAGCAATTCGGCCAACATGCCCGCCA
Source organism: Anaerolineales bacterium (assembly GCA_020845955.1). Classification (GTDB taxonomy): domain Bacteria; phylum Chloroflexota; class Anaerolineae; order Anaerolineales; family UBA6663; genus JADLEU01. The sequence continues at coordinate 21,621 of JADLEU010000035.1, forward strand.
CGTCTTTGTCGGCCGAAGCGCCGAATATTAGACACACGCGCTGGCCCGGAAAGTAATCGCGCAGCGCGGCCGCAACGCGGCGGGCCGAGTCGGCGTTGTGGGCGCCGTCGACCACCAGGTAAGGAGCGCGCCGAACGATCTCGAAGCGCCCCGGCCAATGCACGCTACGCAGGCCGTCGCGGATGGCTTGCGCCGCCAGCGGCAGACCCGCCCCGCGCGCCGTCATGAGCGTCGCATAGGCCACCGCCGCATTCTCAACCTGGTGCTGCCCCAGCAGTGGGATGTCATACTGGTTGGGCCGCCAGGCGACGGCGTGCCCCTGCGCCCGCAGGGCATTCAATTGGCGCTGTTCCTCGGCTGTCCACACTTCGAACGTCTGGCCTTCCAGCGAATGGGCGACCGGCCGGAAGAGCCAATCGCGCCCTACCAAGCTCAGCGGCGCCCCGCGCTCGCTGCTGATCTTCTCGAGCACGGCCAGCGCCTCCGGCGCTTGCGGCGCCACCACCACCGGTACGCCCGGCTTGATGATGCCCCCCTTCTCCGCGGCGATCTCAGCCAGGCTGTCGCCCAGCAGATAGGTGTGATCGTAGCTCAGCGACGTGATCACGCTGACCAACGGGCGCACGACGTTGGTTGCATCCAGGCGTCCCCCTAGCCCAACCTCGATGACCGCCACGTCCACCGCTTGGCGCGCGAAATACGAGAACGCCAGCGCCGTCGTCAACTCGAACGTCGTCAGGCCGGGATAGCCAGCGGCCAATGGCTGCATCCGGCTGACGATTTCAGCCATCGCTTCACGCGCCATGGCCTCCCCGTTGACCTGGACCCGTTCGCAGAACTCAAACAGGTGGGGCGAGGTGTAGAAGCCAGTGCAGTAACCGCCGGCGCGCAGTGCGCTGGCGCACAGGGCGGCCACCGAGCCCTTGCCCTTGGTGCCGGCGACGTGCAGCACCGGGTAGCGGTTGTGCGGATCTCCCACGGCCCTCAAGAAAGCGGCCATCCGGTCTGGATTAAACGTCTCTGGCGCATACCGGTCGGCGCGGACCACGCCGTAATCGACGAAACTGTAAAGGTAATCTAGGGCTTCTTCGTAGGCAAGCATTAGCGGCAATGGTAGCACAAGCCCGGATGAATTGGAAACCAGATCGCGATTGCCGTGGCCTGCCACCGCGGTGAGACCACCAGGCGAGTGCTGGGCGCGGTGACGTGCCGGGCGGCGGGGCTGGCGCCCTTCCGGACGCCAGGCAATTTGAGGGATTCTGTCCTTTCTGGTAGAGTCGCATAGGCGTTGCGGACTGCGTTCTCCCGGCGGGCCTTTTCAACCACTCTCCACACCTCCCCAGTGCCTCGCTCATTGCTGGTCACGATCTCCGTTGCCCTCGTGCTTGTCAGCGCGGTGTTGGCTGCCGCTGTATGGCTGCTGCAGCCCGGCGGGCCGCCCCTGGTGTCAGCCGCCGTGAGCAGCACCCGCCTCACCCCCAACGCCGATGGCGACGACGACCTGATCGAGCTGACGTATACCCTGCGGCGCCCGGCCACCCTGACAATCTCTCTTCTGGATGCCGCTGGCCGGAGTTACTTTTTCCGCCAGGCCAAGGCGCGTGACGCCGGAAACTACACCGTTCAATTCGGCGGAGTCGTCGACGCGTACAGCCTGCCTCGCGAAGACCTAGACGCACAAGTTGTGCGCCGCGTGGTGCCCGACGGCGCCTATACCTGGGTCGTGGCCGCCGCCGACGAGCGGGGCAACGCCAACGAGATCACCGGCGCCCTCACCGTGGCCCAAGCCGACACCGCCTTGCCGCTGCTGGTGAATTTCAGCGTCTTGCCCACCCGTTTCTCGCCTAACCAGGATGGCATTGACGATCGGGCCCGCATCAACGTGGCCCTGACGAAAGATGTCCCGGCCGATGGCTTGCGTGTGTACCTGATTGGGCCGGATGGCACCCGACTTCCGCTCAAAGAGCAGCCCGGCGACAAGTTGCCCGGACAGGCTGGCTTGCACACCTACGATTATGACGCCGGGATCGACCAAGGCCTTGAGCCACCGGCCGACGGGGCTTACACCGTGCGCGCCACGGCCGAAGACCGGCTCGGCCAGCAGGTGGCCGTGGAGACCCAGCTTCAAATTGTCAACGGGGGCCACCCCCGCGCCGAGATCCTGCTCGGGGAGGTGGAGTTTTCCGCTTCGAGCGTCGTCCTCGGCCAGGCGCTGTCCTTCCGCGTGGTGGTCGAGAACTACGGCACGGCGCCCATCCGCACAACCGGCCCGGCCTCCGGCTTCATCTATCCGTCGATGGCCATCAACGCCAACACGATTGGCGAGCTGGAGCAGTCGGGCGCCTGGCGCGTGGGCCTGCACTGCCAGACCTGTAAGAGCGACTATCCCTGGCGCTGGGCGTTGGGTGATCCCGCCACCCTGACCCGTATCCCCGATGCGGATGGCCGGCCGCATTATTACCTGATGCCTGGACAGCGGGCCGTTGTGACGGGCACCGTCGTGCTCGACGAGATTGTGCCCAGCCGCAATCCGCAGTTCTTTTGGGCTGGATTGATCCACGAAGATGTGGAGGTGGTCAATGAGCGCGTCGGCCCTGCCGAAATCGAGATCATTCAGCCATAACCCGGTGGTGCGGAGATGGGTGGGTTGCCCGCTGTTCCAAAGCGCGTTATGATCAATTCCATAGGTCGCGGCGAACCATCCTCACCGCGCCGAAGAGGAGGTGATCAGGCTTACGCCGCAATGCCATACCCTGATGTACCACACCACTCATCCTGAATTGAACGAGTCAGAGGAGGAAAGGATTACGCCATGAAGCATGCACGTAAGCTGTACTCGCTGTTCAGTCTGCTCGCCTTGGTCGCCCTGCTCGCCACCGCCTGCACGCCGGCCGCCACGACCGCAGCGCCCACCGCTGTGCCGCCCACCGCTGTGCCGCCCACCGCTGCCCCACCGACTACAGCCCCCGAGCCCACCGAAGAACCGGCGCCCGAGATCGGCACAGAAGCCCATCCGATCAAGGTCTTGTTCGTGCCCTCGGTGGACGCGAATATGATCGTCTCGGGTGGCGAGGTGATGGCGGAGGCGCTGAAGGAGGCGACCGGCCTGGTCTACGCGGTGAGCGTGCCGACTTCCTACGCCGCCACCATTGAAGAGATTTGCGCCTCGCCTGACGATACGATGGCCTTCATCCCAGCGCAGGGCTATGTGATCGCCAACCAGCTCTGCGGCGTCGACGTGGCCTTCAAGGCCATCCGCCGCGGCTGGGGCGTCTACTGGGCCCAGTTCATCGTCCGGCGCGACAGCGGCATCGAAACCCTGGAAGACCTGGATGGCCTGAGCTGGGCCTATCCTGATGCCGGTTCCACCTCCGGCTACCTGGCCCCCTTGGTCTACATGAAGGAACTCGGCATCGAGCCTGGCGAGACCGTCGAGTCTGGCGGGCACCCTCAAGTGGTGAACGCCGTCCTCAACGGCGAGGCGGACTTTGGGACCACCTTCTTTAGCCCCTACGCCGTGCCTGAAGGCGAGACCCGCTGGGCCGTGGGGGATGCGCCTGACGTCCCCGACGACGTGATCGAATCCTGCGCCCCCAACGAGCAGGGCCTGTTCTGCGGGGACTATCAAGTCCTCGACGCCCGCGCCAACGTGCGCGAAGAAGCACCCGACGTCGTCCAGCAAGTCAAGATCCTCGGCCTGACCTCGCCCATCCCGAACGACACCTTGTCCTTCAGCCCTGATTTCCCGGCCGAGTTGCGGGCGCAGATCGAAGCCGCATTGGTGGCCTTCGCCGAGACTGACGCCTGGGGGGAGTCCATCGGCAGCGAAGACTTCTACGGCTGGAGCGGCCTCGAGCCGGCCCAGGATGAAGAGTACGACCTGATCCGCGCGATGGTGGAAGAGGCCGGCATCACCTTGGAAGACCTCTAGCCCGAACGCCGTCAGCGCTTTCCCGAGCGGGGGCTGTCCCGCTCGGGAAAGCCTCGGCGGCCAGGCCGGCTGACGCCGGCCTGGCCCGCGGCTGCTAAGACGACATGCTCAGCGTCCAACATGTCACGAAGGTCTACGACGGCACTGTCCGCGCTCTGGAAGACGTCACGTTTGACGTCTCTAAGGGCCAGTTCCTGGCCGTGATCGGGCTGAGTGGCTCGGGCAAATCGACCCTGCTCCGCTGCATCAACCGCCTGATTGACCCGACGGCCGGGCGCATCGTGTTCGATGGCGTGGACGTGACTGCCGCCAACGAAGCCGAGCTTCGCCGCATTCGCCGGCGGATCGGCATGGTTTTCCAGCACTTCAACTTGGTTCATCGCTCGAGTGTCCTCACCAACGTTCTGTCCGGCCGGCTGGGCTACGTCAATCCTGCCTTGAGCATCATCAACCGGTTTCCGGCAGAAGATGTGCACAAGGCTCGCTTGCAGTTGGAGCGCGTCGGCCTGGCCGATAAAGCCAGCAACCGCGCCGACGAGTTGAGCGGCGGCCAGCAGCAGCGGGTGGGCATCGCGCGCGCGCTGATGCAGGATCCCGACATGATCCTGGCCGATGAGCCGGTGGCCAGCCTGGACCCGGTCCTGGCCCACAGCATCATGCAGTACCTGGAGCAGATTAATCACGAGGACGGCGTTACGGTCCTGTGCAGTTTGCACTTCCTTGACCTGGTGCATCGGTACGCCAATCGGGCCATCGCTCTCAATCAAGGCCGGTTAGTGTTTGATGGGCCTCCCGACGAGATTGACGATCAGCGCTTCAAGGAAATCTACGGCAAGGAAGCCGAGCGGGTTGGGTAAGGCCGGAGGCTGGGGTGAATAAAGCGTCTCCCCTGAAGTCACTGCGATTAGGCCTCTTCGTCCTGGCCGCCCTGGTGATCTATGCCTATGGCTTTCAGGTCACCGATGTCAACCTCGACGAGATCCAATCCGAAACGCGCCAGACGCGCCTGGCGCGCATCATCCGGGCCCTCTTTCGCCCCGATCTGTTCGAATACGAGCACGAGGAATTTCAGGTCAACACGCCCATCTCCGTTCCCTGTCCAGCCGGCGGCGTGCTGCCCACCCCTCGGCCAACGGCGGGCGAACCCTACCTGGTCCTGACGCCGCCTTGCGCCGACCCGCGCGCCGAGGTGACCGTGGAGGGCTTCAATTTCGAGCCTAACACCGTCGGCCCACTCAACTTCATCCCGCCCAGCGGCGTCTCGCTCACCATGGCGAACGTCGAAACGGACAGCGACGGCCACTTTGCGATCTCCGCGCGCCTGCCCAACCGGCCCAGCGAAGAGGTGCAGACCATTCGCGCGATCACCCGCCGCAATGTGGGTGCGCCTATGTGGAGCCAGAATGCTCGGGATACGTGGAGCAAGATCATCGAAACCGTGTTCCTGGCTCTGCTCGCCACGACTCTGGCGACCATCCTGGCGGTGCCGATCAGCTTCTTCGCCGCCCGCAATCTTATGCGCGATGTGACAACTTCCTTGGCCAGCACGGCGTTGGCGATCCTGGCCTGGCCGGCCGGCATCCTCATCGGAGCTTCAGTCGCAGGGTGGGTTGGGCAGGCCAGCCGCATGTTGACGGCCAGCCTGGCAATCCACGTCGGCGCCATCATCGTCGGGCCCCTGCTGATCTGGGGCGCGGCCCGCTGGGCGGTGCCGCCCGAAGAGCGCCGCGTTCCCACCATCTGGCTGCGTCTGGCGCGCCAGGCGGCCTTGCTGGTCGCCGTTGTCATCAGCGTGCTAGCGCTGTTTCTGGTTGCCCAGTTGGCCTCTGATCTGGGAGCCGCGCTGCGCGATCGCCTGGGCGCCCTTGGCTTCCTGGGTGAGTTCTTCGCCGACCTGGGCGACATTGTCAGCCTGCTGATCGTGCCGATTGCGGCCCTGGCAGCCGGCGCTGTCGTGGGTAGCCTGGCGAGCCGTCTGGGGCAGATGCTGAATGAGCACGCCTCCGGCGGGCTTTGGTACACGCTGCATTTCGGGCTGGGGATCCTGGGTGGCACGGTCCTCGGGCTGCTGATCGGCGGCGCCATTGGGTGGTTGTACGAGATCTCCGACCCCGTGTTCACACGCGCGCTGCCCGCCGCGCTGGGTGGGTTGGGCGGCCTGGCTCTCGCCGTCCGCACCCACGCCGGCCGGCCGGTGGCGATTGGCCTCACCATTTACTACCTCACCCGCACAATTCTCAACGCCCTGCGCTCCATCGAAGCCCTGATCGTCGCCTTGGTGATGGTGGTGTGGGTCGGTCTTGGGCCCTTCGCCGGGGCACTGGCGCTGGCCCTCCATAGCATCGCCGCGGGCAGCAAGCTGTACTCTGAGCAAGTCGAGAGTATTATGCCCGGGCCGTTGGAAGCCATTAAAGCGACTGGCGCCACCAGGCTGCAAACGATCATCTATGCGGTGATCCCTCAGATCATCCCGCCTTATATCTCCTTCACTATGTATCGCTGGGACATCAACGTGCGCATGTCTACCATCATTGGCTTCGTAGGCGGCGGCGGCATCGGTTTCTTGCTCCAGCAGAACATGAACCTGCTCGACTACCGCGGCGCGTCGGCGCAGATCCTCGCCATTGCCATCGTGGTCGCGACGATGGACTACATCAGTTCTCGACTGCGCGAGCGCGCCATCTAGCGCTGGTCTCCCCAAGCGCGATGGACCTGGGGATTGTCATTGTCAACTGGAACGTAGGGGCGCTGCTGGCGGCCTGTCTCGATTCCATCTACCTAGACTTGGCACAGAACAGCGGGCAGGTTTCGGCCGCGGTCTGCGTGGTTGACAATGGCTCAAGCGATGGCTCCCCGGCCATGCTACGGCGGCAATTCCCGCGCACTCTGTTGATTGAAGCCGACAATCGCGGCATGGGCGCGGGCAATAACGTGGGCTTGCGCGCGCTTCAGGCGCAGATCGCGCCCTTCGCCTTTCTCGTTCTCAACCCCGACACGGTCATCCGCCCTGGGGCCTTGCGCCAACTGGCCGTGTTTCTGCGCCGCACTCCTCGCGCCGGGGTCGTGGCCCCCAAGTTAGTAAATCCCGACGGCAGCTTGCAGCACGGCGGCTTCCGCTTCCCGGGCCTGATCCAGGCCGTGCTCGACCTCTTCCCGCCGCGCGGCCGGCTGAGAGCTCTACTCAATTCCCCACTGAACGGCCGCTATCTCGCCCGCGCGTATGCCGGCGGGCAGCCCTTCCAGGTCGACCACACCCTGGGCGCGGCCTTCGCGGTGCGGGCAGCCACGTTGGCTGAGTGCGGTCTGTTCGACGAGACCTTTCAGCTGTACTGCGAGGAGATTGATTGGCAATGGCGCATGGCGCGGGCCGGGTGGCAGCGCTGGATCGTGCCAGCCGCCGAGGTCATCCACCATGGCGGCCAGAGCACCCGGCAGGCGCCGGCCGACTCGCTCCTTAAGCTCTGGATGAGCCGCCGGAGGCTTTATCATCGCTACCAGAGCCCGGCGGTGAACGCGCTGCTCAGCCCCTTGGTGCGCCTGGGGATGCGCCGGCACATACGGGCCAATCACCGCCTGAGCCAGCGCGGGCAGTTGACGGCTGACGAGCGGGCGGCCCAGAACCTGGCCCTAACCGAAATCATTCAGGTTTGGCAGCGCCGGCGCCCTTCGCTCTAGACCATGGTTCCCGCGCTGACGGCGGTCGTCCTCACCCGCAATGAGGCCCAACATTTGCCCGACTGCCTCACATCGCTCGCCTGGGCGGCAGACGTCTTGGTCTTCGACTCCTTCAGCACGGACAAAACGGTGGCGCTTGCCGAAGCGGCCGGAGCCCGTGTCCAGCAGCGCGCCTTCGACGACTATGCCGGCCAGCGGCAGGCCGCGCTGGAAGCCTGCCAGAGCGAGTGGGTGCTGTTTGTCGACGCCGATGAGCGCGTAACGCCGGCTTTGGCCGCTGAAATTGAGCTGGCGCGGGCCGGGCCCGAGCCGGCCTGGTGGATCCCGCGGCACAACTACATCTTTGGCCGCCTGACGTTGCACGCCGGCTGGTATCCCGACTACCAGTTGCGGCTGCTGCGGCGCGCGTTGGCACGCTACGATCCGGCCCGACCTGTGCACGAGTTGGCGCTGCTGGACAGCGACCTGGCGCCGGGGCGCCTGCAGGCGCCGCTCATTCATCTCAATTACGAAACTATCGCCGAGTTTGTCACCAAGCAGCGCTATTACGCGCGCCACGATGCCAGCCGCCTGCTGGCCGAGGGACACCGCGCACGCCCGCACAACTTTATCCTTCAGCCCTGGCGGCAATTCGTTTGGCGCTGGATTACGCTCGGCGGCTGGCGCGCCGGCTGGCACGGCCTGCGCCTCAGCGCGCTGATGGCCTACTTTGAGTGGCAGAAATACGCCCAGTTGCGTCGGCTCCAGGCAGAAGCCTGGCCGCTTCCAGCGCCATAGCGTCCTCGGAGCGCCGCCGCGGCGGACTTCTTGTCAGCCTAAAACAACAGTGCTAGAATTCGCGCTATTGAGTGGATGGCGCATAGATGAATCAGACGGTATTGGTGTTGAATGCCAATTTCGAGCCGCTCAACGTCTGCGACACTCGCCGGGCCATTGGCCTGCTGCTTACCGGCAAGGCCGAGATGGTGGCGAATGGCCGCGGGCTGATTCATGCTGCCCGCCAAAGCTATCCCCGCCCTTCCGTCATCCGCCTGGAACACATGGTTAAGCGCCCCCGGCCGCGCGTCAAGCTCACTAAGCGCGAAGTCTTTCGGCGCGACAATTATACCTGCCAGTACTGCGGTCGCCAGGTTGGTCACTTGACCATCGACCATGTTGAGCCGCGACATCGCGGTGGTCAGCACCGCTGGGACAACCTGGTCGCCGCCTGCCAACCCTGCAACCGGCAAAAGGGAGGCCGCAGCGCGCTGGAGGCCAACATGCACCTGCGCCACCGGCCGGCTGAGCCCACCGCCACAGCCGCTTACCTGTTCGGCCGCCACCTGGCCGACAACGCCGACTGGGCAAAGTACATCGAAGGCTGGTAACTCTCGCGGTTGGCGGCGCTAACCTGCCTGTTTGTCCTGCTCGGCTCGCCGTGCCAGGCCCGCAATCCGTGCGCCGCCCTGCTCGACGAGCTGGCGCAGTTCTCGCGCCATTGCCTCGTATCCTTGGCGCGGACCGCCATATGGGTCCGGCACGTCATAGCCCTTGCCTGACAGCGCGCTCAGCAGCACCACACGTCCGGCATGCTCAGGAAACTCGGCCTTGATCGCCTCCGCGTGTGCCCGGGCCAGGCACACGATGACGTCTGCCGCCGCGACCATTTCGGCATCCAGCCGCCGGGCCCGGTGGGCCCCCAGATCTAGGCCTTGCTCGGCCAGGACTTCGCGTGAATAGGTCGAGGCCAGCAGCCCCGTGTCTGCCCAGGTGCCCGCTGATCCAATCTGCCACTCACCCTCTGGCGCCGCGCGCTTGACCCAATCAGCAAAGAGGGCCTCGGCCACGGGTGATCGGCAGACGTTGGCCGTGCAGACAAACAGAACAGTTGGCATATCCCCCTCCTCAGACCGCGGCCGGCAGCGCCAACCCGCCGGCCTGGGCAATGTCAACCAGGCCATATAGATCGCCCGATATTACTCCATGCCCGCCGAGCACGATCGGTATCGGCGCCGACCAAGCAGCCGCCGCCAACGCGCGCAGGAACGGGTCCGTGATCTCATCGATCCAGCCGAGATCGGCCGCATAGCGGTCGGCAGCCGAGGGCCAGCATCCCGCGTGCGCGAGCACAACCCGCGTGTCGAAGAAGGCCGCCTCCACCAGTTCACTCAACTCGGCGAAGAAGGCCTCTGTCCCCAACTTAAGCAAATGGGCGCCCACCATCGATTTCACCCTTCCGGCCGCGAGACGCCCATTGGCCGTCATGCCCCTTTCTTCTGAAAACACCCTGACCCATGCCTGGGTATTCGCCTCCACATGGCCCCACACCGCCGAGGCCACACGCCCGATCAGGGCCACCTGGCCGCCGGGCGCTGCCAGGCGGCGCCCGGCGGCCAGCCAACGCCCCGCGCCCGAAGCCTGTTGGCGCAGATACGCCCGTAGGGCCGCTCCGGTCGCCTGGTGCAGGCTCAACAGCAATAGATCGGCCGGTGTATCAATGTCAAGCCGGGTAGCAGCGCTCGGCGGCAGGCTGCGCACGGCAATGCCGGCGTCCGTCTTCAGAACCCAACCAAGCGCGTTGTCAGTTGGCAACCTCTCGGGCCGCGCGGCCACGGTCGCGGCGCAATTCCATGCCATCCAGTCCGACGAGTGCAGGTTGTTCGTGACGGCGCATGGAGCCGCCGCCGCCCGCACGTCGCTCACCGCCTCGGCCAGCACGGCGGCTGGCAGCAGCGGCATGCTGCCGGCTCCCAAGTAGAGATGAACAGGACTGGGATAGCGCGCCAGAAGAGCCGCCAGCCGCCGGCCGAAATGGAACGCCTCCCCGGGCGGGTCAAGGTCCCACGTAATCGGCAGATGCGCCAGCGACGGTGCCAGCAGCGCCTCGGGCGCGGCCACGACAAGGCGCGCCAGCCCAGGCAGCCTGGCCACTAGCGCCAGGGCATCCAGCGCGGCAGCCTCGCGCCCGCCAGCCACCCAACGCTCGGCGGCTGAACTGCCTTTGGGCCCAAGCATCAGGAGCGCAGTGACGCTTCCACTCATGAGGAAGCATGTGGGGGACTTGCCCGTGGGCAGGTCCCCCACGCCTCATCGCCTGGCGCGCCGCCTGAGGCGGTCAGCCAATCTCAGGGTCAATCAGGCCGAAGTCACCATCCTTGCGGCGATAGAGCACGTTGATGCGATTGGTGTCGGCGTTGTAAAAGACAAAGAAGTTGTCATGGCCCAGCAACTGCATTTGGTCCTGGGCCTCGGCCTCGTTCATTGGCGTCACCACGAACCGCTTGCGGCGCACCACGCTTCCCACCGGCTCTTCCAGCGCCTCGGCGCTGGCCTCTTCAGCTGCCTCGGCTGCTGCCACCACCTTGGCGCCGGCGCCATTGCCGCGCCCGCGCCAGCGTTTGCCCTTGTAGCGCTCGATCTGGCGGTACATCTTGTCAAGCACGGCGTCCACCGCCGCAAAGATGTCGTCCTTGCGCTCCTCCGCGCGCAGGACTGTTCCCGGGATCCGCACCGTGAGCTGGGCCACCTGCCGGTCGCCGGCCGAGCGAGCTGCCTTGACCTCGGCCAGGTCAACCCGCGCCTCTTCGATGGTCGGCAGGTAGCGATCCAGCTTGCTGACTTTCTTTTCGACATACTCCCGCAGCCGAGGCGTGACATTGAGATCTCGCGCGTGGATCTGGGTCGTAACCGCCATACATACCTCCTATTGAGACAGCGCTTCACAGGCTCACACGCCGCACTCCGCGGCGCGCGCGCCAATCCGTCAATTTCGTGCCACCCTTGCCCTTGGGCCGCAGCCGCTTAGCCGGCCGCCGTGACCGGCGCCATCCGCGCCCGCGCCAAGGTGACTCCCCACACCGCTTCAGCGCCTGCCGCCAGCAGCGCCGTCCCGCAGGCTGCCAGGGTGGCCCCGGTGGTGCAGACATCATCCACCAGGATCACGTTCCGCCCCGCCACGCGCTGCCGGTCGGCGGCAAAGGCGTTCCGGACATTCGACCGGCGCTGCGTCGCTGACAGGCCAACCTGGGAGGCCGTGTGGCGCGTCCGGACCGCAGCGCGCGCAGCCAGTGGCAGGCCGGCCAGTTCAGCCAGTGTGCGTGCCAACAAGGCGGCCTGGTTATAGCCGCGCTCCCGAAGCCGCTCGGCTGACAATGGCACCGGCACGACAATCCTCGGCGGCCTCGCCAGGTCCGAGGCGGCCGCCGCGAGCAGATCACCCAGCGTGTCTGCCAGAATGATATCGCGTTTGTACTTCAGGCGGTGCATCGCTCGCTGCAGCGGCCCCTCGAAATAGGCGGCCGACCGCAGACCCGTTAACGGCGCCACCGTTCGCTCTCCGGCCAGGCACGCGCGGCACTCGCCGGACGCCAGCAGCGGGTAGCCGCACAAATCACATTGTGGTCGCTCAAGGGGCACAATCCCAGCCTGGCAGGCCGCACAGAACCGCACTCCCGGTTGACCGCAGCCGGCACACTGAGGCGGGAACAACACATCCACGCCAGCCCAGGCTGCCAGCCGGGCTCGGTAGCGCCAGGGCCGGCGCCGGACGGAAACTGGCCGAGAGGGCACAGCTGCCGCCATGCAGTGCTTCACCTGTCTAGCCGGCGCCGGCGGCGCCGGCTGCTAATTGAAACGGCCGCGCTTAACCGCCCCTAAACACAGACCGCAGCGCAGGTGAGTTGAGCAGGATCATCGCCGCCGGTCCCAACAGCACGATGTAGATCGAGGGAAAGATCAGGAAGGCCATTGGGATCAGCATCTTCACCGGCGCCTCGTGAGCTTTCTTTTCGGCGCGCTGCCGGCGCTTGATGCGCATTTGGTCAGACTGGATCCGCAGCACCTTGCCCATGCTGACACCCAACTGGTCAGCCTGGATGATGGCGGCCACAAAACTAGACATGTCGGCAATATCCATGCGGTCGGCCATGTCGCGCAGCGCTTCGCGCCGCAGTTTGCCGAGCCGGATTTCCTGCAGCACCCGTTCAAAAGCCAGCGAGAGCTCGTTCTCCCACTTCTCGGCCACTTTCGCCATGGCCTGATCAAAGCCCAAGCCGGCCTCGACGCAGACGGTCAGTAAGTCCAGCGCGTCGGGCATCGCCTTGGTGATCAGGTCTTGCCGGCGCTTGATGCGGCTCTGGAGCAGCATCACCGGCAGGAAGAACCCAACCAGCATGCCGCCCAGGGCAAACAACAACGCCTTGAAGGTGCCCGTGCGGATGGAGAGGAACGAGTCTGCCGGCGCGACAAACGTAACGAACAAGATGAAGGCGCCCAACCCCAGGGTTGCTACGATCCGAATAGCCCAGAACAGGGTGGGATCCAAACCGCGCGGGTTGCCCGCCAGGTCAAGCTGGTGCTGGATTGACTCGAGCGAAGCCTGCGGCGTGAACCGCGACGCCAGATGCCCCAAACGGCGCATGGTAGGCAGCAGCACGCGCTCGCTAAAGGGCTGCGCCAGCTCGATTTCCTCCAGCGTCAGCGGCCGTTCGCGGGTCGAGAACTCGGCCAGGCGCGTCTGCAGCGGGTCGGCCTGGCTGGGCGAGCGCAAGCCGACAATCACCAGGATGATCGCCACCAGTAAAACGATGCCGCCGCCGATGAGCAGTAGAGGCATACGCTCCTCCCAGCTAGACTTCGATGTCTACGATCTTCTGCACGATGGCAAAGCCCGTGGCGATCATGATCAGAGCCGTCACCACCATGGCAATGCCGCAGATGGGCAGCCCGAATACAATCGGCGGGCCAAAGATGCTGTTCATATAGCTGCGGTTGATGATCCACAGGAATAGCCCCAGCCCAATGGGAAGCAGCGAAATAACCCAGGCCGTGATTTGGCCTTGGGCCGTCAGTGTGGCAATTTCACCCTTGATCCGCACGCGTTCCCGAATGGTGTAGCTGATATTATCGAGAATCTCGGCCAGGTTGCCGCCGACTTCCCGCTGCACGTTCATGGCCGTCACGACAAAGTCAAGGTCAGCGCTGGGCACCCGGCGGGTCAGGTTTGCCAGGGCGGCCTCCTGCGGCAAGCCCAGTTGGATCTCCTGCACCACGCGGTGAAACTCGACCGAGATCGGCGGCGGCAGCTCGCGCCCCACTGACTCCAGCGCCTGCATCGGGCTGTAGCCGGCCCGCAGACCGTTCACAACTAGGTTGAGCATATCGCCCAGCTGGTTGTCGAAATTGCGGAGGCGTTTGCGCTGCTGGTAGCCCAGATACATCCGAGGCACAAACAGCGCGCCGATCCCCGCGAGGAGGCCCATAAAGATCGACCGCCCGCCGATCAGCCAGCCTGCGGCGAAGAAAGCGAAGGCCAGCAAGATGTGCAGCGCGAGGTATTCAGCCACATTCAGCTTGAGATCCGCACGGGCCAGTTCGCGCTGAATTCGATCGGCGAAACCGCGGCCGGCTATCGCGCGGTTTAGCGCCGTCGACAGATTGGTCGATTGGCGCCGTTGATCCTCGTCGATTGGCGTGCTCACCAATTGGCCCGCCTGCGTGATCTGCCCCAGGCGCTCTTCAACCACCGTGCGCCGGCGCTCCAGCACCGCGAAGGCCCCGATGATCAGCAGGTTCATCAGGACGACGCCCACCAAAATGGCCCCGGATATCATGTTCACAGCAACCTCCGGCTCCTCCGCGGCGGCCAGGCTAGTAGCGCACCCGCTCACCAATCCCAAAGACAGCCGGCGGCAGGTGGATGCCGGCGTCCTCAATGCGATCCATATACTTCGGCCGCAGCCCGGTCGGCCGCAGCCGGCCGGTGATCCGGTTCTTTTCATAGCCCGACTGCTCAAATACGAACAAGTCGGTCATCGTGATAATGTCGCCTTCCATGCCCTGCACCTCGGCGACCTGCACGATCTTGCGTGTCCCGTCGCGCATGCGCTCGAGGTGGACGATCAAGTTGATCGCCGAAGAGATTTGCTCGCGGATCGCGCGGACCGGCAGATCCATGCCAGCCATGAGTGTCATGGTCTCCAGGCGCGCCAGGGAATCGCGAGCGCTGTTCGAGTGGCAGGTGGTCATTGATCCGTCATGGCCGGTGTTCATGGCCTGGAGCATATCCAGCGCGGCCTCGTCGCGAATTTCCCCGACCACGATCCGGTCGGGCCGCATGCGCAGCGAGTTCACGACCAGGTGCTGGATCGTTACTTCACCGCGACCCTCGATATTGGCCGGCCGCGATTCCAGGGTGACCACGTGCTCTTGGCGCAGCTGCAGCTCCGCGGCGTTCTCAATCGTGACAATCCGCTCATCCTGAGGAATGAACCCGGACAGGATGTTGAGAAAAGTCGTCTTGCCCGATCCCGTGCCGCCCGAGATCACAACGTTCAGGCGGGCAATCACGGCCGCCTTCATGAACTCGATCGCCTCTGCCGTAATCGCGCCGAACTCAATCAGTTTTTCAACGGTGATGGGTGTCTTGAAGAACTTGCGGATGGTCAGGCACGGCCCGACTAGCGAGATGGGAGGCACAACCGCATTCACGCGCGAACCGTCCGGCAGACGGGCGTCTTCGTAGGGATGAGCCTCGTCTACGCGCCGGCCCAGCGGCGCCATGATGCGATCGATGATGCGCATCACGTGCTCGTTGCTCTCAAAGGCGAACGGTACGCGCTCGAGCTTGCCTTTGCGCTCGATGTACAGGTTCTTGGGCCCGTTCACCATGACTTCGGTGATGGTCTCGTCTTGCAGCAGCGGCTCGATCGGCCCCAGGCCCAGGATCTCGGACACGATCTGATCGAACAGGCGCTTTCGTTCGGCGCGCGAGAGCACGATGCCCTCTTCGGCCAGGATGGTTTCGTAAAGGTCTTCGATCGCCCGGCGCACGTCGGCCGTCCGCGTCACGTCCATCGACGGATCCAGCTGCGTCAGCAGCTTGTTCTGAACGCGGGCTTTCAGGTCGACCGCCCCCCCGCCCCCGGTGGCAACGCCGGGCGCGGGCGGCGCCGCCCGCCGCATGCGCAGTTCAGCCAGTTTAGAGGCCTGGTCCTGGCCGGCCGGTGCGCCCGGCTGGCTGGGCGCCGCGGGCGCGGGCTGATTGCTAGAAGCCTGTCCCTGTTCGATCCGCTTGAGAAGTGACATAGACCGCCCTCTTGGGTGCCCTCAACTGCCCGCGCATCCTGCCCTTATTCTAGCCATCTAACGCCGCTGAAACAAGCTCGGCGCCTTGGCCGGCGGCTTGCGCCCGCGTTCATCCGCCGGTGTGGCCGCTTCCTTAGGCGCAAACTCCTCGCGCAGCTTCTGCGCCAGGTCGAGAACACCCTGCACCGGCGGCAGGCTCTTCGCGCCCGTGACGAACGGCACGCCTGAATTGATCGAGGCCAGAACCGTCTTTTCGTCCAACAGGATCTGGCCGCGCACGGTGTGCTTCAGGGTTTCTTCCACGTTGGCGGCCGTAATCCCGCCGCGCCGGTCCACCCGGTTGAGCAGCAGCCAGACCCGCTCCGAAGGCATCTCGAGTTTTTCGATCAAATCAAAGAACTTTTTGATGTTGGCCAGCGACGGGATGTCCGGCGTGGCCACCAGCAAGACCCGGTCCGAGACGTCGAAGATGGTTAGCTCTACGTCGCGCAGGACCGCAGCTGTATCGACCACAACATAGTGGAAGTGTTCACGCAGTGCCTCCAGCACCTTCTTGAGCTGTCCGGCGCCGACCAGCTCAGCATCTTCCGGCGTGGGCGGTCCCAGCAGCACCTTCACGCCTGACGAGTGCGAGGCGACCACGCTCTGGATGAAGTCCTCCTCGATTTCGTCGGCTCGCTCGGCCAGGCTGACCAGGCTGTATTTGCCCTGGAGGTTGAGAAACACGCCTACATCGCCAAACTGCAGGTTAGCATCGACGATGATGACCTTATTGTCGCCGCTGTGCAGCGCCAGCGCCAGGTTAGTGGCCAGCGTCGTGCAGCCGGCGCCGCCCTTGGGGCTGAAGACCGAGATGATCTTGCCGCCCACGCCCTTGTGGCCGGCCGCGCCTGGCGTGCCTGGGGGGGGCTGGGTGGCGGCCAGCAGCTCACGCTGCCGGCTCATCTGGCCCAGCCGCCGAATCGTGTTGATCAGTTCGTCGGCCGGCGGGGGCTTGGAGAGGAAATCGCGGGCGCCGGCCAGCATTGCGCGGCGCAGGTAATCGGTGTCGCTCTGCACCGAGACGATGACGATCTGCGCGATCGGCACTTCCTTGGCGATGATTTCCGTGGCCTGAATGCCGTCCATGTCGGGCATGTTGATGTCCATCAGGACCACATTCGGCCGGGTGTCTTTGGCCAACTGGATTCCTTCCCGGCCTGAACGCGCCATGCCCACCACGTCTATGTCGGGCTCAAACTGGAGCAATTTGCGGATGTTTTCCCGGGTCTCGGCGAAATCATCCACAATCAGCACTCGAATATTCGCGCCTGCTTGAGTTGCCATCAACGACACTTGTCCCTATCTAGCCCAGCGCATCGGCTCCGGTCGTGAATGCGGCATCGCCTCTTGGCGGGCGGCCGCCGCCAAGAGGCGCTTCACTCGGTCTCGTCATCTACGCCGCCCGTGCCGCCAGGGTTAGGGGCCGACTCCGTAGTTCAGCTTGGCCGGCAGCGCGATATTGAACCGCTCGAACATGTACTGCAGGGTAACGCTCTCGGTATCAACCCGCGAAGCGTCTCCCGCCGATCGCAGCGCCAGCGTCAGAACCACTGCGCCCGGCCGCTGGTCGACCACCCGGTTAATATAGTTTAGCACCAACGCGTCCTGGGGCGATACGACCAAGGTAATGATGTCCGGCACCGGGGTGGCCGTGGGCGGTGCCTCGGGCGACTGTGTCACCTCTGGCAGGGCCGTGGGCGTTGGATAGAGCACTTCTGGCTCCTGCGGGCCAAACTCGCCGACCCGCAGCACCAGCGCATCTTGGATGATGCCCTGGGATACCAGGCGCGGCCGCTGGGGCTCGGAGGGAACAACGTAGAAGTCCTCGCTGGTGTTGACACCCGCCTCGCCGCGCCCGACTGCCGCAGGCACATGGGCGCCGCCGCTGTTGACCACGGCCACCAGGCTGGGCGCCTGCGGCAGCGTGGCGTCCGGGTTGGGCGGCGACAGTACGGTGGAGAGGTTGGGCAAGATCGTTTGGAAGTTTTGATCCAGGTCGATCACCGCCCAGGAGACGATGACGTTGACGTGATCGCCGTCCTTCACCCCAAAGGCCACGCCATTATTCCGATCGTATGGGATCGAAATCGCCACAAAACCTGGCGGGATCCGACCCGCGGCGTCAGAGCCGGCCGGCGACAACTGCAGCAGGCTCTCGACGATCAACGTCGAGAATATCGGCTCGCCGCGGGCGATGGTGTAGCGCGCCCGCGTGCCGACTACGTCGTCGGGATCGGTGATGGCCGACGGCGGCACGATGGACGTCGGCCAGGGGATGGACACGATGGCCTCGGTAGGGATCACCACCCCGCGCTCCAGGGTCTGCCCGGCCGCGATGATTTGCAGCAGCTGCTCGGGCGTCGCCGTGATCGCAATTGGGGTGGAGCCGCCCGGCGCCCCCGGCGCGGCGGGTGTGTCTGAGCCAATAGTGCCCCCCGGCACGCGCCCACTGAACCAGAAGGCAAGGAAAATACCTCCCGCGCTCAAGATCAGCAGCAGCGCAATCAGGATAAGAAAGCGTCCGCGTCGCATGACTCCCTCCTCAGCATGAGCCCTTGCGGGTTTGGGCTATGAACTTGCCGATACGCGTTGTACTGAATGAGACTGCCGATTACAGTCCGAATACACGCCTTGTGCCGCCCTCCACGGTCGACGGCGGGTGAGACCACCTGGCGCTGAGACGGCGCCAGCCGGCTAGGCGGGTGGTCCCGCGGGCACTTCAACCACCACCCGGGCACCCTGGCCCGGCTGGCTGTCGATATGTAACAGCCCCGACAACAAGTCCATCCGTTCCTGCAAGGTCGGCAGGCCAGTTGTCTTGGCCTTGCCGCTCAAGACTGCCTGCGGGTCAAACCCCTTGCCGTTGTCCTCGACAACTACCCGCACGCGCTGGCCATCGAAGTCGAGCGTCAGCCGCACCTGTGTGGCCTGCGCGTGCTGCCGCACGTTGCTCAGCAGTTCCTGCGTCGCTCGGAATATCACCACCTCGCGAGCCGACTCCATGCGCTCTTCCGCGCCAGTCACGGTCACCACGGTTTGCAGACCGGTCTTCTCCTTGAAGGCGTCCACGTACCGCCGCACGGTCGGCACCAGGCCCAAATCGTCCAGCATCATCGGGCGCAGGTCGAAGATAAAATCGCGCACCTTCTGGAACGTCGAAGTGGCGGAGCTCTTTAGGCTCTGCAGCTCGGCCCGGGCCCGTTCGGTGTCGATGTCGAACAGCCGCATGGCGATTTCCGTCTGCAGGATGAAGTTCGACAGGGCCTGGGCCGGGCCGTCGTGAATCTGGCGCGATAATCGCTGCCGCTCCGCCTCCTGGGCCTCGACAATGCGCACGATGACGGGCATGCCGTCGCTTTCGCCCTTCGCCGGCTCCAAAGCCTGCAGGGCTGTCTGTGTCCGTTGCAAGTGGCTTGCCAAACGCTCCAGATTGGCCTGTTCGCCCTGCAGCTTCTCCAGCTGACCGCGCATCGTGAACAAGCGCTGCTGCGCCTCGGCGGCGGCCTCGTAGGCCGTCTTAAGGTCGGCGCGCGAGATATTGTCGAGATTGCCCTGAATCTGGCGCACATGCCCAGCTATGGCGGCGTTGCGCTGTGCCAGCTTCTCCACCTCGCCCCGGCTCTGCTCAACCATCCGGTTGAGCTCGCGCAGCTCTTGCCGTGCCTGGGCATACTCCTGCTCGGTCTCGGCCGCGAGCGCGGCCAGCGGCGAAACGACAGCCGATGCTTGCGCCATACAAACCGCTCCTTGTCAGTCCTGCAGCCGCACCCAGCCGCGCCGCAGCGCGTATACCGCCGCCTGCGTGCGGTCCTCGACGTCTAGCTTGTGCAGGATTGCCGTCATGTGGTTCTTGACCGTTTGGTGGCTGATGCCCAGCGAGAGCGCAATTTCCTTGTTGCTCAGCCCCCGAGTCACATATTGCAGGATTTCCATCTCCCGCGGCGAGAGCGGCGAGAAGGCTTCGCGCGTATCGTCCACATAAGGCCGGCCCGCCTTCTCCACGGTGCTGTCAAGCCACGCCTGTAAGCCGTCTCGGTCAAACACTTGGTCGCCAACCACATAATGCCCCTGCACAACCTGCCGCAGCACCTGTACCAGTTTGCTTGGCGCAACGTCCTTCGGACAATAGGCCGACCCGCCCGCCCGGAAGGCGTGCAGCACCTGCTCGGCATCATCATATGCGGTGAGCATCACTACGGCAGCCACGCAGCGCTCGGCGCGCAGCTGGCGCGTGACCTGCAGACCGTTCAACCCCGGCAGGTTTATATCCAGTATGAGCGCATCTGGCTGTAGGGCATGGGTTAAGTCGATGGCCTCCTGGCCGTTAGAGCCTTCACCCACGATCTCGATGTCAGCTTCGCGCTGCAGAACATCTCGTAGTCCCTGCCGAAAGAGCGGGTGATCGTCCACGACCAGAATGCTGATTTTTTCCATCCACCCGTCCCCTGCCTGTGTTTGTTGGCCGTCCCAGGTCATTGCAGCCGGGAGTATAGCAGATGCCCTAACCTGGCGCAAACCGGTCTCCAACCGAGTACTACCCCCGCAAACGCCCTCCAGCCCCCCCCAAGACCTACTGGACGTCACGCCGCCACCGATAAACCGCCATATTCTCGCCCCCGGCCCCCGGGCTGAAGGGGGCACCCGTCTCAAACACCTGTTCGATCTTCGGCCGGCTGACCAAACCCGGGTACCAGTTTGGGAACGTCATCAAGTAGTCGGCACTAGACAGATCCAGCCAGGTGCCCAGTTGGGCCTCGTCGCGGATAAAGGGGATGACTTCTGGCGACACCAAACCGGCCAGGTCGAGTAGCCGCCGGCCTCCAAAGTAGCCCAGGGCGCCAATATCGTGCGCGGCAATCAGCGCATCTGGTTCGGTCCACTGATTGATCCAATGAGCCGAGGCCACCATTTCGGTCTCGATGATTTGCACATCGCGCCTGTAGGCCTGCGCGCCCGTGACCCAAAAGGCAAGTGCAGCTGTCCCCATAGCGAGAAGCCAGGCGCGGCTGACAACCCGCGGCCAAAACCGCGCGGATCCGGGCCGTAGCCAGAGCCTCAGCCCGCCCATGCCCAAGGCCAGAATGACGGGAATAACGGGGATCAGATAGCGGCCATGCTGATAACTGACCGGCAGGCGCAAAGCATAGGCCGTGAGCAATCCGCCAGCCCAGCCCGCGGCCCATAGGCAATCCCAGCAGCGCGGCCGAGCGCCCAGGCCCCACCAGGCCGTGCTCACCAGGCCTGGCAGCAGCAAGGCGGTGCCGCCGGCAAAGGGGATGGCCGCTGCCTGCAGCCAGCGCCGCACAACGGGTATCCGCAGCAAGATCGCATATTCCGCCTGCTTGGCATAAAACGTGTTCGGCCACGGCGTGCCTGCCAGGGCCTGGTTGAAGACCAGATAGGCGCCAAACAGCAGACCGAAGGCGCTGCCCGCCGCCAGCATCCGCCGGCCGCGCCGGGTTGGGACCTGAGCGATTCGGAGCAGGGCAAACGGCATGAGGGTCAGCCCGTCCGGGCGGATGAGCACCGCCGTTCCGGCAGCGAACCCCAGCCAGCCTGCCGCGCGCTCCGGATCAATCACGAAGACGGCCAGGGCCAGGGCGGTGAACAAGAGCGTCTCCATGCCAGAGACCGCCGACCACGCCAGGTGCCATTCGCACGCCGCCCACGCTCCGGCCAACCCGGCCGTCAGCGCCGCGGCCGGCCAGATCCCTAGCACCAGGCGACGCACCAGCCAGGCGGTAAGCGCCAGCACGAACATGCCCAGCCCAAAGGTCCACACGCGGTAGTCAATCCGCAGGCCATAACCCACGGCCAACAGGGTGGACCACAGCGGCGAGGTTGAGCCCGCCGAGGGCTGGCCCGGCACAAAGGCGAATTCGCCGCGCAGCCCGAGGTTTCGCGCATACGTTTGATGGATCCAGGCGTCATCCAGCGGGAACCCGACGAAGCCGCCCGCGCGGCTGGCCCCCAGATAGGCTAGAACCGACAGCCCGGCCAGTCCCAGATACAGGCCTGCCCACTTCGCCTCGCTGCGTGTCATGGCGCCGCCGTCCGTTCCAACACGTAGACCGGCCGGCCGTTCTCGTCCGTGAATGTCTCCCGCAGGGCCAGGCGCGGCTCGGACTCTGGCGCCGCGTAAAGCTGTGCCAGGCCCGCCGGCCGATCGTCCTCCAGCACGAGCCACCTGGCCTGCTCCGCGGCCATAGCCTTCAGCAGCACATCGACGCCGTCGTTAGGAATGACCAGGCTTGGCTGGTCCGTGAAGTAAGCCCAGCCTGGAGGGTTGTTGACTGCCACGACTGCCGCTGGCCCGGCCTGGTCGATCAGCCACGCGCCCGATTCCGCATAGGCCCGATCGTGCTGTGACCAGCGCGGCTGGCGCCAATCGGGGCCAACGACGCGCAGCGAGAAGATGGCCGCCGCCAGGACAACCACGCCCGCAACTGCCAACCCAGTGAAGACCGGCTGAGACTTTTCTGGCTGCCAGTGCGGCCGGCGACGCGCGACCGCCTCGACCACCGCATCAAGTCCCGCCAGCGCGGCTGGGAGCAAGAACGGCAGCAGGGCAACGCCGGAGTGCAGATAGCCTCCCCGCGCCCCCGGAAACGAAAAAACCGCCGTCATGAGCACAAACAGGCTCAGCCCGTAGAAACCGGCCAGTTGTGCCAGGGGCTGGCTTCGCAGGCGCCAGAGCCCAACCAGCGTGAAAGGCAGCAGCACCACGTTGGTTTGAGCCGCCGCCAGGGTGCCCAGGTTCGCGCCCAGGGCAGCCAGCTTTCCGCTCGCAATTCTGGCCCAGCCGGCCGCCAGATAGTTAGCCAGCGTCAGGCGCTCCGGTGTATACGTGAAGAAGTCGTCATACTCGGTCAGCCACAGCGTGCGGGCGGCGCCTGGCGCCAGCGGGGCGCCTGTGATGAGCATATTGCGCGCATACCACGGGGTCATGACCAGGCCATAACCCAGGATCAGCAGCAGGCTGTCTCGCCACCACGCTCGACCAGGCTGCTCCAGGCGGCCAGGCCGCAGCATCTGCCAGCCCAGCAAGCACACCAAAACGAGCACGCCATCTGCCCGCGCCAAATGCGCCATCCCTGCCGCGAGGCCGGCCGCGAACAACCACTGGCTCGCCTGATGAGCAGGGCGGTTGTCGGCCGCGGCCGCGGCCAGCAGGGCGCCTGCCGCCGCCAGGCCAAACAGCGCGAACGCGTCTGTGGTCGTCCAGAAAACAAAGTAGTAGGCGCTAAAGAGAGTCAGCAACCCGGCGCCCAGCGCATGCCGGCGGCGCGCGGTCAACCGCTGGGCAGCCAGGTAGCTCAGCACCGGCAGGGCGGCCGCCGCCGCAATCGAGGGGATTTGCGCGGCCCTAAATAGGTCGGCGTTGGGCAGCGGCCCGCCGGCCGCGCGCTCGGCCAGCCACAGGGCAGGCGCCGTAATCAGCGACGCCAGCGGCATCCAATACAGGTGGCTGGGCCAGCGATGGTTGCCCGCTGCCACCGCCGGCGCTAGATAGTTCCATCGATAACGCTCCGTCAATCCTTCTCGCCGTGCCACAGCCCGAGCGCCCTCAAAATAATAGTAGGCGTCCATG
Source organism: Anaerolineales bacterium (assembly GCA_020845955.1). GTDB lineage: Bacteria > Chloroflexota > Anaerolineae > Anaerolineales > UBA6663 > JADLEU01. The sequence continues at coordinate 44,924 of JADLEU010000035.1, forward strand.
TAGCCGGGCGCCGTCACAAAGCGGGCCGCCAGCGCGTTGACCAGCACACCCAGGAGGAACAGCCCGGCCGCATCGGCGCGCCGTGAGTACGCCGGCTGCCTCGCCCGCCCCGCGGCGCGGAGCTTGGGTTCAAGGAATCGCATACAAGCCGTACACCAAACCAAAGGCCTCAACCAGCTCCAGTTGGCCGCGCAGCGCCTCCAGCTCGGCCCAGTCGGCCGGCACAAACGCGCTGCGCGGGTCGGCCTCCACAAACCTGGCGCCGGTGTCGTAGATCAGCACGTGCGTCGCGCCGGCCTCGCGCCACTGCTGTACGATGGCTTCAGCCGTCCCCACCGTCCGGCGCAGGTGCCACCAGCGGTCGATCACCACGTCCGGATCACAGCGCACGGCCTTCGCGCAGGTGAGCGAGCGCGTTTCCCACAAGAAGACGACCCGCGCCTCATCCGGCAGCGCGTTGACGCTCGCCATCGCCCGCTCATACCACCCCAGGCGGTCCGCTCGATACTCGGCGGCGGTCTGAGCGCCGATCAGATAGGCCATTGGGTTCTGGCTGACAAAGTGCGTGAGTGTCTCCAGGCCGCCCAGCCCAAGCACGAAGACCACCAGGCCGCGCAGGACAACCGAGAGCCGCAGCCCGGGCGTATCGAGTTGGCGGGCCGCGGCCATCCCGCCCACACCCAGCACCGCCAGCGCTGGAAGTAGGGCAAAGAACAGCCGGGCCTGGGTGGCCAGGGCGGAATACAGCGCCAGGGCCACCCATGCGGCGTAGCCCACCGCGCCAAACACGAGCATCAGCCTCAGCTCGGCGCGCATCGACGCTGGCAGCCGGCTCCATCCAAACAGCAGCACCAGCGGCAAGAGCAAATACAGCGGCCCAAGCGTGACGTCGTAGGCATTGCCGCCCTGCACCCCAAAGAACGTCGCGCGCGGAAAGATGGCCAGCGCCCGCCAGCCGCGCTCGGCCGCATCAGGCCGGCTGTAGAACCATTGCCGCAAGGCGTCCATGTCGGCGGCAGGCCACATCAGCGGATACACGGGGCTGCCCGTGAAAAGCCAGTTCTTTAGCAGCCAGGGCGAAAAAACCAGGCCGGCAGCCAGCAGCACGGCGGCCCCACTCCACGCCGCGCGCCTCAGCCTCTGCTGAGCATGAGCCCGAGAGAGGCCGATCACCGCGGCCCCAGCCGCACCCGCCAGCGGGACCGCAAGGCCCGTATACTTGCAGCCCCAGGCCAGTCCGCCGTACACGCCGGCCAGCAGCAGCCACCCTGGTCGCGACCTGTGCTGCCACTGGCGCAGCGCAGCCAGCATCGCCGCTGCGAACACCACCAACAGCAAATCGCCGTAAGCCCAGGCGAGCGAAAGTGCAACGGTAAAAGACGATAGTAGCACCGCGGCGGCCCAAATGCCTGCCAGGCCTATCGCCTGTGCCAGGCTGGCGACGGCCAATGCCGCCAAAGCGCCAAATGCCCAGCCTAGCGTCTGGGCCGCAATGGCCCCTTCCCCGGGTAAATCGCCGCGCAGAAGCCCAGCCGCGGTGTAGAGCATCTCGCTTATCTGGGGCATGCCAGTGAACAGGCTGAAGTCCTGGGGTGCAAGCCGTAACCCGTGCCCCTGTGCATACAGCTTTGGCAGCGTGAGGTGGTAGACCAAAGCATCCCACATGACCGGCGGCGCCAGGGCGCGCAGCAGCCCGAGCGCCAGCGTGAAAAGCACGACGACCGCTGCCAGCCTTGCCGCGCCATCGGGCGGCGCCGCCGCCCGGGCCGCCGCCGCCAGGTCGCGCAGCCAGGTCCCCGCCTCCCGGCGCAGCCAGAGCACTCCGAATATCACCAGACCCCATGCCGCCAACCCATAATACAGCCCGGACAACCCCAGGGCCAGGAACACCAGCCCCCCAACCCCCCAACCCAAGGCCGCATCGAGGATCACGCGTTCGCCCGCCTCGGCCACGTCCTCGCCGCCCCAACCGCATCGCAAACGACGCCCCATGGCTCCCCCCAGCACGGTCAGCAGGGCAGCCACTCCCAGGTTGACAGCGGAGCGGGCCAGGGCCAGTGCCTGGGTTGGCGTGAGCGGCTTGTGGACCCAATAGTAGGCCGCTAGCACGGTGCCCGTCACCGCGACGGCTCCCAGCGCCAGGACAACCCTCCGCTCCGTCATGGCAGCCCTGGCTCACGCGCCTGGCAGCCGCCTTGCTTGGCAGCCCTCGCCTGGGCCAGGGCCAAGTCCGGCGCTGCTCCGAGTGCCTGGCAGTACCACTCCTGCGCGCGATCGGCGGCGCCCAGGGCGAGGTACTGATCCCCGGCCGCCACCATCGCCGCGACAGCCTCCTCGAAGTAGAGCCGGGCCAC
>JADLEU010000036.1 GCA_020845955.1 Anaerolineales bacterium
CGGCCCCGAGGCGTCGGGCCGCTCGCCCCGCGCCGAACGGTCGGAGACAGTCAAGATGCCAATTCTCATGCTGGTCCCTGGCCGTCAGCGATCAAGTTCCTTGCCCAGAACGTGGATCGGCATAGCTTCCCAGCCCAGACGCCGGTAGAACTCGAGCGCCGCGGTGTTCTCGGGCATCACCATCAGGTAAGCCTTGACGCAGCCACGCGCGCGCAGACGCGCATCCAGTTCTTCCATCAAGGCCCTGCCCAGGCCCTGGCCTTGATACGCTGCTGCCACCGCGAGGTGATACACCATCCCCCGCCGCCCGTCAAATCCCCCCAAGACCGCGCCGGCGATCTGACCGTCGACCTCGGCCACCAGGAACAGATCGGGGTCACGCCGCAGCTTGAGGGCCAGCGCCTCCGGCGTGTCAGACCGGCCGACGCGCACGCCGGGCTCGGCCGCGCGCCATAGGGACAGCACGGCCGCATAGTCCTGCTCCAGGTTGACAGTGCGAATGGGCATCCTGCCGCGCCAGCACACGACAGCCCGGGCCGGCGCCCAGGCTGCTATTGCTTAGTTGCCTTCCGCGCCGGCTGCGGGCGGCGCAGCGCGCTTGCGCGAGCGCCCGCTGGGAGTTTTGGCAGTCGTCTTTGTGGGCGCCTTGCGGCTGGTTCGTTTGATGGCCGCCTTCTTGGCGGCGCTCTTCCTGGTGCCGGCGCGGCGCCGTTTGGGCGCGGCGTCGGCGGCCTCGCCCACGGCAGCGACGGCTTCGCCGGCCGGCAGCGCCGCCCCCGGCGCCAACACGGCCTGGGCAACCGCCTCCACTTCGCGGGCTGGCGCCGGCCGGGCCTCAACTTCAGCCGGTGCGCCGGGAGCTTCGGCCGGGGTGCCCAGCGCCGCCGGGACAGTCGAGACGGTCGCCGCGGCTGCCTCCGGCTCCGCGAAGGCCGGCTGACGCTCGAGCCCCTCGGCCTCGGTCAAGGCAGCTTCCGCCGGGACCGGCAGCGCCTGCGCCTGGTCGCGGTCCTCGACCTCGACCAGGCGCTTCCATGGCCCGTGAATGCCGTCATCGGTCACGCCGTAGTACACGCGCAAGCCATCGCCGGCACGCTGCACCAGGTCGTAGCGTGTAGCCCCGCCTTTGAGGGTCTTGCGCCACAGCCCAATGTCGCCCGACCATTGGACGCGCTGCGGCTTCAGTTCGCCCGACTCCTTGGAGCTGATGGCGTAGTGCCACAGCTTGCGCGCCGAAGCGCGCGTGACGTTCTTGACCACGCTGCCGTTGCGCAGGTCGCACATGGTGTGGTAATGCACCCCGTCGCGCTCATCCGTGGCCACGATCTCAACCCCTGTGCGCGGCGCGCCGACCGTAGTCGGGGCGATGGCGGCCCCGCTGGGCGCTGGCGGTGCGGCGCCGTCGGCCGCCTCCGGCCGGGCTGCCTGCGGCTGGACCACCTCCGGCGGTTGCGCCGCGCGCGGCCGGCGCGCGGCGCCGGCCGGCTGAGCCGGCGCTGGCTCTGGCCGGGTATCAGCCGGGACAGCCGCGCCCGGGCGGCGCAGCACCAATTGGACGATCTCGTCGCGCACGGCCAGCGAAGTCTCCGCTTCCTCGCGCACGTAGATCTTGCTTTCCTCCACGGCGTAGGGCGGATCGTCGCCGCGCGGGACGAGCACGCGCATGACCTTCCGGCCGCGCGAAGCCTGCACGTCGACCGTGCACTCCAGGTGCGGCGTGATCATGCGAGCGATGGCCAAGCGCAGCTCGCGCGCGGCCTGTTCCGGCTCGGGCACGCCTGCCGGCGCCTGCTTGGGATCAGCCGTCACGCCGATATAGATTGTGCCGCCATTCGTGTTCGCCATGGCGCACACATCCGAGACGACGGCATACAGGCGCCCGCCGCGCGCCGTCATCGATTCGTGCAGCGCCAGCACGATGCTGGAGCCTTCCTCGCGCGCCTGCTGCACGTAGTCGAATTCGAGCTGCGGCGCGCCTTTCGCGCCGCTCACGTGCGGCCGGATGCGGGCGAAGTCGCTGCCGCGGAACAGATCGCGCAGCGCTTCGAAACTGGCTTCTTCGATCAGCACATCGGTGGCCCGGTCGCCCACGCCGTAGTTCTTGGGGTTGTTCGGGTCGCGATGCAGGCGGTGCGCGTCGGACCCCATAATGCAGTGCATACGCCGAGGATATTCGGGTTTGGATCCGCTAAAGAACGCGGCCGTCGTCCGCCGGCCCTTCTGGTCGAGGTCCGTGACCTCCAGCGCCGATAGGTTGGGGTCCTGGGTAAAGGCGATCTTGGTTTGGCCGCCAAACCCAAAGCCGCGCATGGCGACGCCGTTGGTCGAGTTGGCGTGCGCCGCAATCGCCAAACCACCAGCCTCGCTGATCACACGGTAGGCCGTGAGCACATCGCTCGACGCCCCCACGGTCACCGAGCCGCGATCGAGCTGGTCTTTGGGCACGTTGAGCGACAGCAGCAGGTGCTCGAGCTCCCGCACCGAGGTCTCGGGCGGGAAGATGCCCAGGATGTGGAACCCAAAGGTGGCCGTGAACTCGAACCCCGGCAGCAGCAGGATCTGGCCGCGCAGGCGGCGGTATTCATTCAGCCGGTCGCGCTCTTCAGGACGCAGGCGCTGCAGGCGCTCCAGCAGCTCCAGCTCGGCAATCTCCTCGCGCAGGCGGCGGTGGCCGGCCACGGTGTTGTGGTCCGCAAAAGCGATGATATCCAGGCCGCGGGCCTCGGCGGTGCGCAGGATATCGAGGTAGGTGACGTTCGGCTCCTGGTAGTCGCTAGAAGCCGGGGTATGCAAATGCAGGTCCATCGTGCGCCAGGACTGGCTGCCCGGGCGCCGGGACTTGGAAGTTGAATTCCGTCTCACGCAATAACTCTTTTCAGTGTGGATGAAAGCTCATCCGGAGGATAAGGCTTGAGGATGAAGGCATCGGCACCAGACGCGCGGCACTCTCGTTCCACGTCCATGCCCGACGACATGACGACCGGCAGGCGCTGCAGGTCAGGGTGCCGGCGGATTTGGCGCAGCACCTCCATGCCGTCGGCCTCGGCGATGTGCACGTCCATCAGCACCGCGTCGGGCCGCTCGGCCAGCGCCAGCGGCAGCACTTTCTCGCCGTGGGTGACCATGACGACGACAAAACCATCGAGCTCCAGCAAAGTCTTGAGGAGCGAGTTCATCGTCCGATCGTCGTCGACGATCAACACCTTCTTTGGCACGGGGACCCCCTAGGAGCGTTTGGCCGCTGGCCGGGCCTTGGGGGCGCGCGGCGCCTTGGCCGCGCCGCGGTCGCCGTTCTTGCCGCTGGCCCGGCTGCCGCGTCCATCGTCGCGCGGCTGCTCGAGCGCCGCCCGCAGCACGTCGTCCATGCGGTCGGCCAGCACGAAGTTGATCTGCTCGCGCACCTCGGCCGGCACGTCGTCTAGGTCGTTTTCGTTGCGCTTGGGAATGATGACGGTCTTCAAGCCGGCGCGGTGCGCGGCCAGCACTTTCTCCTTCAAACCGCCAATCGGCAGCACCTGCCCGCGCAGCGTAATCTCGCCGGTCATGCCCACGTCGGCGCGCACTGGCCGGCCAGTCACCAAAGAGACCAGGGCCGTCGCCATCGTCACCCCGGCGCTGGGGCCGTCCTTGGGAGTCGCGCCGGCCGGAACGTGCAGATGGATGTCGCGCTGCGTGAAGTAGTCGTCGGGCAGGCCCAGGGCCTTGGCGTTGGCGCGCACGTAGGACAGCGCTGCCCGGGCCGACTCTTGCATCACCTCGCCCAATTGCCCGGTGAGCTGAAAGCCCTTGCTGCCGGGCATCTGCGTCGCCTCGACGAACATGATATCGCCGCCGACCGGGGTGTATGCCAGCGCTGTCGCCACCCCCGGCACCGCCGTTCGCTCTTCGACCTCTTCGGTGTAGAAGTACTCGGGCTTGCCCAGGTACTCGGTTACCTGCGGCCGGTCGACGACGACCTTGCCGGTCTTGCCCTCGGCAATGCGGGTGACGATCTTGCGGCAGACGGCCCCAATCTGGCGCTCGAGGCTGCGCACGCCGGCCTCGCGAGTGTGGTTGCGGATGATGGTCCGCAGCGCGGCTTCGGTGAACTCGATCTCGCCCGGCCGCAGTCCATTCTCCTTGATCTGGCGCGGGATCAGGTAATTGCGGGCAATGTTGAGCTTCTCGCCTTCGGTATAGCCAGAGAGCTGCAGAATCTCCATCCGGTCGCGCAGCGGTCCCGGCACTGTCTCGAGCTGGTTGGCCGTCGTGATGAACATCACCTGCGACAGGTCGAAGGGCACGTCGAGGTAGTGGTCGCGAAACTCGCGGTTTTGCTCGGGGTCGAGCACCTCCAGCAAGGCCGAGGCCGGGTCGCCGCGAAAATCCATGCCGAGCTTGTCGATCTCGTCCAGCATGAAGACCGGGTTCTTGGTTCCGGCGCGCCGCAGCGCCTGCATAATGCGCCCCGGCAGCGCCCCGATGTAGGTGCGCCGGTGGCCGCGGATCTCGGCCTCGTCGCGGATGCCGCCCAGCGACATACGGATGAACTTGCGCCCCAAGGCGCGCGCGATGGACTGTCCCAGGGAGGTCTTGCCCACCCCCGGCGGCCCGACAAAGCACAGGATGGCCCCCTCACGCTCGCTGCGGATGTAATCCACTGTCCGCGCGGTTTCCGCCGGCGGCGCCTCGTCCCGGCGTTCGGCGCGCAGCTTGCGAACGGCCAGGTACTCCAGGATGCGCTCTTTCACATCTTCCAGGTCATAATGGTCTTGGTCCAGGACCTGGCGCGCGTGAGTCACGTCGAGGTTGTCGGACGTGAGGGCGTTCCAGGGCAAGCTGGTCAGCCAGTCGAGGTACGTGCGGATGACGCCATATTCGGCCGCGGCGGTGGGCAGCCTGGCCAGGCGGTCCAGTTCGCGGGCGGCCTCGCGGGCGGCCTCCTCCGGCATGCCCGTTTCGGCGATCTTAGCGCGAAATGCCTCGACCTCCACCGCCTGCTCGTCGGCCTCGCCCAACTCGCGCTGGATGGCCTTCATTTGCTCGCGCAGGAAGTAGTCGCGCTGCACCTTCTCCATCTCGGACTGGGCTTCGGTCTGTATCTTCCGGCCCAGCTCCAGAACTTCGACCTCCTTGTTCAGCAGCCCCAGCAGCTGGCGCATTTTCTCGACGACCGAGTCGAGCTCGAGCAGCCTCTGCGCATCAGCCAGCTCCATACGCTGGTAAGTCGCCACCGTGTAGACGAACTGGCGCGGGTCCTCCACACTCAGGGCAGCCGTCAGCAGCTCTGCCGGCATAGACGGAACCAGCTCGCCCAGCTTCTGGAACTGGTCACTCAGGTTGCGCATCAAGGCCTCGACCTCGAGGCTGGTTTCCGTCACCTCCGGGGCCAGCTCGATGCGGGCTTTCAGATAGGGCTCTTCTTGAATGAATTCGACCAGGCGAAAGCGCGCCAGCCCCTGCACCAGCAGGCGGATCGTGCCATCGGGCGCGCGGAAGAGGCGGTGCACCACGGCAGCCGTGCCCACGCGGTACAGATCGGCCGAGCCGGGCGTCTCCAACTCGGGGTTGGCCGAGGCCACCAGGCCAATGATGCGCTGGCCGACCGCCGCGTCGTCGACCAGCTTAACCGATCGCGGCTGCCCGACCGTCAGCGGCACGGCGGTCAGCGGGTAAACGACGACTCCGCGCAGTGGCAGGATCGCGAGCGTATCGGGGATGGCGGGTTGGGCCTCGGCCGCGGCCTGCGCCTCGACGCTCTCGCTCTCACCGCCTTTGTTGACGTCGATCGGCAAGAGACTCAGGTCAGGCAGCGAAACGATGATTTCCTCAAGCTGGGGAAAGATAGCAGCGGTCTCGGCGTCGGTCCATTTGGTGGCTGTCATTCGTCCACATCAATGCGCTTGGGCTTGCGCTTAGGCAGGATAATGCGCAGAAACCCGTCGCTGTATTGGGCGTCCACCCCGGTCTCGTCCACCTGGAGCGGTAGATCCACCTCAGCTCGGAAGTCGCCAAAAAGCACTTCCAGCTGGTGATAGGCGCGGCGCAGCGGGCCGCTATCGACGCGCGTGCCGCTGACAATCAGCCGCCGGTCAAAGAGCGAGACGACAAAGTCGGATTGCTTAACGCCGGCAATCTCGATCTGGACAACGATTTGGTCTTCGGTTTCGTAAACGTCTGTTGGGGGGGTGTGAACGCCGCTCTGGCGGCTGGAACGCAGAGCTGGGACACCGTAAAACAGGACTTCGATCAGGCCTAAATCATCCAGCGAGCCGCCTTGACGTGATCGGTTAGCGGTCATTCCGCACACCTCCACATAAACTCCTACCTTTCACGCTGATTGTACCACAGTACAGAATCCGGCTCAAAGACGGCCGATTTGTTGTACAATCGCCCCACATGAGCCTGCTGCTTGCTTCCCAACCAGAGAAAATCGATCCAACTGCCTTTGTCGCTCCCGGCGCGGTGGTGGTCGGCGACGTCACGCTGGGCCCCCAAGCGAGCCTGTGGTTTGGCGCGGTAGCGCGCGGCGACGCGGCCCCGATCCTCATCGGCGCTCGGACCAACGTTCAGGACGGTTGTATCCTGCATGCCGACGCTGGACAACCCTGCCTGCTCGGCCAGGGGGTCTCCCTGGGCCATGCGGCCATCGTCCACGCCGCCACCGTTGAAGACGATGTGTTGATCGGCATGCGCGCCACGGTGCTCAATGGCGCCCATATCGGCCGGGGCAGTCTCGTCGCCGCCGGGGCCGTGGTGCCGCCCGGCGCCCAAATCCCGCCCGGGTCCGTGGTGATGGGCCTGCCGGCCAAGGTGGTGCGGTCAGTCACGGACAAAGATCGCGCACGCATCCGCCAGACTGCCGAGCATTACGCTGAGGCGGGCGCGCAATACCGCACGACCTTCGGCTCAGCCGCGCCTTTGCTTCCGCTCCACCCGCCCGCCGCGGCTGGCGTTGGGGCCGACGCCGGCCAGACCATCCGTTTGCTGCGTGGTCTGGGGGTCTTCGATGGCCTAAACGATTCGGAACTGGGACGCGTGGCCGCACTGTGCTGGCTGGCGGACTATCGCCAGGGTGACGTGGTCATGCAGCAGGGCGCCGCGGAAGCCGAGATCTACATCGTCCGGACTGGCCTGCTGGAGGTCAGCGTGGGTGAATTGAGCCAGGAAGGGCTGCCGGCGCACACCGTCGTGAACCTGGGCGAGGGTCAGGTGGTCGGGGAGATGGCCCTGATCGACCACGGGCCGCGCTCGGCGACCGTGCGCTGCATCAGCGGCGCCTGCACGCTGTTGGTGATGGACCGGCAGGCCTTTGAGGCCCTCTGCGACGCCGATCATCACATTGGACTAGTGGTCTACCGCAACCTGGCCGCCGACCTGTCGTTCAAGATGCGGCACCGGCACCTGACCCGCCGGTAAGGGAGGCCGCGTCTTGATCTGCAAGCTCAGCATCGTCATCCCAGGCGGGACACATGCCGGCGCGATCCTCGATCGGCCGCGACCGCCCCAGGTAGGCGAGCGGATTCAATTGGCCGACGTCACGGTGGAGGTCATCGAAGTGACCGAGCTTCTGCCGCCGCGCGGTGACTTTCGCTTCATCCACGTCACCGCGCACCTCGTCGCCCCTACCCCCCCAGCATCAGCCGCGCCACCACAGGGGTAACGAACACCTCCACGGCGGCCGCGAGCAGCAGCAGCGGCGCCACCAGGCCGAACGACACCTTGGCCCAATCGGCCAGCGCCAGCAGCCAGCCCTCGCCGACCGTCTTTCCCGACGGCGGGGCAATCACGCTCGCCCCCAGCCGAAGGATAGCGGCGCCCGCCAGGACCGCGGCCGTAATCTCAAAGACGCCGTGGGGCAAGACAAAGGCAGCGAAGAACTGCGCCGGGTTCAGCCCGATCAGGGCTACCTGGCCCGCAAAGTAGCCCGTTAGGCTGACGGGGATCATCAGCAGGACCACCGCCAGCACCCCGAACGAGAATGCTCCCAGGAGAGTCGCCAGCGCCAGCGCCCGCAAGTTGGTGAAGAATACCCAGGCGGCGCCGCCAGCCGACACAAACCCCAGCTGGGCCAGGTTGGCGTCGAAGTTGGCCGCGATGTCTGACATTTCGACTGCCGGCAGCGGCAGAGGATAACGCGCCGAAAAACCGAAGCCCACCACGACGGCGGCCAACAGCGCGCCCGCCAGCAGGCCAATGGCCGCCGCCATTCGTTTGACGGTCGGAAGCACCTCGCTTCGATACCAGACCAGCACCCCCTGGCCGCGGCCCTGCCCGGCGTAGGCCAAGGAAAAAGTGCGCCAGGCCGCGCGCAGGTTGATCTCATCCAGGTCGCGCCCGAGGAGTTCCTCGCGGCTGAACAGGCGCACGCCCATCCGGATGAGGACGAGCGTGATCGTCCCCAAACCCAGGATGATCCACCACAGCACATCATAGCGCCCCCAGAACATGACCAGGCTCTCCCCTTGTACCAGGAGCGCCATGGGGATAATGATAAAGCTGGCCAGCAGGTTGGCGGCCCGCACAGATGTCGTCTGCGCCGAGATCACGACCGCGCCTGAGACCATCACCACAGCCTGGATGGTGGTCAGGATCAGAATCTGTAACAGCAGCCCCGGGGTCGGCAGCCACTGGATCGTGATGGCCAACCCGGCCAGGTAGACGGCGATTCCCAGGTAGGCCCCCGCCAGGGGCGGCAGCATCGCGGCCAGCATCTTGCCGACGTACAACTCGGCGTCGGTGAGGGGCGACGACAACAGCGGCTCGAGGCTGTGACGTTCCTTTTCACCGACAAAGCTCTCAAGCGCAATCACCAGCGAAACCGAGATCGGGAAGAACCCGACCACCATCAAGAGGAAGGGGATCAGCCGCTCGCCGATGACCGGCGCCCCGTGTCGTTCGACGAACGAAATCGCCTGCTTGGCCGTGAAGTTCATCAGCACGGGGAAGATCAGGGTCAGGATGGCGCCGGGCACGACGATGCGCCAATCGCGCAGTTGGTCGCGCACCTCTCGGCGAGTGATGATAAGAGCGCTGGAGAGTGACATGGCCGGTTAGTCCAGGTCCAACGGCGCTGCCGCGGTTTCAGACGGCGGCCGGCCTGAGGCGGCATCGGCCGCGGTCACCACCTGTAAGTATACGTCCTCCAGGCTGCGCGGCACCTCCGCCAGTGATACGACAGGCACCTGGCGCTCGGCCAGGCGTTGCAGCACGCGCGGGTTAATCGCCTCCGGCTGGTCGGCGAAGTAGCGCAGCCAGTTGGCTCCGGATGAATCGAGCTTGATGAGGTCGTTCAGCGCGGCCGCGCCGCCGTTGAGGGGCTGTGCGGTGCGGAGCTCGACCAGCGCCGGCCCCAGCCACTGGCGCTTGAGGCCGGCCGGTGTGCCTTGCGCGACCAGCCGGCCACGGCGAATGACGGCGATGTGGTCGGCCAATTGCTCGGCCTCCGCCAGGTTGTGAGTGCACAGGATCACGGCGCGCTGCTCGGAACGCAGCGCGGCAATGGCATCGCGCACGATGCGCGCCGACAACGGGTCCATGGCCGAGGTCGGCTCGTCGAGCAGCAACACCGGCGGGTCGTGCAGCATGGCCCGGATCAGGGCCAGCTTCTGGCGCATGCCCTTGGAGTACTCACCCAGGCGCCGCCCAGCGGCTTCGCGCATGCCGAAGCGCTCCAGCAGCGCCTCGGCCCGGGCCCGGCACTCCGCCGGCGGCAGGCCGTACAGCTGTCCAAAGAAATCCAGGTATTCTTCTGACCGCATCCGCAGGTACAGCCCGTGGTGCTCGGTCAGCACTCCCACGCTGCGCCGCACCTGCGCTGCCTGGCCCACCACGTCGTACCCGGCCACGCGCGCCCACCCGCTCGTGGGCCGCAAGGTCGACGTGAGCATGCGCACGGTCGTGGTCTTGCCGGCGCCATTGGGCCCCAACAGCGCCATGACCTCGCCCGACCGGACGCTGAGCGATACGTTGTCTACGGCCAGAAAGCTGTCAAACCGCTTAGAAAGTCCCTGCGCTTCGATCATAGGACACCCCTGGGCGCCTCGAATCAATTATATCGAGATCGGTCTGACTACGAGCGTCGATAACGGAAATAAAACCCGCCCCCCGCCATCGATTGGCAGCGGACGGGTTCGCGCGGCGCGCTCAGCAACCTACTCGGCCGAGCGGGCCTTAAGCTGGTGGCGCCGCACTGGTCGGTGCCGGTTGGACAGGACCACCATGACGACGATCGCCAGGACGGCCATCAGCGTTTGATTCGCGTTAAAGCTGAACAGTTCCGAACTGTCCAGGCGGATGAATTCGAGCAAGAAACGCAGGACAGGATAGAGGATCAGGTAAATCAACATCAGGTCGCCGGCTTTCAGGCGGCTGGCGTAGCGCCGGCCCAGGTAGAGCAGCGCCAGGCAGATCAGCAGATTTCCAATCGACTCGTAGAGAAAGAGCGGGTGGAACTTCAGGACTGGGTCGGTGAAGCCTGGGACCCGGTAGGGCGCGTCAATGCTGATCGCCCAGGGCAGCGTCGTGGGCGCGCCGTAGACTTCCTGGTTGATCAGGTTGCCCCAGCGCCCGATCGCCTGGCCCAGGGCCAGGCCGGGCGCGGCGATATCGGCCCATTCGGCAAACTTGAGCCGGGCCCGGCGGGTGAACAGGTACAGCCCAAGCAGTCCGCCGGCCACCGCGCCCGGGATGCCCAGGCCCCCGTTCCACACGGCCAGCGCGCCCTCGACGCCGCGATCGGTGATGACCAGCGGGTGGGTCAGGTACCACTCGGTCGTCATGCCCAGGGCGATCATGCTCGGCGGCGGGGTAAGGATGTGCCAGATGCGCGCCCCGATGATGCCGCCGATCAGGGCCCACAGGATCGCGTCCCACACCAGGTCGGGATTCTGGCCGCGGCGCCGCGCTTCGAGCGAGGCCAGATAGCCGCCTAGGAACGCGCCCGTGACCAGGATGATGCCGTAGAAGCGCAGATAGAGCAGGTCTCCGATGTGGATGCCAAACTGGTCGATGGTCATGTTTTCTGCCTCCTGCGGCGGCGATTAGCGGCGGCGTGCCTGCTGGCGCACGTACAGACCGCGCTGCAGTGCGGTGACGTTGGCAAGCGCCGCGATGATCCACAGCGCCACAAGCGGCAGGTTCAACAGCAGGCCGGGAGCCACCACCAGGTAGCGCTCCATGCGGGTCAGGACCCCTACGTTGCAGTCAAAGCCGAGCGCCTCGGCGCGCGCCTTGGTGTACGAGACCATCACGCTGCCCATCGTGGCGGCGAAGACCAGGATGCAGGCCAGGCTGTCCCCTTGCCGCAGGTAGTAGCACAACAGCCCGAGCATGATGAACATCTCGCTCCAGCGGTCGGTCACCGAGTCGACGAAAGCGCCGAGCTTGGACGGCTGGCCAAGGAGACGCGCCATCGTGCCGTCGAGCGCGTCGAACGGCCCGGCAATCAGCAGCAGCAGGCCGCCGAAACGCATTTGGCCTTGCGAGAGGAAGTAGGCGCCCGCCAGGGCCAAGAGAAAGCCTAGGCCCGTCATCAGGTTGGGCGTGAGCCCGAGCTTGATCAGGGCGCCGCCCAGGGGATCGAGCACGCCCTTGAACTGGCGGCGCATCCAATCCGTCGGCGTCAGGCGCTTTTTCAAGGCGTCATTGGCGTGCATGCGCGCTCCTGGCTACCGGCCGGCAATAAACTCTTCAGTCCGGAGGCGGGCGACGTCGTCGCTAACCTGCTCGGGCGGCGTCTTCATAAAGTAGGACGAGGGCGCTTTGAGCGGGCCGGCGATGCCGCGGTCGAGCGCCAGCTTGGCGCAGCGCACCGCGTCGATCACCACGCCGGCGGAGTTCGGACTGTCCCACACCTCGAGCTTGAGCTCGAGGTTGAGGGGCACATTGCCAAAGGTCGTGCCCTCCATGCGGATGTAGCACCACTTGCGGTCGCTGAGCCAGGGCACGTAATCCGAGGGGCCGACGTGCACGTTGTCTTCATCGATCTCGAAGTCGAGCTGCGAGGTGACGGCATTCGTCTTCGAGATCTTCTTGGACTCAAGCCGTTCGCGCTCGAGCATGTTGTAGAAGTCCATGTTGCCGCCGAAGTTCAGCTGGTAGGTGCGCTCCAGCCGCACGCCGCGCTCGCGGAACAGGTTGGTCAGGACCCGGTGCGTGATGGTTGCCCCAACCTGGCTCTTAATGTCGTCGCCGATGATGGGCAGCCCGTGCTCGACGAAGCGCCGCTGCCAGTAGCCCTGCGAGGCGATGAAGACCGGGATGCAGTTCACCAGCGCGCAGCCCGCCTCCAGAACCTGTTCGACATACCACTTGGTCGCCATCTCCGACCCAACCGGGAGATAGCTGACCACTACGTCGGTGTGCGTCTCGCGCAGAATACGAATGATGTCGGCCGTCGGGCCAGGCGCCTTCTTGACCTTGGCGCTGACGTAGCGCCCCAGGCCGTCGTGCGTCATGCCGCGCTCAACCTTCACGCCCAGCCGGGGCACGTCGCAGAACTTGATCGTGTTGTTCGGCGGCGCAAAGATGGCGTCGGCCAGGTCTTGCCCAACCTTGCCGTCCACAACGTCGAAAGCCGCCGTGAACTCAATATCGCGCACGTGGTAGCCGCCCAGGTCGACGTGCATCAGGCCGGGAACCCGGTCGGCGGGCTTGGCGTCGCGGTAAAAGTGGATGCCCTGCACCAATGACGACGCACAGTTTCCGACCCCGACAATGGCAACGCGCACCTTTCTACTCTTCCTCGCCACAATAGCCTCCGTGGAGCGCGGCCGGGCACGCCCCGCTAGCCGCCCCAGACAGCGCGGCGCGCCGGGCGTCCCGGCGCGCCCGGGCGGGTTACGCCGCATACGCGGTTACGCCGCATATGCGGTTACGCCGCAATTGGGCTATCTTATCACATCACCGGGTGAGGCCAGGCGGCTCAACCGGCCAGAGCGATGACGGCGACGCCGGCCGCCACGCTGGCGGCACCCATCACGCGCATCAGGCTGCCGCGTTCCTTCAGCAGCCAGACGCCCACCCCGGCGCCAAAAACCACGCTGATCTCGCGCACGGCCCCAGCGTAGCCGGCGGGCACGCCGGCTTGCATGGCGCGCAACACCAGCGTATAGGCGGCCAGGGTCGTAAACCCTGCCGCCACGCTGCTGAAGCGCGACGAGCGCAGCTCGGCCCACAGGCCAGCCCAGCCGACGGCGCGCAGGGTGTACGGCGTCAAGAACAGCGTTGTCACCAGCAAGGCCAGGTACGTGTAGAGCAGCGGCTCGACGCGGCGGATCCCGGCCCGGTCGATGGCGGTGTAGCATGAAACGCACAGGCCGGCCGCCAGGGCCAGCCACGGCGCTGGCTGGCGCCAGGCGCGCAGCGGCTGGCGCCAGGCGGCCAGGCTGGGCAGGTTGATCAGGTACAGGCCAAACGCAATCAGGACCACGCCCCCCGCGCCGGCCCAGGACAACCGCTCGGCCAGGAAGAGCGCGGACCAGATGAGCAGGAATAACGGCGCTGTGCCGCGCGCCAACGGGTAGACCAGCGACAGGTCGCCGTGCCGGTACGCCTGGGCGATAGCGGCGAAGTAAAGCGCCTCAAAAACGGCGCTGACGGCCAAGATGGCCCAGGCCCCAGGCGGGATGGCCTGGCGCACGAGAAATACGACCGGCGCGTAGAGCAGGCCGCCCCAGAGCAGCATCCACCAGACGAACGAAGCACGATCGCGGGCGCGCTTCAGGGCGACGTGGGCCACCACATGCAGCAAAGCTGAGCCGAGGAGCAGGGTCAGGCTGGAAAACGTCATGGGCTTGTCTATTCTAGGCCGCTCGGCTATAATTCACATATTCGGCGGGGCGTGGCTCAGCTCGGTTAGAGCACACGGTTCGGGACCGTGAGGTCGGAGGTTCAAATCCTCTCGCCCCGACCATCGACCACAAGGCCAGGCTTTTCGCCTGGCCTTGTGGTTATCGGTCAGACACTATGTAAATCCTCGCTTTGACCGCTGAGAGCATGATTCGCTACAAGATCGCGACGCGCAAGAGCGAGCAGCAGAGCGCAAAGCCGATGGTTCGCACGGTGCTTACCAAGCTGCTCAGCCGCCTTGGAGAACGGGCTGGCGTCAAAGGCGGTGTCCCCACCGCTTCCGCCAAACCTTCGCCATCACCGACCTAACGTAACGAGCTAGTCTGGAGGTAGCCATGGACCCGCCGCAGACGTTTGGCGAATGGCTCTCGCAGCGGCGCAAGGCGCTGGCCCTCACGCGCGAGCAACTCTCGCAGCGGGTGGGCTGCTCGATCTCGGCCTTGCGCAAGATCGAAGCCGGCGAACGCCGCCCATCCCCGCAGATCGCCCAGTTGTTGGCCAACGCCCTGGAAATGCCGCCCTCCGGCCTTTCCACCTTTCTCAAGGTCAGCCGCGGCGAGCTAGGACTGGACCGTCTACCGTCGCCGATTCCCCACTCCATCCCGGCTGGAGCAACACCCCGCCTGCCTCAGCCGATGCCCCCTGCGCCGCGGCTCCATCTCCCCGTTCACGTCACACCTTTGCTCGGCCGCCAGCGTGAATTGGCCGAGGTCGGAGGGCTGTTGGCGAACCCCGAATGCCGGCTGCTCACGCTGATAGGTCCCGGCGGGGTCGGCAAGACCCGGTTGGCCATCCAGGCCGGCCGCCTGTCGGCTGATGCCTTTACGGATGGCGTTGCTTTTGTGCCGCTGGCGCCAGTTGCCTCAGACAGCTTTATTGTTCCGGCCATGGCCGAAGCCCTCGGCTTCGGCTTCTCTGGTCCCACCGAGCCTCACACACAGCTCGTGCGCTACTTGCGCGGGAAGCGCCTGCTGTTGGTGCTCGACAATGTCGAGCACCTGCTGGCCAAGGGAGCAGCCGAACTGCTAAGCGAGCTGCTGGAGCGCGCAGCCGAGATTAAGCTGCTCGTTACCTCACGCGAAGCGCTCAACGTGGCGGCCGAGTGGATATTCGAGGTCCAGGGCCTGCCGGTGTGGCCGCACGCGCCAACGAGGCCAAGCGCGGATGACAGCGCCAGCGAGCTTTTTCGACAGCGGGCGCAACGGGCGCACGTCGGCTTTGTCTCCACGGCTGAAGACGCCGCCGCCATCCGCCGCATCTGCCAGCTCGTGGAGGGTTTGCCGCTGGCCATTGAGCTGGCGGCAGCCTGGGTGCGAGTGCTGCCCTGTGCGGACATCGCCGCCGAAATCGGGCGTAGCCTCGATTTTCTAGCCGCGCAGGCGCGCGATCGGCCAGCCCGCCACCGATCGATGCGGGCGGTGTTCGACCACTCCTGGAAGCTGTTGGCTGGCGAGGAGCAGGTCGCGCTGCGCCGGCTGGCCGTGTTTCACGGGGGCTTCACCCGGGAGGCGGCCGAACAGATCGCCGGCGCAACCTTGCCGCAGCTCTCCGCCCTCGTTGCCAAGTCGCTGCTGCGGCGGTCCGCGGCCCGGCGCTTTGAGCTGCACGAGTTGATCCGGCAGTATGTTGCCAGTTGCCTGGCCGATCAGGCCGGCGAGCAGACCGAGGCGCAGGCGCGCCACGGCCGCTATTTCCTGCTCTGGTGCGGTGATCAGGGCCGCCGCCTGACGAGCCGCGCACAGCCCGAGGCGCTGGCCGACTTGACGGCAGAAATCGACAACGTCCGTGTGGCCTGGGCCTGGGCGGTGGCGCAAGGCGACTTCGAGCTGATCAACCATACGTTGCGCGCGTTCGGCCTGTTTTTCGATATCCGCGGCTGGCTTCAGGAAGGTCTCAGCCATCTCGACCGAGCCGCCGAGGCCCTCGATCGCCACGGCCAGCAGGCGCCGTTCGGAAAGGAGCAGCAGGTATTGCGGGCCCGCCTGCAGACCTACCGGGGCATGAACCTGTTTCGTCAGGGGCTGCACACGTTGGCGCACCCGGCGCTGATGCAAAGCCTGGCGGCCTTGCGCGCGCTCGATGAGCCAACCGCCCTGGTCGAGGCGTTGACGTTCTCGGGAATTGTGGTCTACCTGATGGGTGATTACGCGCAAGCTGGCCGCTACATGGACGAAGGCCTGGCCACGGCCGAGGCCATTGGCGACTCTTGGTTCCGTGCGCTGTGCCTCGCCAATCAGGGCGTCATCGCCCGAATGCGGGGCGATTACCAGGAAGCGTATGACCGGCTGCACGTGGCTGTCGCCGCCTGGCGCGAGACAGGCGACCCGCGTTTCACGGCCTTCGGCCTCAACTTCCTGAGCCTCAGCGCCGTCACGCTCGGCCACTATGCCGAAGCGGAGGGGTTGCTGGAGGAGAGCCTCACACTGAATGCCGCCCTCGGCGATCGCTGGGGATTAGGCACGGCTTACCGCAATCTAGGCCTGGTGGCACAGGCCCAAGGGGACCACACTCGGGCTCAGGCCAGGTTTCAACACAGCCTCGAGGCCTTTACCGACTTGGGCGCTCAGTGGGATGTGGCTCGCACCCTGGCCGACTACGGCCGGACGGCGGCAGCGCTCGGCGAGACGGCCGAGGCGGAAGGCATGTGGCACAAAGCCTTGCGCCTGGCCTTTGGCGCGCGCGGGATGTCGGTGGTGTTCGATGCCATCGCCGGCCTGGCGGGCTTGCGCGCGCAGCAAGGTCAGGTCGAGCAGGCCTATGAGTGGCTGCTGTTTGCCTCGACCAGTTCTGCCAGCGCCCAGGAAACTAAAGATCGGGCCCGGCGGATGTGCCTGGAACTGGAGGCGCGCTTGGGCCCGGAGCAGGTCAGGGCCGCGCGCGCACGGGCGCAAGCCCTGTCGCTGCAGGCGCTTGTCTCCAGCCTCCTGGAGTCCTGAACAGGTGTTGGCCTGTCCGCCCTTGGGGGTTGTGCCGCGGCGACGGCAGCGCCGAGGCCGGCCGCATCGAGGCGCGCCTGCGGCCCAAGCGCCAGCACAGCGGCGCCGGCAGGTCCCAATCTTGCGCCGGCCAGGACGCGCGCTGGATCGCCCTGGCGCAAAAAGATGAGGACCTGCGCATCGGTTAGCGGCCAAGTCCACGATCAGAGAGCCAGCTCCATGACCGTCAGGGGGTGCGCCGTTCTGGGCACTTGCTCCAATAGTGCGGAAGCGAAACTTCCGAAAAAAGTCTTGCGCGTGAGTGGTCTCCAGCAGGGCAGCGAGGCGTCCCTGGCGGCGCGCGACCTCTAGGAGCGCCACGAGCCAGGCGGCGCCAAACCCTCGGCGCCGGTCATCCGTCCGCACGGCCATGCCAGTGATGCAGAAGAACCGCCCATCCGTGTCATGCGCCTCCGCAATGCGTTCAGCCCGTGCCGGTAGAGGCTGCCGGTTGGCATGCGCCCATCTTGAACGCCAGACCGCCAATACGCCGGGCGCGGCGTGATACTTGATGCTAGAATGCCCCAATCTTGGGGGCGACCGCCTCCCCTCTCTCTGGGTCAAACATGGAACAACCGCAATTAAGCTGGATCGCCAACTTCATTTGGGGCATTGCCGACGACGTGCTGCGCGACGTGTACGTGCGCGGGAAATACAGGGACGTGATCCTGCCGATGATGGTGCTGCGGCGACTGGATGCCGTGCTGGAACCGACGAAGGCCGAAGTGCTCGCAATGAAGGAACGGCTGGACCAGGCCGGCATCACCAACCAGGACCTGCCCTTGCGCCAGGCGGCAGGGCAGGCGTTCTACAACACGTCGAAGTTCACGCTGCGCGACCTGCGCAGCCGGGCGCGGCAACAGCAATTGACGGCGGATTTCGCGGCTTATTTGGATGGCTTTTCGCCCAACGTGCAGGACATCCTGGACAACTTCGAGTTTCGCAACCAACTGCCTCGGCTGGCAAAGGCCGACGCGCTGGGGATGCTGATCGAGAAGTTCCTTGACCCGTCCATCAACCTCAGCCCGAACCCGGTTTACAACAGCAATGGTAGCGTCAAGCATCCGGGGCTGGACAACCACGCGATGGGGACGATCTTCGAAGAGTTGGTGCGGCGGTTCAACGAGGAGAACAACGAGGAAGCAGGTGAGCACTGGACGCCGCGCGATGCGGTGCGGCTGATGGCGCGGCTCATTTTCTTGCCCATCGCCGACCAAATCGAATCCGGCTCGTATCTGCTCTACGACGGCGCGTGCGGGACGGGCGGGATGCTGACCATTGCGGAGGAGACGCTCAAGGAACTGGCCGAGTCGCACGGCAAGCAGGTGGCGACGCACCTATACGGCCAGGAGATCAACGCCGAGACCTACGCCATCTGTAAGGCCGATTTGCTGCTGAAGGGCGAGGGCGACGAGGCTGACAACATCGTGGGCGGCAGCGACAAGAGCACCTTGTCGAATGACGCCTACCCCGCGCTGCGGTTTGACTTCATGCTCTCCAACCCGCCCTACGGCAAGAGCTGGAAGAACGACCTGGAGCGGATGGGCGGCAAGGACGGCCTCAAGGACCCACGCTTTGTGGTGGAGCACGACGGGGACGCCGAGTTCTCGCTGGTGACGCGGAGCAGCGACGGGCAGATGCTGTTCCTGGCGAACTTGGCGAGCAAGATGAAGCACAACACGCGGTTGGGCAGCCGCATCGCCGAGGTCCACAACGGCTCGTCGCTGTTCACCGGCGACGCGGGCCAGGGCGAAAGCAATATCCGGCGTTGGATTATCGAGAACGATTGGCTGGAGGCCATCGTGGCCCTGCCGCTGAACATGTTCTACAACACCGGCATCGCCACCTACATTTGGGTGCTCAGCAACCGCAAGCCCGCCCAGCGCCGGGGCAAGGTGCAACTCATTGACGCGACGGCCTGGTACAAGCCGCTGCGCAAGAACCTGGGCAAGAAGAACTGCGAGTTGTCGGACGACGATATCGCCCGCATCACCGAGACCTTTCTGCGGTTCGAGGAGACAGAGCAATCCAAGGTTTTCGACAACGCGGCCTTTGGCTATTGGAAAGTGACGGTCGAGCGCCCGCTGCGGCTGCGGGTGAGCTTGGGCGAGACTGACCGCGCCCGACTGCACGCCGCCTGCAGCGATGCCAAAGAGGAGCCGTTGGCGAACTTGATTGATCGGTTGGCCGAGCGATTGGGACCGGGGCCGTTCATGGACTACAACGACTTCTCTACCGAGTTGGAGGCCGAGGCTGAGAAGCGTAACGTGAAGCTGACGTCCAAGCGCGTGAAGCTGGTGCAAAATGCGCTGGCCGAGCGCGACGAGGCCGCCATACCGGTGGTCAAGCGCACCTACAAATCCGGCAAAGCCGAGCCGGCCCCCCTTTATGGGCGCTATGAGACGGGGGCGGGCGTCGTAGAGTACGAACCAGACAGCGAATTGCGCGACACGGAGCAAATCCCCCTACTGGAAGACGGCGGCATCGAAGCGTTCTTCCGCCGCGAAGTGCTACCGCACGTGCCCGACGCCTGGATTGACCCAGACGCTACCAAGATCGGGTATGAGATTTCGTTCACCCGCTACTTCTACAAGCCCGCGCCGATGCGGTCGTTGGAGGAGATACGGGCGGAGATTGTGGCGTTGGAGAAGGAAACTGACGGCCTGCTCGAACAAATCCTAGCGCCAACCGGGGGTGACGCATGAACACCGAAATCCAAGGCAAGGCCAAGACCGTCCGCGAGCTGTTGAAGGGCGTCAAGTACTCCATTGATTACTACCAGCGCGAATACAAGTGGCAGGCCAAACAAGTCGAGGAGCTGGTGACCGACCTGTGCAACAAATTCCTTGAAGACCATGAGGCCGACAACGAGCGGCAGATGGTGGAGGCCTATTCACGCTACTTCCTCGGCTCCATCATCATCAGCCGCAAAGAGGCGGCTAACTACATCGTGGATGGTCAACAGCGCCTTACCAGCCTGACATTGCTGCTGATTCACCTGCGGCACTTGCAGAAAGACCTGACCGAAGGGCAGCAGGTCAACGTCGACGAGTTGATCGTGTCGGAGAAGTTTGGCCGCAAGTCCTTTAACCTGCACGTGGAAGAGCGCGCTGCCGCGATGGACGCTCTCTTTGGTGGAACACCGGTGAACGTCGCCGACCAATCCGACTCGGTCAGGAACATCGTTACGCGCTATGGCGACATTGCCGGCTTCTTCCCCGACGAACTACGCGGGCCGGCGCTGCCTTACTTCATTGACTGGTTGCTAGAAAACGTACACTTGGTGGAGATTACGGCCTACTCCGACGACGATGCCTATACCATTTTTGAGACCATGAATGATCGGGGCCTGTCACTTACCCCGACTGAAATGCTCAAGGGGTATTTGCTGGCGAACATTACCGAGGGCGGCAAGCGCCTCGCGGCGAATGAGCTGTGGAAGGAGCGCCTGCAGGCCCTGGCCGACGCTGGCAAAGACACGGAAGCCGACTTCTTTAAGACCTGGCTGCGCAGCCAATACGCCACCAAAATTCGCGAACGCCAAAAAGGGGCCAAGCCCGAGGACTTCGACCGCATCGGCACGGAGTTTCACCGATGGCTGCGCAACGCGAGCGAGGCATTGGGCTTGCGGCGCAGCAGCGAATTCCACGCCTTCATCAAGACGGACTTTGATTTTTACAGCCGCCAGTATCTACGCCTAATGCAGGCTTCGCGTGAACTGGTGCCGGGGCTGGAGCACGTCCGCTACAACGCCGACCAGGGATTCACCCTGCAGTATCTGCTATTGCTGGCGCCCCTTCGCCCGGCTGATAGCGTTGCCACTATCAACCAAAAGCTTGGCCTGGTAGGGCGCTATACCGATATTGTCCTCGCCCGCCGCATCTGGAATTTCCGCAGCATCGCGTACTCGACCATGCAGTATGCCATGTTTTTGGTCATGCGCGATATTCGCGGTCTGGAGCCTGATGCCCTGGCCTTGAAGCTCCATGACAGCCTGGCACAGGAGAGCCAAACCTTTGCCAGCAACGACCGGCTTAGGCTGCACAGCCAAAACCGCTACTATCTCCACCGGCTGCTCGCGCGCTTTACTGACTATGTTGAAGTCCAGTCAGGATACCCCTCGCACTATGCGGAATACGTGAGCGAAACCGGTCGAAACCGCTATGAGGTCGAGCATATCTGGGCCGATCATCCGGAGCGGCACACGGACGAGTTCAGCCACCCGGCGGACTTTGCGGAGTACCGCAATCGCATTGGCGGCCTGCTGCTGCTCCCAAAGAGTTTCAACGCAAGTTACGGCGACCTGACGTATGGCGAGAAGTCGCCACACTACGTCGGCCAAAACCTGCTGGCAAAGTCGCTGCATCCCCAGTGCTATAAGCACAATCCAGGCTTTCTCCGCTTTGTCGAAGTTAGCGGACTGCCCTTTAGACCGCATCCAGAGTTCAAGAAGAGTGATCTAGAGGCGCGGACCGCGCTCTTCCAGCAGATCGCCGAGAAGCTATGGGACCCTGACCAATTGTTGGCGGAGGCGTCGTAGTAGTCGTGCACACCAGACCCCGCTTGGCATATCAGGACTCCGGATCAACTCGGCTGGGCCAAGTGCCCGACGCCTGGATAGATCCGGAGGCCACCAGGATCGGCTGCGAGACTTCGGTCACCCGTTACTTCTACAAACCGCAGCCGATACGGTCGTTGGAAGAGATACGTGCGGAGATCCTGGAGTTGGAGAAGGAGGCGGACGGGTTGCTGGCCGAGATTGTGGGGGTGCAGAGTGATTGACGCCCTAAGTCCCTATACTGGCTATCGGGAATCAGGACTACCTTGGTTGGGCACGATACCGGCGCATTGGCATCTTGAGCGTGCCAAGTGGTTGTTGAGAAAGGTAAACCGACCTGCAAAGCCAGATGACGAAACAGTAACCTGCTTCCGAGACGGCACAGTTACACTGCGGAGAAATCGGCGGCTGCGTGGATTTACTGAGTCACTTAAGGAAATAGGGTATCAAGGTGTCAGAAAGGGAGATTTAGTCATACATGTAATGGATGCGGCAGCCGGTGCAGTTGGTGTATCTGATTCGGATGGCAAGTGCACACCGGTCTACGCTGTCTGTGCACCGCGCAACGGTGCCAACACTCATTACTATGCGCGCCTAACACGAGAGATGTCTCGTTCTCAATGGATTATTGCACTTGCCAGGGGCATTCGTGAACGATCAACTGACTTTCGTTATGAGATATTTGGCGCTCAGATAGTACCAGTCCCACCTCTCGATGAGCAAGCCGCCATCGTCCGCTTCCTCGACCACCTCGACCGCCGCGTGCGCCGCTACATCCACGCTAAGCGGCGGCTCATTGCTTTGCTCAATGAGCAGAAGCAGGCCATCATCCAGCAGGCGGTGACGCGCGGATTGGACTCGAATGTAAAGTTGAAGCCTTCGGGCGTGGAGTGGTTGGGGGAGGTGCCAGAGCATTGGAACATCTGGCAAATTGGGCACTTTGCACGAGTTGGAAATGGTTCAACCCCGTCAAGGGCGAATGCAGCGTACTGGACAAGTGCCGGTTATCCGTGGCTAAACAGTTCAAGTGTAAATCAGGGGCGAATTACTTCGGCAGATCAGTTTGTGACTGACCTGGCTTTGCGCGAATGCCATCTGCCCCAGGTCGCCCCAGGTAGCGTGCTCGTCGCGATTACCGGGCAGGGCAAGACCAGGGCGACCTCGGCTATTCTTGATTTCCAGGCAACGATTAATCAACATATCGCCTTTATCACGCCGAGTAATGGGTCGATTTCACCGGATTTCCTTCGTTTATCATTGGCTGGTGCCTATGTGTACCTTCGAGCCATAAGCGATGACTCTGGTAGCACAAAAGGGGCTTTGACCTGTGAGAATCTAAAGCACTTTCGAGTGGGCGTGCCACCATACGCTGAACAAACTGCAATTGTGGAAAGCGTCCAACTGCAGACCACACACTTGGTTGCGGCGGCTGACAAGATCGACCAACAAATCAAAGCTGCAAACGAGTATCGCGCCAGAATAATCGCCGATGTCGTCACCGGCAAGCTCGACGTGCGCGAGGCTGCCGCAATGCTGCCGGGTGAGCTAGACGAAGGGGAAGCGATGGTTAGCATAGAAGAAATGGCGGAGGACGAGGAGGCGGTAGAAGAAGCAGGGGAAGTGGAAGTGGGTTGAGCCATCAACAGATGACGCCAACACCTGCACGGCCCAAGATTTATCACATTACTCATGTGAGTAATTTGGCGTCTATTGTTGCTGACGCCGAGATGGTGTCAGACCAGCGGATGATTGACCGCGGGGGTCCAACCGCTGCCATCGGTATGTCCACCATCAAGCAGCGCCGGCTTGCCCTGCCGGTTCGCTGCCACCCGGGCACAATGGTTGGCGAGTATGTGCCCTTCTACTTTTGTCCGCGCTCGATCATGCTGTACTTGTTATATAGGGGCAATCACCCGGAGCTGACTTATCGCGGCGGTCAGGACCCGATTGTGCACCTCGAAGCCGATGTGCACGATGTCGTCACTTGGGCTAGGGCCATGCGCCAACGCTGGGCTATAAGCCTCTCCAATGCAGGCGCTCGGTACGCTGAGTTTCGGAAGACGATTGAGGCGTTAAGTGAGGTGAACTGGGCGGCCGTAGCAGCAACCGGCTTTCGGCCGGCAGATATCAAAGAAGGAAAATAGGCAGAATTCTTGATGTACGAGTCTTTCCCGTGGCACTTGGTCAACAGAATTGGCGTATACTCAGCGACGATCAAGGCTCAAGCGGAGGCCAGCCTGGCTGACGGCGCTCACCAACCGCCTGTCACAGTCCAGAGCACTTGGTACTATGGTGTTGATAACCCAGAGAAACAACTTGAATTGGTGCCGGGTGCTGTTGCAGATGGCACTCGATTTCTCTCTGAACATCCAGACACGCTCCGCCGATTTGAGCGAGTGGCCGATCTAGTACAAGGCTTTGAGACGCCCTTTGGATTGGAGTTGCTTTCTACAGTCCATTGGGTCGTAACTCGTGAAGGGGCACAAAACCTAAACGAGGC